>NZ_JBNNVB010000006.1:0-73545 GCF_050280325.1 Lysinibacillus sp. NPDC093216 | reverse complement strand
CGCTTCGCTTCCACGCAGATAAAAAATACCGCGAACGCCTCGCTCTCACGCAGATAAACAGTATGTCTAGAATTTAAAGTGTGTCCGCGCAATTCAAAATCCATGACATCCGTCAGAGGATTATCTTTTTTTTATAGGTATTTTGACACTTAATGAATCAAAATAAAAAAAGTTAAAATGTTTTGCATTCTATAGTTGAAATATGGGCAATACGTTTGTATAATTGATAAGGTCACATAAGTTAAAGTACAGTACACTATTTTGTCAGGTATGCTTCAAATGAGGGTTATCTACATCATGCTTTTCGTAAAGCCTAGGGTGAGTACTTTTTTTTTTGTTTAATTGCCCTCGTGGTGTAATGGATAACACGTAAGATTCCGGTTCTTGCACTGGGGGTTCGATTCCCTCCGAGGGCGCCATTTTACTGATTATTTGATTTACTTTTATAACTCAATTCTCCTAATAAGTAGTTTAGCAGCCTGCTTAGTGGGGAAAAGAGAAGGAAAAATAATGGAAATATTGCCTAGTAGGCATTATTCCCGTATTTGTTTCTTTCAAACCTTCAAAAAAGCAACAACTCCAAATTATTTTTTAGTGAACATACTGTACGTGAAGACTAGTTATACTAGTCGAAAAAAAGAATCCTATCTGAGGGGATTCTTTTTTTTTTGCAAATAATCTAAAAATAGCACCAGAAATGAATGTATAAACATTTATTTCTGGTGCTATTTTCAGTTATGATTCGCACTGTTTTATTTTTAGAAAGAGATCGTATTGTCTTTATGAATGATGGCTATATTGGCGAAGAGGGGACGCGGGAAGAGCTTTTTGGGCATCTACAGCATTAGGAAAAGTTTTAAAATCCTTTAAACAAGAGCAGCCCCGTGTGATAGTGACCACAGATGGGGCTGCTCTTGTTTTTTATCATTAATGAAGGGGATTTGTTGTAGTGCCGTATGCGTTAAGCATCGTTTGCATATCTTGTTGAGAAAATTGAGGTACTTGATAGTAGCCATGCATATTTTGGTAAATAGATAATTCGTATGCCATTTCAATGCAGTTGGGAATACTATCTGCAATAACACGACGAACAACAGGGTTTGTAGTTTCTGTTGCTGCTGCAGTCATACCTTTTGCCACACCTTTTTGAGCGCCAAGTAAGAAGCCAGAAATACATTCATCATTGAGTTCACTTGCATTTTGCATCGGCTTTTTAGGTTGGCCAGGATTAATTCCATATTTAAAATTATTTCCTGTCTCCATTTGATAGCGACCTGTAGGAACAGTCGGATCATGACCTGTGTTATAAGATTCCACAATAGTGTTATACATACCTAATGTGAAATTATATTGGCGATCCAAAATACTAAGCAACTCTGTGTCCTTAACCTGTGGACGTAAAACAATGGATTGATTCATACAAGCAATGATTGCACCGATTGTTTCATGCAAGTCCATTTGCTCATGTCCACCATGATTTAGGCTTTGTTGTTGGTTGAATGATGTTTGGTTTGATGATTCGTTTTGAAACGATTGTGTCAAAAAAAGCGCCTCCTAAATATCATAGTTTGTTACAGTATTAAGTATGGCACGTTAGACAAATTTCATACGGTATTAATGCATTTGCATATATGTAGAATAGAGATGTTTTTTTGCTGCACATTAGTGGTAAGAAAAAAGAAAGGCTTATCGCCAAAACATGGATGATAGCTAAAAGAAAGCGAAGGAGGTTTTAGAATTGAAAAAAATATTTGGACCTGTAGGAATAATCGTTATTATTTTAGTTGTATTGGCCTTACTATTTATTCCAAAATACAATAGTCTAGTAACGGCCGAGGAAAGCGTAGATTCGAAATGGGCGCAGGTTGAAAATCAGCTACAACGTCGCTACGATTTGATTCCGAACTTAGTAGAATCTGTAAAAGGTTATGCTAAACATGAGAAAGAAGTGATCGCTAGCATTACAGAGGCACGTGCACAAATGGGAAGTGCGCAAAGTCCAAAGGAACAGGCGGTTGCCAATGATGCATTAAACGGAGCACTTGGTCGATTACTAGTAGTCGTAGAAAATTATCCAAATTTAAAGGCAGATGCAAATTTCCGTCAATTAATGGATGAATTAGCTGGGACAGAAAATCGTTTAGCAGTGGCTCGAGAAGACTACAACAATGAAGTGCAGACTTTTAATAAAACGGTTAAACGTTTCCCGGGCAATCTTATTGCAGGGATGTTTGGTTTTGAACAGAAAGAATACTTTAAAGCAGCTGCGGGTGCTGAAAAGGCACCATCTATAGATTTTGGCAGTTCAGGTAAACAATAATGAAACGGTTGATATTCCAACTTGCTATTGTTAGCGTCATGTTTATTCTATCTATAAGAATGGCAGATGCCGCAATGCCGACACCGATGAAAAATACGTATATTCATGATTTTGCTAATGTTTTATCAACATCCGTAAAGGAAGAACTCAATCGTTATTCAGAGCAGCTAGACAAAGGTACAGGTGCTGAAATTATGGTCGTAACGGTAGATACTATTAACGGAGAAGAACCAAAAATGTATGCAACAAAAATGATTCGTTCATGGGGTATTGGCGATGCGCAAAAAAATAATGGTGTTTTAATTTTAGCAACATTTGGGCAGGGCGATGGCAATAATGATGTCGTTATTGCTGTAGGTCAAGGTCTCGAAGGAGCATTACCTGATGGCAAGTTGGGGCGCATTTTAGATACAGCGTTTTATCCAGATGCACGTGCTGGAGACATTAATAAGGCATTTAAAGCAACGTACGCTGAAGTATTTCAAACTGTCGCGCAAGAGTATAATTGGGATGGAGAGGTGCCTGCAAATACAGCTGATGAAGAAATGCCAACGTGGATGATTATTTTAATTGTTATCATCGTACTTATTATTTATACGTTTATTTCCAATGGTAGAGGAGGAGGGCCTCGTTCTGGTAGACGTGGCGGTTTTCCGGGTGGTTTTCCAGGTGGTTTTGGAGGTGGCGGCTCTAGGGGCGGTGGTTTTGGCGGATTCGGAGGCGGCTCATCTGCTGGTGGAGGAGCGAGTCGGAAATTTTAACATCAGATGCCTTATATAATGTAAGTGAAATGGCAGTTACAAATATTTTTTGTAACGAAAGTGAAACGGCAGTTACAGAAGTCTCCCTCCTCTATAGGTGGTGAGATGAATGTAAGGTGGCCTAATTAATTATGCCGAGGCATAATTGATTATATTCAAAAAGTGAGCTCATTGCAGTTCACTTTTTTTATTGGTTTAAAAGTCAAATATGTTTAATTATTATCAATAATTGACAATAAAGATAAAATTGTTATAATTCAATTATATCGACTAACGATATAACACGAACTGATATAAGGAGGAATCATTTTGAAAAAGAGATTTTTATCAGCATCATTAGCGGTTATTTTAACGTCATCTGCGGTTATCCCTGTATCTATGCAGGAAGTGCGCGCTGCCAATGAAACTAGCAGTCAAGTAGAAGTAAAAGAGGAACGTTTATCTGCTAAGGAGTTTCTAAATTTAGCTGTAACAGCTTTAACATTCCAACATGGATCAGAGACAATGCGTCAGCAAATCATTGATCAATGGGTAAAAGGTGAAGAATTAAAAGATTTAAGTGTACATATTAAACGTGATGAAGCAGCACGTATTTTAGTAAGAGCTTTAAATAAAGAGGAAAAAGAAGCAACACTTGCTGAATATCAAGAAAAAGCTAATAAACTAGGTTTATTTAATGGTCTGTCAGCTAGTGAAACGATTTCTAAACAAGATGCGGTTAAAATCTTGAACAATGCTAAAAATGTGAAAAAAGGTGTCGGCAATAATGAAGGTGTGAAAGAGATTTCCGTAGAAGATTTTATGAAAAATCCAGGAAACATGGGCTATGAACTTTCACCAGATGGCAATTACATTACTTATGCTTCTGCATGGGAAAATCGATTAAACGTTTTCGTGAAAAAAATGAATGACGATAGTGAGCCAGTACGTGTATCCAATTCAACGGATCGTGATATCGGGGGATTATTCTGGAAAGATGATAATTTACTATATGTAAAAGATAAAGGTGGCGATGAAAACCACCACATTTATTCAACATCTTTTAATGGTAATGAGGAAAAGGATTTAACACCTTATCCGAATGTAACAGTTGGGGTATTAAGTAACTTACAGGGTGTTAAAGATGAAATCCTTATTATGATGAATAAAGAAGATGTGAAAGTCTTTGATGTGTACAAGCTTAATGTGAAGACTGGAGAAACTACACATGTTGCGAAAAACCCAGGTAATATTACGAGCTGGTTAGCAGACCGTAATGGAAATGTACGTATGGCAGTTGCTTCAGATGGTGTAGTAGGCACTGTTCTTTATCGTGATTCAGAGAAAGATGAATTCAAGCCATTTATTGAAATAGAAGATGGAGATCAAGTAATGCCACTTGGTTTCACTAAAGACAATAAACATATTTTGGTGAAATCTAATAAAGGAAGAGATAAAGTAGAAGTAGTTAAATATGATTTAGAAGGCAATGAAGAAGTAATTATGTCCAATCCAGAAGTGGATGTAATGGGTGTATTATATAGTTCTGAGAAAGATAAAGTATTGTATGGTACATATGTATCAGATAAGATTCATTATCAATTCTTTGACGAAGACTTCGAAAAACTATTCCGTAAAATTCAAAATAAATTAGGTGTTCAAGAAAATGAAATGGCCATTTATGATTACAACAAAGAAATGACAAAATTCATTGTTAGTGTTTCTAGTGACACTGTTTTCGGAAAATATTATTACTACGATTCAACGACAGATGAAATGACTGAAATGGCAACACTAAGCCCTTGGTTAAACCCAGAGGAGCTTGCAGAAATGCACCCAATTTCATATAAAAGTCGAGACGGTCTAACAATTAACGGTTATTTAACTTTACCGAAAAACAAAGAGGCTAAAAATCTGCCACTTATCGTTAATCCACACGGTGGACCATGGGCACGTGATATGTGGGGCTTTAATAATGAGGTGCAATTACTAGCAAATCGTGGTTATGCGGTACTACAAGTGAATTTCCGTTCTTCAACTGGCTATGGAAAAGAATTTTTAGAGGCTGGTAATAAACAATGGGGTCTAAAAATTCAAGATGATATTACAGATGGTGTACAATGGGCAATCGACCAAGGCATTGCAGACCCTAAACGCATCGGAATTTACGGTGCATCATTTGGAGGTTATGCAACTTTAGCTGGGATCACTTACACTCCAGATCTATATGCTGCAGCAGTGGACTATGTAGGTGTATCCAACATCTTTACATTTATAAATACAATCCCTCCGTATTGGGATACATTGCGTAACCAACTTTATCAGCGCGTGGGACATCCAGAAGAAGATAAAGAGCTATTAACAGCTGTTTCACCTGTCTTCCATGTAGATAAAATTAAAACACCGTTATTTGTAGCTCAAGGTGCAAATGATCCACGTGTAAATAAGGCAGAATCTGATCAAATCGTTGAAGCATTACGTGCAAGAGGCGTTGATGTGGAATACATGGTGAAAGATAATGAAGGACATGGTTTCCAGAATGAAGAAAACCGCATTGAATTTTATAATACAATGCTAAAATTCTTAGATAGCCATCTAAAAAAATAATAGGAAAGAAGACTGTGCAGGAAGTAAGTTTCTTGCGCAGTCTTTTTCATCTGAACCAATAATTGACAAAAGTGCTAAAGTTGGTATAATTTCATTGTATTTACAATATGCGTAATGCGTACTGATATAAGGGGGAATCATTTTGAAAAAAAGGTTTTTATCAGCATCATTAGCGGTTATTTTAACGTCATCTGCAGTCATTCCAGTTTCTATGCAGGAAGTGCGCGCTGCCAATGAAACTAGTAGTCAAGTAGAAGTAAAAGAGGAACGTCTATCTGCTAAAGAATTTTTAGATTTAACTGTAACAGCTCTAACATTCCAACACGGATCAGAGACAATGCGTCAGCAAATCATTGATCAATGGGTAAAGGGAGAAGAATTAAAAGATTTAAGTATCAATATAAAACGTGATGAAGCGGCACGTATTTTAATAAGAGCTTTAAATAAAGAAGAAAAAGAAGCAACACTAGCTGAGTATCAAGAAAAAGCAAATAAGCTTGGTTTATTTAACGGTCTGTCAGCTAGTGAAACGATTTCTAAACAAGATGCGGTTAAAATCTTGAACAATGCTAAAAATGTGAAAAACGGTGTCGGCAATAATGAAGGTGTGAAAGAAATTTCTGTCGAAGATTTCATGAAACACCCAGGAAACGCCGGCTATCAGCTTTCACCAGATGGTAATTACATTACTTATAAATCTGCATGGGAAAATCGTTCAAATGTGTTCGTAAAGAAAATGAATGATGATAGTGAGCCAGTACGCGTATCTAGTTCAACAGATCGCGATATTGGTGGATCCTTCTGGAAAGATGATAATTTACTATATGTAAAGGATAAAGGTGGCGATGAAAACTTCCACATTTATTCAACAACATTTAATGGTAATGAGGAAAAGGATTTAACGCCATATCCGAACGTAACAGTTGGGTTATTAAGTGATTTACAGGGCGTTAAAGACGAAATCCTTATTACGATGAATAAAGAAGATGCAAAAGTCTTTGATGTGTACAAGCTTAATGTGAAGACTGGAGAAACTAATCATGTTGCGAAAAACCCAGGTAATATTTCAAGTTGGTTAGCAGATCATGATGGAAATGTACGTATGGCAGTTGCTTCAGATGGTGTAGAAGGAACAGTCCTTTACCGTGACTCAGAGAAAGATGAATTCAAACCATTTATTGAAATGAAAGCAGGAGATGAAGTAATGCCACTTGCTTTCTCTAAAGACAATAAACATATTTTTGCAACTACTAATAAAGGAAGAGATAAAGTAGAAGTAGTGAAATATGATTTAGAAGGAAATGAGGAAGTAATTATGTCCAACTCAGAAGTGGATGTAATGGGTGTATTATATAATTCTGAGAAAGATAAATTATTATACGGTGCATATATAACAGATAAAGGACACTATCAATTCTTTGACGAGGACTTTGAAAAAATATTCCGTAAAATTCAAAACAAATTAGGTGTTCAAGAAAGTGAATTAAGCATTAATGATTACAATAAAGAAATGACAAAATTCATTGTTAACGTTTCTAGTGACACTGTTTTCGGAAAATATTATTACTACGATTCAACAACAGATGAAATAACAGAAATGGCAACATTAAGCCCTTGGTTAAAACAAGAGGAGCTTTCAGAAATGCACCCAATTTCATATAAAAGTCGAGACGGTCTAACAATTAACGGTTATTTAACTTTACCGAAAAACAAAGAGGCTAAAAATCTGCCACTTATCGTCAATCCACACGGTGGACCATGGGCACGTGATATGTGGGGCTTTAATCCTGAGGTGCAATTACTAGCAAATCGTGGTTATGCAGTACTACAAGTCAATTTCCGTTCTTCCGTAGGATACGGTAAAAAATTCCTTGAAGCTGGTAATAAGCAATGGGGTCTGAAAATTCAGGATGATATTACAGATGGCGTACAATGGGCAATCGACCAAGGCATTGCAGACCCTAAACGCATCGGAATTTATGGTGCATCCTTTGGAGGTTATGCAACATTAGCAGGTATCACTTATACACCAGATCTATATGCAGCAGCAGTTGATTACGTAGGTGTATCGAATATCTTTACACTATTAAATACAATCCCTCCATATTGGGAAACAATGCGTGAAATGCTTTATGAGCGTGTAGGGCATCCTGAAAAAGATAAGGAGCTATTAACAGCAGCTTCACCTGTCTTCCATGTGGATAAAATTAAAACACCGCTATTTGTAGCTCAAGGTGCAAATGATCCACGTGTAAACAAAGCTGAATCTGATCAAATCGTTGAAGCATTACGTGCAAGAGGTGTTGATGTGGAATACATGGTGAAGGATAATGAAGGCCATGGTTTCCGTAATGAAGAAAACAGTATCGAATTTTACACTGCAATGCTAAAATTCTTAGATAGCCATCTGAAAAAATAATATAAAGAAGACTGTGCATAAATTTCTTGCACAGTCTTTTCTAGTTGAAGACTCTAAATTGTTCTTGCCACTCCCGATTGTACAGTCGAGACTTATTTGGATGAAGAGCCGTTATAAGAGCTGAAAAGTATTTCGATATATATCATTTTTCTTATTGTTAATTAATGTAATACAACGGGCTAGCTTTTCTACTCCAACATGAATTTGACGCTCATTCACTTGAGAAATACTTAATCGAATCAGATTTTCCTTTTTATATTCTGGTAGGAACATTCTAGCTGCATCATCCACAAGGACATTTTGCTCTTTTAACAAATTGACGATCTGCTTTGCGGTCACTTTCTCGGGCAGGGAGATAGTAAGATAAAATCCTGAAGAGGGTTTCGTATAATGCGTGTTATTTGGCAGCAATAACTCACAAGCTTCCTGAAGATGTTTCATTTTTCTATAATATAGCTCTTTTATTTTCTTAATATGGCTATTAAACATTCCGTTTTTTAAATAAATTTCTAATGCTCCTTGTGAAAGAACCGAACTATTAAAATCGGCAGTAAATTTATAGCGTAAAAAATTGTTAGTCATTATTTTTGGAAGAACTAAAGACGCAACTCTTAAACCAGGTAGAAAAACTTTAGAAAAACTTTTAATATAAATAACTCTGCCAGAAGGATTGTACGCGAATAATGGATCGGATTTAGTATTTGGATCCAAATCCCCTAAAAAGTCATCCTCAACTATATAGACATCGTATTTTTCCGCTAATTCTACAATCCTTTTTTTCTCTTTATTTGTATAGCTATGTCCAAGTGGATTTTGAAACCTCGGAACAATATAGAAAAACTTGATATCGTTATTGCGAAATATATATTCTAGACGATCGAAATCAATTCCATCCATAGATAAATCAATCCCGAACGTAGTCACTTGCTGTAAATTGGCAGACTCTATAAAGCCAAAATAAGTAGGCTGTTCAATTAAAATATTGTTTTTCCCATTTGGAAATGGCATAGAAACTAATAAATTAAGAGCCTGCTGAGAGCCAGACACAATAAATAATCTTTCAGGTTCAGTAAATACTTGTAAGCTTTGCAAATACTTCACCATTTGAAGTCGTAAAGAGTATAGACCTTGTTGATCGGTGTAAGTGAATAATTCTTCTTTATAAGTATCAATGGCCTGATTGATGCAGTGCTGAAAATCAATGTAGGGTATGATGTCTTTATCTGGACCAGCAGACAAAAAGTCAATAATATCATTTTTACTGTCTGGATTTTGAAATTCATTGACAACATAATAGCCGCTTTTAGGAACCGAAAAAATTAAGTGCTCTTTTTCTAGCTCTTCATAGGCTTTAACAACTGTGTTTTTACTGCAGGAGAATTTTTCAGAGAGTTGTCGTACTGAAGGAAGTTTACTACCTGCTATAAGTAATCCCTGTGCCAGTTGATCTTTAATTTCATCAATAACCTCATTATATTTTGTATACAATGCAAAGCCTCCTTTATTCTGTACCAGGACAGATGACGGAAAATATCGTTTATTTTTACGGTAGTTCCTCTTAATATTTATTATACCAGCACAAATGGTACAGATTTGCATAAAATATAAGGGGTTGGTAATGGTGCAGGACAATAAGAAGGAAAAAATGGGGTTATTATTAGGCTTAGTGGGCGTCATCTGTTTCAGCTTAACATTACCTGCAACAAGTGTAGCAGTAGAATATTTCGGGACTACAATTGTTGGCTTAGGAAGAGCGGTAGTAGCTTCAATTTTAGTTGCTCTTGTATTGGTTGTGAAAAAAGAAAAACTGCCCACTGCTCGTCAATTCAAGAGTTTAATTATTGTCTCTTTAGGCGCAGTTTTAGGATTCCCCTTGCTCACCTCTTGGGCTATGACAAGTTTGCCAGTTTCTCATGGAGCTGTAGAGTTAGCCCTTTTACCTTTAGCTACAGCGGGGTTTGCAATGATAAGGGGAGGCGAAATTCCGTCCATTAAATTTTGGATATCAAGTATAGTTGGCGCATTGGCAGTAATAATTTACGCTATGTATCTTGGACTGGGCCAATTACATGTTGCAGATTTAGCATTATTGGCAGCAGTCATTATACTCGGACTTAGCTATGCTGAAGGAGGGGTACTAGCACGAGAATTAGGAAGCTGGCAAGTAATTGCTTGGGCAATTATAATTGCTACTCCTTTTCTTATTATTCCAGTGTTACTAAACGTATCAGTTGAGATGTTGCATGCTCCTTTAAAAGCTTGGATTAGCTTTCTGTATCTTGCTATTGTGAGTCAATTTTTAGCATATGTAGCCTGGTATGGTGGAATGGCTATGGGAGGCATTTCAAGAGTAAGCCAAATTCAATATTTACAGCCATTTTTAATGATTATTTTTGCAGCTTTATTTCTCAATGAACCTATTACATTATTTACTATTGTAATAGCATTCATTGTTGTGGCGTCCGTAATTATTGGCAAGAATACCAATGTTGTAAAAAAAGATTCTGAAACAATTAAACAATAAACAAAAGGTGTCATTACAGTATCTTGGTTATTAATAGCTGTTTCGTTTTATAATAGCTCTTAAGGGAGGTGCTGTAATTGGACGTGAAATTTTTTAGTCGAGATAATTGTGGACTTTGTGTAGAGGGACTGCATACTTTAAAGCTCGTACAGGAAGATATAGATTTCGATCTTGAAATTATTAATATTGAAGAAGATGAGAGCATACATGAAAAGTATATGTTAATGATTCCGGTAGTAGAAAAGGATGGGCAAGTAATACAATACGGCAATTTGGATTACGCAACACTTATGGAGCATTTGTGTAGCGAATAACAAAGGGGGAGTTGCTTATGTACGTACCAGCAGCTTTTAAAATGAAGGATAGATCCGAGATGATAGAAGTGATTCAGGAGAACAGTTTTGCAACACTCTTTTCAACTCAGGAAGGAATGCCAGTTGCTACACATCTCCCGTTGTTGTTGAATGACACTAAGGACTGTTTAATTGGGCATTTTGCAAATGGAAATCCTCAATGGAAGGATATTGAAAATCAACAGGTTTTAGCAATATTTCATGGGCCACATTGCTACATATCTCCCTCGTGGTATGAAACAAATCAAGCTGTCCCAACATGGAATTATGTAGCAGTACATATTTATGGAGAAATCGAGCTTATTGAACACGATGATGAATTGATACAATCCTTTAACAACATGATTAAAAAATATGAACATCATACCAGCACATATAGCTTAACTCAGGTAGATGATCAGCTTGTAAGCAATCTAAACAAAGGAGTTCAAGGCTTTAAATTAAAAATCTTAAGTATGGAAGGTAAGAAGAAGTTAAGCCAGAATCATTCTAATGATAGACAACAATTAGTAATTCAAAAATTAGAAGAAATCGAACATACAAATGAGCAACAAATCGCACGTTTAATGAGACAAAACAATAGATGAACCTTAAAAATTTCGCATTTTTTCTTGCTATGTATGTGGCAGTGAGGAAGGAGCGGAATTTTTTAATTTCTTTCAGAGTGTGTTCAAACATCCACTGAAAAGAGGAACTTAGGCTAAGAACGCCACGTCTTATGGCAATTTATCTGTGCGAAAGCAAAAGCAACAACAACAACAACAACAACAACAACAACAACAACAACAAAAGACTGAGTGACCAACATCGACAAAATTGATAGTTACTTTACCCGAATTTTTAGCGGTAATAACCACAATTCACAAATTGTTCAATGAAAGCGTTTAGAATTTGAACAGTTTGTGAAGACCTTCACATTCGGCTTTATTTTTAAAAAAATAAGAGTAGAATAGGAATCAGTAAGAGGTTGTTATAAAACAGTTTATCAATTGCATCACATTTTTAGTGATTGTTATATTACAAAAACGTATAGTTGAAGGGAGAATTCACCATGTGGGTTATTACAGTATTTGAGAAAAAGGACGTTCGTATTTTTGAATACACAAATAAAAGTGAAGCAACAAAAGCTTTATGCGGATTTAAGAAAAACGCAATTTTATCTTACACAAAATAAGCTAACAAAAAACTCGTAGCCATGTCTAATTGGCTACGAGTTTTTCATTAATACTAGAAACAACACGATATTTATATTTATCAGACTCATCAGCATAACCTGTGGTTGATTTCCGTTCCGGCTGGGCGCTTTCCTGGGGGCGTCCGATGAGCCGCTTCACTCGCGTTGCTCGCTCCAGGGTCTCGGGCCAACACGATGTTGGTCACGAAGGCGTTATCACAGGAGGTGATGGTTTTAGCCTTCGTTCCTCTATTGCTGATCCCCAAGGAGTCGCCCAGCCTCCACTCCAATCACCTAATCCTTTCTTTTTGCAATTGTCTTTTGCAAAAAAAGCTAATTTAAACTTTAGCGTATTCACAATTAGGCCACTATACATAAAATAAATAGTCCTTTATGTGTCTACATACAATGAACGCTAATTCCAGAGTGTTTTAATAAAAAAATTCCTTTTAGGTTTTATTTACAATATTTCCTCAAAAAATTGTACCCTTAAATTTCTCCGGTTTTTTTACATAGCTTTCGATTATAAATCCACATTCTGTGCAAATAATGAATTCTACAGCTGAACCTATACTCATCTTATTTTCAGGATGGATAACTCCATATCCATTTTGCTTACCTTTCCCCAATTCCTTCCCTCCGCATTTTGGACATTCTAATGCTTTCGAAATAGAATTCTTCAATTAGAAACCCTCCCTTATATATGTGAGCCAACTATTTTTCTGATATATCCTATTGTCTATTAATACGAATCAATTGTAAAATGGTTCCATTTTATTCAACGTTTTCATAATTGAATAATAGAGAGCTTCATGTCACGTCTAATAATTCTTCTCTTACTAAACGGCTTTATTGTAAATTAAACAAGTTTTTTGTTACTTTACATTATTTATAAAGCGTATTATAATGAAATTGTAAGTGGGACATAATTTTAAATAGTGGGACGAAAAATAACCCACCGCTATTGAAAAGGGAGTAGATTAATATGTTATCTGTACCTGAGGCACAGCAAAGGCTACTTCCAGAAATGTATCCGCTTCTACAATCGAGATATCGTATTTTGCAAACAGTTCAGCTTATGCAGCCAATTGGGCGTCGGACACTTGCTGATTCACTTAAAATGACTGAACGAGAAATTCGTAAAGAAACGGATATTTTACGCGAGCAAGGGTTATTAGATTCTCAAAAGTCGGGCATGGTATGTACAGACGAAGGTGAAGTAGTTATAGATAAGCTACGAGCACTAGTCTATGAATGGTCTGGTCTTACACAGCTAGCTAAATCATTGAAAAACCATTTTGGCTTCCAGCATGTAATTGTTGTTCCAGGTGATTACAATGAAGACGATACGATATTAACATTGCTTGGAAAAGAGGCAGCACAGCAATTTATGTCAACAACCTTTGATGATCAAATAGTAGCTGTTACTGGTGGCAAGTCGGTTGCATCACTCGCGCAATTTTTACAGCCAGCTGACGCAAACAACATCACATTTGTTGCTGCTCGTGGAGGTATTGGGCATGAAATGCAAATGCAAGCCAATACACTTGTCTCAACATTTGCCATGCAGATGGATGCACAGTATCGCACATTATTTTTACCGGAGCATTTAAGTGAGCAGGCCTATCAAGCAATGTTAACAGAGCCAATGGTAACTGAAATGATGAATTATTATGATCATGCAGATTGTGTTATTCATGGTATTGGCTCGGCAGAAGAAATGGCTGTTCGTCGTAATTCATCGCCGGAGGATTTACGGATACTCGAAGAAATGGGTGCAGTTAGTGAAGCATTTGGTTATTATTTCAATGCAGAAGGCGAAATTGTACATCGAATTCGAACAATCGGTATTCAGTTTGAGCAAGTGCAAAGAAGTAAGCAAGTCATTGCAGTCGCTGCTGGTAAACAAAAAGTGAAGGCGATGCTATCGTACTTTAAGGTAGCACCAAAGCAAACCATTTTTATAACGGATGAGGTAGCGGCAAAAGCTATCGCCGAAAGTTTATCTTCTTAATAAATTAACTTGGAACTCATATTTCAGCGGGTGCTACAACACTCTCTGAATGAGAATAAAGCCAATTGCGGATATTATAAATGTCCGAGGCAAAATTAATTATTTAAACAATATTGGAGGAATTGACAATGGCATTAAAATTAGCGATTAATGGATTTGGACGTATTGGACGATTAGTATTTCGTGAAGCTATGAAGCACGATGAATTCGAAGTGGTGGCAGTAAATGACCTAACAGATGCAGGTCAACTTGCACACTTATTAACTTATGATTCAGTACATGGTATCTACGATGCTGATGTTTATGCAGACGGCGATTCTTTCGTAGTAAATGGAAAAAACATTAAAGTTTATGCTGAGAAAGATCCTGCTAATTTACCTTGGGGCGAACTAGGTGTTGATGTAGTACTTGAATGTACAGGTAGATTCCGCTCTATGGAAGAAGTAGGTAAACATATTCAAGCAGGTGCTAAAAAAGCTATTCTTTCAGCCCCAGCGAAAGGCGAAATGCCAACGTTTGTTATGGGTGTTAACCATGAGGATTACAACCCTGAAACAGACGATGTTATTTCAAACGCTTCTTGTACAACGAACTGTCTAGCGCCAGTTGCAAAAATACTTGATGAAAAATTTGGCATTGAGCGTGGTATGATGACAACAATTCACTCATATACAAACGATCAACGTATCCTTGACTTCCCGCACTCTGACCCACGTCGCGCACGTGCTGGTGCAGTGTCAATGATTCCAACAACAACAGGTGCAGCAGTTGCAGTTTCAAAAGTATTACCTCACTTAAAAGGTAAACTAGATGGCTTCTCTATGCGTGTACCGACACCAAACGTTTCATGTGTTGACTTAGTAGTGGAGCTAAAAGCAGAAGTAACAAAAGAAGCCATTAATGCGGCGTTAAAAGAAGCTTCAGAAAACGAACTTAAAGGCATTTTAGGTTACAATGAATTACCATTAGTTTCAATTGACTACAATGGTAACCATAACTCTTCGACTGTAGATGGTCTTTCTACAATGGTATTAGAAAATAGTATGGTAAAAGTTCTAGCATGGTATGATAACGAAATTGGTTACTCTACTCGTTTAATGGACTTAGCTTTATATATCGCAGATAAAGGATTAAACACTAAATAAGTGTCATAATTCGATAACTTAAGTAAAAAGTGTGACATAATACTGCTTTTTGCGCACAAAAAGTATAGCCTTTATAATATCTAGAAGATATAATATACAAGGGTAATGGGAGTAAGGGAAATTTACCCTTACTCCTTTTTATCTTCATTCAGCAAATGTCTTTTGTAACGTAAGTGAAACGTCAGTTACAGAATACACCCACCTCAGAAGGTGGTGATGAATGGAGATGTGCTTCCTTTTTAGTAGGTGTCCAAACACTTACTGAATGAAGATAAAGCCTCCGGCGGATGTCACGGATTTTGAAAGGAATGAATTGTGCGGGCACAATTCAAAATCCGGACGCAATTACGCCAAGGCGAAATTGATACGAAATATAAGGCGGTCATGTGACTGGTTATGTAATCGCAAGACATAGAACGTGACTTTTGCTACTATATAAGCAAGTAAAAGGGTACTTCACCATAACGTGGGTTGATTTCCGTTCTGAGCGCTTTTCTGAAAAGGCTTATTAAACAGAATTAATCCTATGTGATGATGGATCAACTATTTTTATCTAATACAGTTAAGTGAATGATGTGAGGAGCCAAGATGGGTGAATCCAGGTAATTCATGACTAAGAACTTTGAAGGGGGTTTCTTCATGTTAAATAAGAAGACGATGAAAGATATTGATGTAAAAGGTAAGCGTGTATTTGTACGTGTTGATTTTAATGTACCGATGGCAGATGGTGCGATTACTGACGAAACACGTATTCGAGCAGCAATTCCTACAATTGAATATTTAGTGGAACAAGGTGCCAAAGTAATTTTAGCTTCTCACTTAGGACGTCCAAAGGGTGAAGTAAAAGAGGATATGCGCCTAACTGCAGTCGGTGTACGTTTAGCTGAATTAATGGGTAAACCTGTTACGAAATTAGATGAGTCAATTGGTCAAGAGGTAGAAGAAGCGGTTGCAAATATGCAAAATGGTGACATTATTCTTCTTGAAAATGTTCGCTTCCACGCTGGCGAAGAGAAAAATGATCCAGCATTAGCAGAGCAATTTGCAAAATTAGCGGACGTTTATGTCAATGATGCGTTCGGTGCAGCTCACCGTGCACACGCGTCAACTGAAGGATTTGCCAAGTATGTACCAGCAGTATCTGGTTTCCTTATGCAAAAGGAATTAGATGTGCTAGGTAAAGCATTATCTAACCCAGAGCGTCCATTTACAGCAATTATTGGTGGTGCCAAAGTTAAAGACAAAATTGGTGTGATTGAAAGCTTATTAGAAAAAGTAGACCACCTAATTATCGGTGGCGGTTTATCATTCACATTCATTAAAGCGCAAGGCTATGATATCGGTAAATCTTTATTAGAAGAAGATAAAATCGATTTAGCAAAATCCTTTATTGAAAAAGCAAAGGCAAAAGGCGTGCAATTACATATGCCAATCGATGCCGTAGTCGCAAGCGAATTTTCAAAAGATGCTGAAACACAAATTGTCGATGTAGACGCTATTCCAGCTGACTGGATGGGCTTAGATATCGGTCCAAAAACAGCTGCTAACTATGCAGAAGTTATTAAAAATTCTAAATTAATCATTTGGAATGGACCAATGGGTGTCTTTGAAATGGATAAATTCGCGAATGGTACAAAAACTGTAGCTGACGCTATGGCAATAACAACTGGTTATACAGTTATTGGTGGCGGGGATTCTGCAGCGGCAGTAGAAAAATTTGAAGTTGCCGATAAAATGGACCATATTTCTACAGGTGGCGGTGCCTCACTTGAATTAATGGAAGGGAAAGAGCTTCCTGGAATTGTGGCATTAAACGATAAGTAAAACTGTTTAAAATAAAAAAACATAGGAGGCAATAACGATGCGTAAACCAATTATTGCAGGTAACTGGAAAATGTATAAATCATTTGAAGAGGCTATCCAATTTGTCGATGCGGTACAGGACAAACTTCCTTCAAATGATAAAGTAGACGCTGTTGTTTGTGCACCAGCACTTTACCTACCTACGCTTGTGCAAGTTGCTAGTGAATCTGAGCTAGCAATTGGTGCTCAAACGATGCACTATGAAAACGAAGGTGCATTCACTGGGGAAATTAGTCCAGCTCAGCTAGCAAGCGTGGAAGTAGACTATGTTATTTTAGGACACTCTGAACGACGTGAATATTATAACGAAACAGATGAAGCCATCAATAAAAAGGTTGCTGCAGCATTGGCGCATAATATCGTACCAATTATTTGCTGTGGAGAAACGCTTGAGGAACGTGAAGCGGGGACTACTGAGCAAAAGGTTGCTCATCAAATTACAGCAGCACTTGCAGGATTTGGAGCACAAGAAGTAGAGCATATGGTGATCGCTTATGAACCTATTTGGGCAATCGGTACAGGTAAAACAGCTACAGCAGAAGATGCTAACCAAGTATGTGGAGCAATTCGTGCAGTAGTGAAGGAATTATATAATGCTGAAACGGCCAATGCTGTACGTATTCAATACGGCGGTAGCGTAAAACCTGAAAACATTCAGGAATTATTATCAAAAGAACATATCGATGGCGCTTTAGTTGGTGGAGCAAGTTTACAACCAGAATCATATTTAAAATTATTGGAGGCGGCAGCTAATGCCTAAAAAGCCAGTAGCATTAATTATTCTAGATGGCTTTGCATTTCGCGACGAAACGTTCGGAAATGCAGTAGCCCAAGCTAACAAACCTAACTTCGATCGTTTTTGGAATGAGTTCTCGCATTCAACATTAACTGCAGCTGGTGAAGCAGTGGGGTTACCTGAAGGTCAAATGGGGAACTCTGAAGTTGGACACCTAAATATAGGTGCTGGACGTATTGTCTACCAAAGCTTAACACGCTTAAACAAATCTATTCGTGAAGGAGATTTCTTTACGAATAAAGCATTTTTGGATGCAATAGCACATGCTAAAGCTCATCAATCTAAGCTTCATATTATGGGCTTACTTTCAGACGGTGGCGTACATAGCCATTATGAGCATATGTTTGCACTATTAAAGCTTGCTAAACAACAAGGCTTAGACAAAGTCTTTGTACATGGTTTCTTAGATGGTCGTGATGTTGGACCATCAACAGCTCTAGGCTATATTGAAGAAACTGAAAAACAAATGAAGGACATTGGCGTAGGTCAATTTGCTTCTATTCATGGTCGTTATTATGCAATGGATCGTGATAAACGTTGGGATCGTGTAGCCCTTACGTACAATGTACTAGTAGATGGTGTTGGTCAAACAGCTGACAGCGCGGCAAGTGGCGTAGCGGCATCATATGAGCATGATGTAACAGATGAGTTTGTTATTCCATTTAGCGTTCAAGAGCATGGAGAAGCAGTGGCAACAATTGACGATAATGACGCTGTTATTTTCTTCAACTTCCGCCCTGACCGTGCAATTCAGCTGTCGAAAGTGTTTACAAATAATGAATTTGATGGCTTTGCATTATCAGATAAGCAACCAAAGAATTTAAAATTTGTATCATTCACACACTACAGTGATGAAGTGCATGCGCAAGTTGCGTATGAAAACGACAACTTAAAAAATACGATTGGTGAAGTGTTAGCTTCTAATGGCAAAACACAGCTTCGTATTGCAGAAACAGAAAAGTATCCCCATGTTACATTCTTTATGAGTGGTGGCCGTGAGGAGAAATTTGAAGGGGAAGAGCGTATTTTAATTGCATCTCCAAAAGTTGCAACATACGATTTAAAACCTGAAATGAGTGCTTACGAGGTAACAGAAGCATTGCTTGCAGAGATTGCGGCCGATAAATTTGATGGCATTATTCTTAATTTCGCTAACCCTGATATGGTTGGGCATAGCGGAATGTTAGAGCCAACAATCAAGGCCATTGAAACAGTCGATGAATGTCTTGGTAAAGTAGTAGATGCACTCCTTGCAAAAGGTGGCGCAGCTATTATTACAGCTGACCATGGTAACTCTGATGAAGTTCTTACTTTAGAAGGGGCTCCAATGACAGCTCATACAACAAATCCTGTTCCAGTAATTGTGACAAAACCAAATTTAATGTTAAGAAATGGTGGCATTTTAGCCGATTTGGCGCCAACCATGTTAGAATTATTAGAGGTGTCACAACCTTCTGAAATGACAGGTCAATCATTAATTGAAAAAGAGGAGAATTAATTATGCCATTTATTACACAAATTTATGCGCGCGAAGTTTTAGACTCACGTGGGAATCCAACGGTAGAAGTTGAAGTATTTACAGAATCAGGCGCTTTTGGACGCTCAATCGTACCATCAGGTGCATCTACAGGTGAATATGAGGCAGTAGAATTACGCGACGGTGACAAATCTCGTTACCTAGGCAAAGGTGTATTAAAAGCAGTTGAAAATGTAAACACAATTATTGCTCAAGAGCTAGAAGGTAACTACTCAGTTCTTGATCAAGTAGTCATCGACAAAGCTTTAATCGAGCTAGATGGCACAGAAAACAAAGGTAAACTAGGTGCCAACGCCATTCTAGGTGTATCAATGGCAGTTGCACATGCTGCGGCAGATTATTTAGATGTACCTCTTTATCAATATCTTGGTGGATTTAACGCAAAACAACTACCAGTACCAATGATGAACATCATAAATGGTGGCGCTCACGCTGACAACAACGTAGACATTCAAGAATTCATGGTAATGCCTGTAGGAGCAGAATCATTCCGCCATGCATTACGTATGGGCGCTGAAATCTTCCACAACTTAAAAGCAGTGCTTAAAGCGAAAGGCTATAACACAGCTGTAGGTGACGAAGGTGGTTTCGCACCAAACCTTGGTTCTAACGAAGAAGCCATTACTGTAATTTTAGAAGCAATCGAAAAAGCTGGCTATAAACCAGGTGAAGAAGTAAAACTTGCAATGGACGTTGCGTCATCTGAATTATTCAATAAAGAAGATGGCAAATATCACTTAGACGGTGAAGGTGTTGTCAAAACTTCTGAAGAAATGGTTGACTGGTACGAGGAATTAACTGCTAAATACCCAATCATCTCAATTGAAGATGGCTTAGACGAAAACGACTGGGCAGGACACAAATTATTAACAGATCGTATCGGCGCTCGCGTACAATTAGTAGGCGACGATCTATTCGTAACAAATACGAAAAAATTAGCGGCTGGTATTGAGCAAGGTGTTGGTAATGCAATCCTTATCAAAGTAAACCAAATCGGTACGTTAACAGAAACATTCGAAGCAATCGAAATGGCAAAACGCGCTGGTTACACAGCAGTTATCTCACATCGTTCTGGTGAATCTGAGGATGCAACAATTGCTGATATCGCAGTTGCAACTAACGCTGGTCAAATTAAAACAGGTGCTCCATCTCGTACAGACCGCGTAGCTAAATACAACCAACTTCTTCGCATCGAAGATCAACTTGGTGCAACAGCTGAGTACCTTGGTTTAAATTCATTCTATAACTTAAAATAAGCTATTACTTAGTAGCTTTACTGGTATCGCCTCAAAAGTATTTATATACTTTTGAGGCGATTTTTTGTTGTTGGTTGGGGTAGATTTTGGCAAAGTGATCGGGTAGCGTGAGAAGCTGCTCGGGTAGTGTGAAAAAGTGATCGGGTAGCGTAGGAAAGTGATCAGGTAACCCCGAAAGCTGCTCGGGTAAGGCGAAAAAGTGATCGGGTTCCAAAGAGAAGTGATCAGGTCCCGAGAGAACCGCTCAGGCAGGATAAAATTCAAACTATGATTAAAACTGCACCTTAGATGCTCTTGAAATTAGCTTTAATTAGATTCATTATGAATTTTTAATTTTAATAAATACACAAGACGGACATCATCTATCATTTTCTTTACTTCATTCTCGTCCTGCAAGTCATATGTTTGTAAAGAGTTTCCTTTTGATTCTCTGTATACAGCCAATACATAAGTTTCATTTAATTTTAATTTTACGGTTTCATCTCCAAGTGCAGAGTACCATCCACTAACAATACCTTCAGTGGATTGAATTTTGTCGATTTTTTGAGGGAATGATTTAACACTTGGTGCATAAAGAAAAGCAAATGATTCAGCATCATCATTCTTTATTATTCCAAACCCAATATTACCTTTCTCTACTTTGTTTGGACTTTGCCCATAAGATAGTGTCATTAGTGAATCAGATTCCAATTGCCCATCCTTGTAACTTTCAACCCAAAGATCAACCCAACTTTTATCAGCATTATTTAATTTGAAATTATAGTCAAATAGTATACCTAAATTTAAATCTTTGAAAGTACTCACATATTTAGAATCAGTATTAGTTGAAATAGTCGCTGATTCTGTATCATTTTGATTAGCACAGCCTGAAAGAAATGACAAAAATAATATTGATAGGATACTAAAAATTAAATATTTATTTCTCAAAAAAACAACCTCACCTTTTATAAATTTGCTGCCTTTAATAAAAAAGGCAAATTGCTCTATAGATTATTATTCGACAAAAATTGGTAAAGTCCTTGAAATGCTTTTACTGGAATGGATGTGTTTATTTCATTTATATACGATAAACCAGAGAAAATGGATCTACTCTTCTGAAAGGCAATGCAAGTGCAATGTTTAGTCCGTTATTATATATTTAATTCAAAACATAAATTACATATAGGGGAAAACAATACTGAAAGGAGAATTACGATGAAAATTTTTGAAACTGAACGACTTACCCTTCGCTTACAAACAACAGATGATGCGGATTTTATCCTTGAGTTAATGAATGATCCTTCATGGTTGCAGTTCATCGGTGATCGCGGATTGAGAACAGTAGAGGATGCATGTGAATATATAGAAAACGGACCAATTCGCATGTATGAGCAATTTGGATTTTGTCTTTATTTAGTTGAAAGAAAAGAAGATCAAACCCCCCTTGGAATTTGTGGTTTAGTTAAAAGAGAGTCGCTAGAAGATGTGGATATTGGCTTCGCTTTTCTACCTAAGTATTGGGGAAAAGGATACGCCTATGAAGCAGCCTCAGCAACATTGGCATATGGTATAGATATACTAGGGTTAAATCGTATTGTAGCTATCACAACTCAAGATAATGACGCTTCAGCCAAGCTACTTGAAAAAGTAGGTTTGAAGTTTGAGAGATTAATCCAGTTTTCCGATGATGCTGATGAACTTAGACTTTTTTCATTTGACTCCTTTTAGCAAATGTCTTTTGTAGCGACAGCAACAACACACGACTTAGTGACCAACATCGTGCTGTCGCTTCGCTTTCACACAAAAAACATTTGTTTGCCAAAAGCCTCCGGACGCAATTATGCCGAGGCTTAATTGATTAGTCACTTAAAATTATTATGAAAGCAAAGGTGAGCATGTGAATATTAGAGAAGCGAATGAATTAGATTACCCAGAATTAAGAATAATCTATCTGGAATCGCGGCGTAAAAATTTCCATTGGGCTGCTTTAGAAGAATTGACTTTAGACGATTTTGATAAAGATACTATAGGAGAGCATATAATTGTAGCGGAAGAGGACCATCATATACTTGGATTTGCTTCATTATACTTGCCAGATAACTTCATTCATAATTTATTTATTCATCCAGATTTCTTAGGTAAAGGTGTAGGGGGTCACTTACTAAATGCCTCCATTAAAAAAATGAATAAACCGTTAAGATTAAAATGTGTATCCGAAAATCATAAAGCTTTGAAATTTTATGAGAAGAATGGTTGGAAGAAGGTAAATGAAGAAGGGGATAAGGAAAAATATTGGGTTATGATATATGAATAACGGATTAAGAAGGTCTTGAAATAGCCTTAAACAAGAGGGACTTCGAGTTCATTTGTAACGAAGAAGGGGGGCAGTAGCATGAATTTTAATATGAAGGAAGCTATTGAAATTCTGGAGCGTACACCGCAAACGTTGGAGTATTTTTTGATTGGATTATCAGATGGGTAGCTGTTGCTGCCGCTTCGCTTTCGCACAGAGCAAAGCTTCCTGGGGGCGTCCAATGAGCCGCTTGGGGCAACAGATGTTTTTTGCGCGAAAGCGTAGTGCTAACGAAGCGTCAGCAAAAGGGTTTCATTCTGTGCAAAAGCGTAGTGCAACGAAGCGACAGCAACAGCACGATGTTGGTCACGAAGGCGTTATCACAGGAGGTGATGGTTTTAGCCTTCGTTCCTCTATTGCTAATCCCTAAGGAGTCGCCCAGTCTCCACTCCAATCAACTTTTCTACAGGATATGCGTTTAATAAAATATCATCTCTAACTTTCTATGGTGAAGCAAGTTAAAATGAATTCATGTAAGAATAACCTTTCCTTAATTGTTTTTAAGGAAGGGTTATTTTGTTAAACATTACATTTCGTTTGAGTAGAACTTTTTTGATCTAAATGATAGCTGATAAATGTTAGCAATGAGGCAACGATTGCTACAATTCCTCCGAACCAGGATACATCAATAAGTTTCATATTCGTTGTGACAAATCCTCCAAGAGTTGAACCAAGTGCAATACCAACGTTTAAAGAGACAGGAGTTAACGATGAAGCTAAATCTTTCGCAGATGGATAGTGTTTATCCGCCAAATCAATAAAATACAATTGCATGGTGGAGTTCATTGTATATACAATAAGGGCTATAAAAGATATGTTCAACAGTCCAAAAACAATGGACGTTGATGAAATATAAAATAACCAAAGAATCACGGCTTGTATAAGAAATATATATCGAAGCTTGCCGATTCCATTACGCGTTACCAATTTTCCACCTATTATCGTACTAAAGATAGATACTACCCCGTAAAGCAAGAATACTAGACTAATAGATCGTTCCGGGACAACTAGTACGTCAAGTAATAGAGGGGTTAGATAAGTGTATACGGTATATGTAGCTCCAATGCTTAAAGCTGGAATAAAGAATGCTATGATAATACGCGAATTAGTTAATAAGCCAAGTTGTTTTTTTAAAGAGCTTTTTGCTCCAGTTAGTCCTTTAGGTATTGTAGCAGAGCTAGCAATGAACGAAATAATCCCCAATAGGGCGGTAAACCAAAAGGTCATTCGCCAGCCACCTAATTGTCCAATATAGGTACCAATCGGCACTCCAATTACACTAGCTATAGTAAAGCCGGTAAAGATGATCGAAATAACAGGTCCTCTCTTTTTAGTTGGCATTACCTCGCTAGCGACTGCCATTGCAAGTGCAATTAAAATCCCTGTCACAACAGCTGTAAGTATTCTCGATACAATAAGTAGCCCATACGTTGCCGATAAAGCGGATAAACTATTACCTGCAATAAATAGTACGATTAATGTAAGCATGAGCGGATACTTTGAGAATCGACTGGATATTGCTGTTAAAATGGGCGTGCCGATTGCAAAGGATATGGCGAAAGTAGATACGAGAGCGCCAGCTGTAGAGATGGAGATATTTAAGTCGGTTGACACTTCGGATAGCAGCCCGACAATGACAAATTCACTCGTTCCAAGGACAAAGGTCAATAAAAATAAATTTAAAGTCAAAAGCTTCTGATGTTTAGTCAAAGCAATATCTCCTTCCTTACCATTCAAAAATTAAGCTCTTTCAACAGCAATCTGAACTTCTGCAACGTAGGATTCTGGATTGTCTAATTTTTTATGAGGAATGCAGATTTCACGGCGAGGTTCATTGTCCTTCAAGCGATATCCATTTCGTTCAATCCATAATGCTAACTCTGTACTTGCTGTGCAGCGGCTTGTTGTCGAGCAATGATGGACAAGTGTGGCCATCATCGGAGCTTCTGGCAATCTTTTTACTGTAAAAGGGGGGGAACTCGGTATATCGAACGTCAACGAACGAGCTACCTCTATATCAATAGCATCCTCACACTCTTCACAGCCATGCCAAAGTACCATTTGGGACAAGGAAGAATGCCCAGAGACTCCTAAATAATCATCCAGCTCTTGAAACATCTCAGGGATTTGTCTAAACGATGCTTTTTTACGATAAGACAATACGAGCTGTGGCTTAATTTCTTTTAGAACGACATCAAGTGAAGCTACATCTTTTCCCTCGTTCTCGATATTACATAGACCTTCCTTTATGCGAGCCAGTCTAGCGTTTTCGGCATCCAAAATGGATTGAATCTCATTTTGCTTAATTCTGAACATACCTCTAATTTGCTCAAGAGAGATATTCTCTCCCATCATTTGACGAATTTGCTCTAAGGAGAACCCCAATTCTTTGAACGCTAAAATACGATGGATTTGAAACATTTGGTCAGCTGAGTAATACCGATATCCCGTAAATTTGTCAGTATAAGCAGGCTTAAGCAAATTCAATTGGTCATAGTAACGTAATGTCTTTACAGATACTTGGCTAAGCTTTGAAAACTCGCTAATTTTAAACATCGATTCATCTCCAATACTTTTTTATCCTATTGTCTTTATGAGTATATCTGTCCAGTTAAGGGGAGAGTCAAGGGAAATATAGAGGGGTTGTTAGAAGAGGGTACCGGAGGGATATTGATTGCCATAAAAAAAAGACAGTCTTCAGTGATTAACACTTTAGACTGTCTCTACGTTCTTTAAATGAGAACAATGCAATTATTTCTGTGCCCAATATTTGTCCAGCTCTTGGTCTAGATAGACCCAGCCTTTCCATGCGATATGAATCGTATCCATAATGAAATAAGGATCATAGTCATGGCCTGAGAAATCAACATATGGAACATCATTTTTAGTCAATATCTGATCCATTTTTTCGTAATATTTTTCACGGCGATCCGCAGGATATTCAGTGTAGTCATACCAATGACCATTTACTGGAATAGAGACAAATAGTGGCTTTGCACCAGCATCTTTTAAAATATCAATTACAAGCTGTAAATCCTCATATTCGGGTGAAGTCGTATAATCTTCGTTTTTGCGCATTCCTTCAAACTTTTTAATATTAGCATTTACAAGACGTTTATAAAATTTGTTTTCAATCATTAAATCATTGGAAACACGTTTCTCGCCATATTTCTCGGCATTTTTTATTTGCTGCTCGAATGTTTGGTCCGCAACTAGTTTGTCATTGCTTTTTAAGTTACTTCCTTCACGAGGGAAGAGCGAGTAATATAAATCTTTTTTCTCTAAAAGTGCCTTTTGGACATGGCCTGCCATCAAGGCAAGTCGCCCGATGATTGGTTTTTCCTTACCGCCAGATAATTTATATTCATAAATTGTTTTAAGCAGCTCATCTCGATTAACAGTATCGAATTCAAGAAGGCGTTTCATTCCTCGATTTCGAAGATCTTCGTCAATGTCCTTATTGTATGCTAAATCATAAGCATGCAACATCGAATAGTTAGGAGAGAAGTGTAATTCATTCATTCCCTTTTTCGTAAACCATTGAGGAGAAATGATGAAAACAATTTTCTTATCCTTTAAATTCTTTTCCTGTGCAGCAAAATTTAAAAAGTGTGTAATAGACTGCATTCCACCACGCCCGACCATAAATGTCGTATACGGAGCATCTGTAGCCCGAGTATAATTATAAGGGTGGAAAGGGTCGAAACGATTTAATTCTGAGGAGCCATATAAAGGCATAGTTTTAGGCTCCTGTAACATTCGCTCCTGGAAATACATCCCTTGGAACACTAATGGAGACATACTTGTCTTTGCCTGCTCTACATCTTCATCTGAAATCCAAGCTTTTATCCAGGAATTAGGGAAGAATATCAAGGCAGCAAAAAGAGCAAAAGCAATTAATATTGATAGAAAGCCTTTCTTAATCATTGTCTTTCAGCTAATTCCGCTACAATACGATTTGGCGTGTTCCATTCCTCACGGTTGAAATCAGTAATTGGCACTGAGATATTAAAGCGGCTTTCAATTTCCACTAATAAATTAATTGTACCGAATGAATCAAGAAGTCCTTCTTCAAATAAATCGATATCTGGGTTTTCTAAAATGATATCGTCCTCGCATAACTCTACTAACATTTCTAAAACTTGTTGTTTATCCATATTATAAATCTCCTTTATTGTTTAGGCTGTGGTATTCATAAAAACATGAACAGAGCCATTAATTAAAATAATGTTCCTGAAAAAATATAGAAACCAAAGCAAATGGCATTAAACGTAATAAATACGCCGATTGCATGAGTCCATTTATTTTTCGGCCAAATCTTGCGCTTCTTATTCCAACGTTCAAATTTATCGAAACAGATAATTAATAAGGCATGGTAGAGACCATAGACAATATAGTGCAATTCTAAACCGTGCCAAATACCCATTAAAAAGAACAGTAAGAAGAAGCCAAGATAAGAAACTGTATATTTGTTTTTAATCCATTTTTTCTTAGTCATCCAAAGCACAAAGCGCATATAAACATAATCCCTGAACCAGAATGAAAGACTCATATGCCAACGGTTCCAGAAGTCTTTAATATTGCGACTCGAGAATGGACGGTTAAAGTTAATTGGCGTTTGAACACCCATAATGCGACTAACACCAACAGCAAAAGCACTATAACCTGCAAAGTCAAAAAATAGATAAAAACTATACATATACATATACGCTATTTGCCCTTGAAAAGGTGTCAAATAGTTATAAGTTTGATTTGGTAAATAAATAAGTGTGTAATTGTATATTAAATAAGCCAAAATAAATTTATATAAAAAGCCTACAAATATATAATTGATCCCACTTAACAGTAGCTTTTGATAGTCTTGACCAGATGGCACTGTGTGCATATCTTTATAAAAGCGTCTCCAACGATCAATAGGTCCCGAAGTTATTGTTGGGAAGAACAGTAAGAAATAAGCAAGCTCAACTACTGAAATTTTATCCTTAATTAAGCCATCACGTGTTTCTAAAATCATTTGTACCGATTTAAAGGTAATATAGGATACCCCTAAAAATCCAAATAAATTATTAAGGCCAAGCATAGGCAGAACCTTCACAAGTACAAGTGGCAAAATGGACAGCAGTACAGCAATTACGAATACGGACGTGCTATTCTTCTGTGAGCGATATTTTTGGTAAACGACAATTAATAATAACTGAAATACTGTAAATAGTATAAGAGAAATTGAGCCATGCGGGGAGTTACCAAAAATAAGAGCTAATACGATAATCGAAATAAAGATATTATAGCGTTTAGCTGATTTCCCACGTAGTCCTAAAATAATGGTTGGCATTAATAAAATACCAATGATGATGAAAAAAATTATATTTCCATAAGCCGTCATACTGTTTCCATAACCGCCAATCCTTTACGATCAACTTTACCGTTAGTATTTAAAGGTAAAGAGTCAATGTATTTGAACGTTTTCGGAATCATATAAGATGGTAAATACTCTGCTAACAATGCTTTAAGCTGCTTCGTCATTTTGAAGGCAGAGTCCGTTAATGGCTCGCGAAGAACAACAAACGCACTTAGTGAAACAATTTCACCATCTTTTGAAATAGGTATAACAACACAGCTAGCAACAGCTGGAAGATTGCCAATTTGCTTTTCAATCTCCTCGATTTCTAAACGATAACCATGCAGTTTCACTTGGAAATCTTTTCGGCCAGAAAAGAATAGATAGCCATCTTTTTCATAACCAACGTCCCCAGTTTTATAAATACGTTGATCCCCTATTGTAGGAAACGCTTTAAGTGTTAAATCAGGTGCCCCAAGATAACCTGCACTTACAGTCGGTCCAGAAATAATAATCTCGCCATCTTCTTGCAAGGATAGATTAGGCTCAGATAGAGGAGCGATTGGTAATTGGTCAAATTGATCCAAAAGTTCCTTTGTTACTTCTACATAAGATACGGCAACGGTTGTTTCTGTAGGACCGTATAAATTAAAAATAGAAGCTTGTGGGAAGCGTTGCATTAATTCTTTCGATACGGATACTGGTAAAACCTCTCCGCAGAATAAAAACGTATTTAACGAAGGCATTAACGCTTGATTCCATTCTTTGTTCATTAAACATATCTTCGCAAAGGAAGGTGTAGAAGTCCAAACGCGAATACCAGATGAAGCTAATGACTCAAATAACGCTTTTGGATTAGCAATTTGCTCTTGCGTAATTGCGTAAAGTGTTTGCCCACTAACGAGTGCAGGATATAAATCCATCACAGATAAATCAAAGGAATAAGGCGCTTGATTTAGAAACACACCAGATTCCTGTAGTGGGAAATGCTCATGCATCCAAGCAACAAAATGTGCTAAATTATCGGCTGTAATTTGAACACCTTTTGGCTTACCAGTAGAACCAGATGTGTAAATAATATAATGGATTTCTTGATCCTTAACCCATGTTGAAGGCTCTGTCGAAATGCTAGTAGCTTGAGCAACTAAATCACTTACTTCCACTACAGGGACTGATTGGTTCGAGCCTAATGCTTCAGTTTTTAGTAGTAAACAAGCCTGAGAAGCTTCTATTATAATTTGTAACCTTTCAGACGGTGTAGAAGAATCAACTGGTACATACGGATGACCCGCCTTTACAGCTCCTAAAAAGGCAACGATTTGTAAAGGGGACATATGCCCGTAGACGACGATTGGTTGTTGTCTTTTTAAATCAAGAGCCATTAAATACTGTGCTACACAATCAGAAAGATGCCAAAGCTCACCATACGTTAAGGAATCACTATTAGTTTGATATGCAGTTCGATGAGGATGCTGTTGTGCCACTTTTTGAATAGCCTCTAAAATGCTTAACATAGTTTATATCTCCTTTTCTTAAAATTCCGTATATATAAATGGTCCTGCGTTCATATCATGGAAGCCATGGATAAAAAACAAGAGCGCTAAAATGATGAAGTAAAATAACGTAAAGCCTATAAAACGTAAAACCTCATTATTTTTAATGGATTGCATAGGTCCACCCCCAATTAAAAATGAAAAAAGATTATAACTTTGTAAATATACTAAATAAATAGATATTTTTTCAAGTTTTTTCTAAAATTTAATTTTAAACCCTAATAAAATTTTTAACACTGTTTTGACGGATTGTAGATAAAAATGTTGCTAAATTACTAGATATTCATAAAATCATAAGATTAATTTAAGGTAAAATTAAGGTTTAAGAGAACGTAACTAAAATAAGGGAAGAAATTGATCTTAAAAACACTTTGTCTCACCCCAACTTGAAGTTTACTAAAATTACAACCACCTTTATTATCGCTGTTTTTCCGCTTCATTGGTACTTAAGAAATCCTTAAATTTCGTTATAGGGCATCGGAAGCAATCCGTTTTTTCATTACTTAAAGCATAATAAATGAAAGTAAAATCAAAGTAAATCGCACGGAAAATATTGGTATGAAATGTGATGAGATATAAAAGGGGATAACCAAAATGGAAGCTACAAAATGTTAAGCAGATGATGGAAGTGGTAATCTTTTGAGGACTGTTGCAAAATCAAATTTGAGCAAAAAGAAAAGTGCCACCATCAAGTTAAACATCTCAACTTTTGATAGCACCCTTATTTTTATCCCACTTTAACGAGTACAAGAAACTTACAGCGAAAGCTTGTGGTCAATAACTCCTCGTAAAAGCCCTTATTTGATTACATTTAAAACTTTTTTAGAAACGTAAAATTCAGTACCGTTGTAGACATTGATTGTGTCAAAGGTATGCGTTTTTGCTGTCTTGTCTTGTTCGTATATTACAATGTTCTTATTAACTGGGATTGTAACGGTTACATTATTTTTTTGTGCAATAAATTTAGGGTTTTCTTTATCAGTTAAGTCAATTTTAGATGTGTAGCCTTTTTCTGTGAATGCTTTTGTTGCCGGTATATATAAATCATCTGTAAGCTTATCTAAATCGAAGTCCATAAACTTTGCCATCGCATGTGCTAAATCCGTGTTTTCTACAAGGCCTGTAATTTTAGATGGTCCGAATGAGTATAAAAACACATCATCACCAGTATGCCCACCGGTTGTAAAGCCAATATTAGCACGGTTGGCAAGCATTTTTACCATTTCTTCTCCGGGGTCTTTAGCTAATTGTAATGTTGCAAGCTCGTCTGCAGATAAATCATCTAATCCATAAAGTGCAGCGACTTCTACAATATTTGATTTATCTTCTTGTAATTGGCTTAGCGCACCTTCAACTGTCATTTTAGCTTTCTTTAGAGGATCGATATAGGCAGAAACAGGTGTGTTGGAATAAGTACTTGTCGTGTTAGCATTACCCATTGTAATCCCACTATTGCCGTGGTCTGTAACAGCTATGACCATAGTATTACCATCTTCTTTTGCAAAATCAACCGCTTCCTTAACTGCAGCATCAAACGATAAAATATCGCTAATCATGCCAATTGTGTCATTGGCATGAGCCGCCCAGTCCACTTTACTACCTTCTACAAATAAGAAGAAACCATCATCATCCTTTTTGAGCGTATCAATAGCTTTACTAGTCATCTCAGCAAGAGTTGGCTCAGATGCTTTTGTTTTGGCACGATCAAAATCGTAGGCAAGAGCACTTGGAGCAAAGCTTCCCCAAATTTTTGACGATTTACTATTTAGAAGCTCATTTCGCGTTTTTACGATGTCATAATTTTTTTCTTTAAGGACATCCACTAAATTCTCGCCATCTTTTCGAGCATTTTTAGTTGTGCCAGGTGCCAGAGACTCAAAGCCACCACCTAATACGACATCAATGTTTTGATAAACTTGCTGCTCAGCGATGTTATCATATTGGCTTCTATTATTAACATGTGCAGAAAAGCCTGCTGGTGTGGCATGCTGAATTTCCGAAGTAGAAATCAATCCAGTCGCCTTGCCCTGTTGTTTAGCTCCTTCTAAAACATTAGCTACTGGTCTATAAGCATCCTCTTTGGCAATTTGCTTAAGCCCTGGTGAATTAATAACGGACGGTAACACACCCACAAATTTATCATTTGATTTATGGCCAGTTGCTAACGCAGTAGCGGCAGGAGCTGAATCAGTAATGGCTGAATCGGCAGAGTATGTACGCACGCCCCCTGATAAAATTTCATCCATCGCTAAACTTTGACCTTTATACCAACGAGAAAGTGTAACGGCATTATTACTACTACCATCCATCACGAGCATAATCACATTTGTTGGCTTCTTTACTTGAGCAGCTTGTACCTGCGGTTGAGCGATACTAATCGAAGATAAAGCAATTGCACTTGCTAACAACAATGAACTCCATTTTTTTGAGTGTTTCATGATTTTCCTCCTTAAGGTCGATTCACAAGTAAGTGTAAAGGAAGGTTGTTAAGCTACGATGAATTAATTGTTATGATATTGTGGGGGTATTGTTAAATATTGGAGTGTGGACAGGTCACAGCGTCAAAAATGAGAGACCCTGGAGCGAGCAAATAGGGGGAACGAAGGCTAAAAGCATCACGCCTTGTGATAAAGCCTTCGTGACCAACATAGTGTTCCACCCCAGTAAAGCACCCAGTCGGAATGGAGATTACCCCACGTTTGGTGATGAGCTAAAGAATAGAGGTGAAAGTAGAATCTGCGTACTATCCATTGATTAATGGAAGCATGCAGATTCTTGAAATGGCTATAAATTTTGTGAATGTTTTTCACCGTCAATGGTTTCGTATAACAAAACCCCTTTATCATCAATGAACAAGTTTAGAACCTCTACCTCTAATAACACTTCTTCTGAGCCATCATTTATAAATATTTTTGTTAAAAAGCCGTCATTATCATAATCACTGCAATAAATCGCATCTTCAGCAGCAGCCAGGTAATAGCAGGATGTTTCTGTAACTTGTCTATTTTGTTTTGTTGCTAAATCATAGGCGTATAACATGCTATCGGTCATGCTATTATAATAAATAACATTGCCAACAGTATCTGCGTACCACATATCATGCATAAAATCATACGCATTGCTTGTAGCCGCAAAATAGTTATCTTTTGCCCATATATGATCTTCACTTAGTTTTTCGTCATTCACTAAAAAATATTCGTAGGAAATAGCATATGGTTCATCAGGATTAACATCATTCCAAGTCGTATCAACATGATACCAATCACCATTAACACTTACTAAATTCCATGCATGAAGCTGATTATCGCTATAGCCATATACATATTTAGCATCAAGACCAGCCGCCAAAAATAAACGGTAGGCTAATAGTGCATAAGCTTGGCAAACACCAGTTTCTTTACTGACTAATTCATAAACAGATTGACCTTCTGACGCATCTTCACCAGAATAAGTGGCTAGTTGTACTACAAAGTCATTAACGGCTTTAGCACGATGAAAATCATCCATGTCATTTGTAATATACTTATTTGTAAAATTCTCTACATAAGCATCTACTTTCTTTTCCTTCTTGGCATCTGTTAAATATGTAAAATCAAATTCTACTTCATAACCATTATCTATTTCCCATGCTTCCCAATTGTAATTTTCGACGTATCCTGCTGTATAAGGATTTACGAAATTAATTATGTTATAAATATCATTTAGTTGTCTTTCAAATGCATCCCAACCTAATTTTCCTTTATAAACTATTGTAAAGTTTGTATCAAATTTTGTTATATGCTTCTCAACTTTTTTTGAAAACTGAAGCAAAGCAGGATCTTTCTTAAATAATGTCGTTGAAAAAAGGTCCTCCGCAGAAAACTCAACTGATTGTGCTTTGCTAGTAGGCTCCTTAAGGTCTATAGAAGTCTCTTCTACAGATTCAGTTCTCTCTGGTAATAATACTTCGACAGCCTTGATAGCAGCTGAGCAAGCGCTAAGCATGCTTAAAATAATAAGTAAAAAAATCAGCAATATACTCTTTTTCATAATTCCTCCCATTAATCATTACATTTTTGGCGCATCACTAAAACGTGAGGTTGATTTCAGAGCTTTCCTGAGGGCTTTCGATAGCCGCCTAGGGCAACAGATGTTTTTTGTGCGAAAGCAAAGCGACAGATGTTTTTTTTGTGAAAGCGTAGTGCAACGTAGCGGCAGCAGCAGGATGTTAGTTACGAAGGCGTTATCACAGGACGTGTGCTCTTAGCCTTCGTGCCTCTATTCCGTAGGGTCTCTTTTATGTCGCTAATCCCCAAGGAGTAATCTAGCCTCCGCGCCAATCAACTTATATGAATGGCATTTTTTTGAAATTTTAGTGATGACTATACTTTTAACTATTATAGGATAATGTGATAGCAAGATGGTATGCTGATTTTTAGAAAAACTAACTAACAGAGGGAGAATGAGGGTATTTATTAATCTCAGTTTGTCAAGAGAACCTTTTTTTGTTATAATATATTACGTTGTGATGTTCGAAGTTCGGGAGGTGCAGTGAATGCATACAGTAGTATTAGTTTCATTAGTTATCGTATCAATAGCGTTGATCGTTGTAGTATTACTTCAATCTAGTAAAAGTGCAGGCTTGTCAGGTGCCATCTCGGGTGGAGCTGAACAACTATTTGGAAAGCAAAAAGCACGTGGTATGGATTTAATCCTTCATCGTGTAACAATTGTGTTAGCAATATTATTCTTTATTTTAGCACTCGCTATTACAAAAATCTAATAGTTGAAGATATATCGCCTAACCTTTACTGGTTGGGCGTTTTCTTTTATGGTACTAATTATTTGGATGCCAATACATAGTTAGTTTAGTAAAGTGAATACCCGCGGGCGGGGAAGGGAAATACTCGCGGAAGCGAAGCGAATACCCGCGCGGGGAAGGGAAATACTCGCGGAAGCAAGGCGAATACTCGCGCGGGGAAGGGAAATACTCGCGGAAGCAAGGCGAATACTCGCGCGAAGCAGAAAAATACTCGCGGAAGCGAAGCAAATACCCGCGAATCGCAAAATGATGGATAGAATTCTCAAAGTCGTGGATAGAAGAGCCGAAATCGTGGATAGAACCATCAAAATCGTGGATAGAAGAGCCAAAATGGTGGATAGAATCCTCAAAGTGTGGAAGAAAAGCCAAAATGGTGGATAGAATCCTCAAAATCGTGGATAGAAGAGCCAAAATCGTGGATAGAATCCTCAAAGCGACGGATAGAATCCCAAAATGCCAGAAAGACCATCAAAATGCTGAAAAAAACCATCAAATTAACCGATAAAATCTCATAAAAGATGTAACAATCGCCAAAACTTTTGAGGAAGCTTCAGTATGGCTATAATGGTTATAGTATATGTATTTGGATGAAGGAGAGCTCGCAATGAAAAAATCGTTATCACAGCCTTTTTTCTTTCAGGCAGGACCTAGGGCAGTTTTATTATTGCATGGGTTTACGGGAAGTTCGGCGGATGTGCGGATGCTTGGTAGATTTTTAGAGAAAAAAGGGTATACTACATTAGCACCTCATTATAAAGGTCACGGTGTGGAACCTGAGGAACTTATTACAACAGGTCCTGCTGATTGGTGGCAGGATGTCGTAGCCGCGTATAAACAGTTGCAGGATGCGGGCTATGAGGAGATTGCTGTTGCTGGCTTGTCATTGGGTGGTGTGATGGCTTTAAATGTTGCGCTGAATAACCCGGTGAAAGGTATAGTGACAATGTGTGCTCCAATGACGATGCGTACAACTGATGTTATGTTTCAAGGTGTACTGAAATATGCGAGGGACTATAAAAAGTTCCAAGGTAAAGATGAGGAGCAAATCGAAGCTGAAGTTGGGTTAATTGCTGAAAAAGGCATGCCATCTTTACAAGAGTTGCGAGGGTTTATTGCTCGGACACGTCAAGAAATTGACATGATTTATGCACCAATTTTTGTCGTGCAGGCGACAAATGATGAGGTAATTGAGACAGAATCTGCCAACATTATATATAATCAAACTGAGTCACTTGAAAAACAGATCAAGTGGTATGAAAACTCAAAACATGTTATTACGTTAGATCAAGAAAAAGATCAGTTACATGAAGATATTTATCGCTTTTTAAAAAGCCTAAATTGGGCACAATAAAAATATAGTTAGGATTTTCTCATGAAGGAGGGAAATTATGAAAGACCAGAAAGATACACTACAAAGTCGTTTACTCGACTTTTTCGGTGAAGAAGAATATAAACCATTAACCGTTGGCGAAATCGAGGATGTATTTGGTTTTAAAGATGCTGACGAATTTAAAGAATTAGTGAAAACGTTAGTACGTATGGAGGGGCAAGGCTTAGTTGTGCGTTCTCGCTCCAATCGTTATGGCCTGCCAGAGCGCATGAATTTACTTCGAGGTAAATTTATCGGACATGCGAAAGGTTTTGGCTTTGTGACACCTGATATTGAGGGGATGGATGATGTTTTCATTCCACCGCATGAAATAAATGGTGCGATTAACGGCGATATCGTTTTAATACGTGTTTTAAAGGAATCATTCGGTGATCGTCGTGAAGGTACAGTGACAAAGGTAGTAGAGCGTGGACAAACGAGCTTTGTTGGGACGTTCCAAGCTAATCGAGGCTTTGGTTTTGTTGTTTTAGATGACAAAAAACTACCGATGGATATTTTCATTGCTAAGGGAGATACATTAGGAGCTGTTGACGGACACAAGGTTGTCGTTGAGGTAGCTACTTGGCCAGAGGATTTAAAATCAGCAACAGGCTATATTACTAAGATTTTAGGGCACAAAAATGATCCAGGTGTGGACATTTTATCTATTTTATATAAGCACGATATTCCACCTGAATTCCCTGAAGAAGTGGTTGCTGCTGCGCAACGTGTGCCAGATGAAATTACAGAGGCTGATTTAGAAGGCCGCCGTGATTTACGCCATGAAACGATTGTGACAATCGATGGAGCTGATGCGAAGGATTTGGATGATGCTGTAACCGTAACGAAAAATGTAGACGGTACTTATAAACTTGGCGTACATATTGCAGATGTTAGTTATTATGTAACACAAGGCTCTGTAATAGATGTTGAAGCTTATGATCGTGCGACGAGTGTTTATTTAACAGACCGCGTTATTCCAATGATTCCGCATCGGTTATCGAATGGAATCTGTTCATTAAATCCACAGGTTGATCGTCTAGTACTGTCTTGTGAAATGATTATTGATGCAAATGGTAATGTGATTTCTCATGAAATTTTCCAAAGTGTCATTAAAACAACTGAGCGTATGACATATAGAGACGTTTACAAAATTTTAGAGGAGCAGGACGCAGAGCTAATTGCCCGCTATGAGCCACTAGTACCAATGTTTAAACATATGGCGGAGCTGTCTAACATTTTACGTACTAAACGTGAAATGCGTGGTGCAATTGACTTTGACTTTAAAGAATCTAAAGTGATCGTGGACGAAGATGGCTGGCCAGTAGACATTGAATTACGTGAACGTACAGTAGCAGAAAAATTAATTGAAGATTTCATGCTAGCTGCCAATGAAACAGTAGCAGAGCACTTCCATTGGATGAATGTACCGTTCCTTTACCGTATTCACGAAGATCCAAAGCCAGAAAAGCTGCAACGCTTCTTTGAATTTGTCACGAACTTCGGTATTTTAATCAAAGGTACAGGAAACACGGTCCATCCGAAAGCTTTACAGGATGTAATAAAAGCCATTGAAGGCATGCCAGAGGAGCCTGTTATTTCAACGATGCTTCTACGCTCGATGCAACAGGCAAAATATTATCCTGAAAGCATAGGCCACTTTGGTTTATCAACCGATTTCTATACACACTTTACGTCACCGATTCGACGTTATCCGGACTTAATCGTCCATCGTTTAATTCGTACGTATTTAATTAATAAAGATACATCAAAAGAAACGGTTGCGCAGTGGAGTATGGCGATGGATGAAATTGCTGACCATACGTCAGAACGTGAACGCCGTGCTGTCGATGCAGAACGCGATACTGATGCACTGAAAAAAGCACAATATATGTCCGATAAAATTGGTGAAGAGTTTGAAGGAATTGTTTCATCCATTACAAACTTCGGGATTTTCGTGGAGCTACCAAACACGATTGAAGGACTTGTCCATATTAGCAATATGACAGATGACTATTACCGCTTTGATGATCGTCAAATGATCATGATTGGCGAACGTACAAATCGTCAATTCCGTATTGGTGATGAAGTTACAGTCCGTGTAGCAAATGTTATTATTGAGGAGTCATCGATTGACTTTGAAATCGTCGGAATGGTAACGTCTTATGGACGAACACGAAAAGCAGCACCTACTGTTATTCACGCACGCAAAAACTATAGCGACAACAAAGATGGTCGTAATGGCCGCAAAGGTGGCCGCAACGGGGAAGAGCGAGGCGGACGTGGCAATCGCGGTGGTCGCAACGAAGAACAACGAGGTGGACGTGGCAGTCACAGTGGTCGCAACGAAGAACAACGAGGTGGACGTGGCAGTCACAGTGGTCGCAATGAAGAAGGACGAAGCGAACAAGGAGAACGACGTGAAAACGACCGTGATCCACGAGGACGCCGCAAAGATGGCTCAAACTCAAGCCCAGGCCCTAAAAAAGGCGTGAAGCAAAAGCAAAAGTTCTACGAGGGCGTCGCCAAGAAAAACAAAAAGAAAAAATCAAAACGTAAATAACGTAAAAGTATAGGTGAAGGCACCATTTAGCGCTTTAAAGCAATTTAAAGCGGGTGCTTTCACTTTATCAATAAGAGCAGGTTGACCCTGCTATCCTTTAAGTAGAGGGTGAATATTATGGCAAAAGGTACTGGCAAAGTATTAGCGCAAAACAAGAAAGCCGGGCACGACTACTTCATTGAAGAAACAATTGAAGCGGGCATGGTGCTCACAGGCACAGAAATTAAATCCATCCGTGCAGGAAGGGTTCAACTAAAAGAATCCTATGTACAAATCCGCAGCGGTGAAGCATGGATCAACAATATGCATGTCAGCTCATTCGAACAAGGCAACCGCTTTAACCATGACCCACTGCGCGCCCGCAAGCTACTGCTTCATAAAAAGCAAATCGGCGAGCTAGTCGGTGCCGTAAAACGTGACGGCTACACAATCGTCCCATTAAAAATGTACATCAAAGACGGCTACGCCAAGCTCTTAATCGGTGTCGGCAAAGGGAAAAAGGATTACGACAAACGCAACGATATGCGTAAAAAAGAGGCAAAACGCGACATGGAACGTGCCTTCAAAGCAAAAAATCAAGATTAATAGATTGTTAGAAAGCTCACTATTTTTGGATGGTGAGCTTTTGGTATTTGGACGGATAGAATTCTCAGGGCGAGTTCTAAAGGACATATAATAAAGAACTTATCTGCATATATAGGAGGAAATCAGCATTCTTACAATAGGACGAAAATTTATGTTTATGAACATAGAGAGCATTTATTTTCGAGGAACGTAATAATGTCAGCGATCGAAAAAAGCTAGTTTGCTACCATCAAACAAAACGATCTGCGTAATTGCTCCAAAGTCAAAACACACTGTAAATCATGCTACAGCAAGATAAATAACCCTAATAGAAAGTGATTATGAAATAAGAAAATCATTGTGAGCTAGCCAATTTTTTCTATCATTGCGGGACACTTGAACTATAGCTAGATTTGCTTTATAATAAGTATTACTGAATGCCAGATTACATGGAAGCGTACTTTTAGCTCCCGCCGTACTAGAAGAAATTCTAGCTCCTTTGCTTGAACGAGGCTACGTGCTTCGATTCATATTCAAGGGGACGTTACGGATTCGACAGGGATGGTTCAAGCTTTGGTCGCGCGTCGGAGGTCTCGGCTCCGTCATCAACGGAAGTTATATAATAACTGGCAAACAACAAAACTTAGCTTTCGCAGCGTAAGCTCGTAAGCGCTCTGCCTCTCTATCGCCCATGTAGAGAACGTGGGGCCCAACTTTAGTGGGATACGGTCGATGGTGCCACCTGAGTCACCGACAAGAGATTTCCAGGTTAGCGTACAAGACGCCTGTTTGTCGGCATAATGTTACGTGAATTGTAAATAGGCAAACTACACGCGTAGAAGCTGAAGTATTGGAGTTTCTGGACGCGGGTTCGACTCCCGCCGTCTCCATTTTCTGAAATCAAATGATTTCAATGAGTGTCAAAACCCTTGATATGAAAGGGTTTTGGCACTTTTTTAATTTCATCTAATTTCAATAGATTTCATTCAAATCTAGTCATTTTCTAGTCAAAACTAAGTCAATAACTTAACCTTCTAAATAGCTAACAAACTTCTGTATGGCGCCTTCTTTCGCCTTTTTCGTGACGTGAGTATAAATATCTAAAGTAGTTTTTACATCAGAATGCCCAAGTCGATCTTGAACTTCTTTAATGCTCGCACCAGCTTCGAATAAAAGTGAGCAGTGCGTATGACGTAAACCATGTGGTGATACTTTCTTCAAAATGTATTTATTTTGGACACTATACATCCATTTCTGTACTTGACCAGGCTGGATAAAATCGTTTTTTGTATTACTAAACATCAATTGATTATTCTTCAGCGTATTGATGCCTAACTGAATATATTGCTGCTTTTGAAGCTTATTCCATTCTTTCAAGATCGATAAAGTTGTTTCATCTAATTTGATCGTGCGAGGTTTACCAGTCTTAGTAGTCTTCAAATAAAGCTGTGTTTGTTTACCACGTCCGATAGCTTTATTAATAATTATCTCACTTTCCACAAAGTTCACATCATTCCATGTTAAAGCTAAGGCCTCGCTTTTACGCATGCCTGTATAAGCGATCAAACGGAATAGCGCATATGCTTTATAGTTAAGGTGATCTTTTGCTTTCTCTAAAAATAAAATTAACTCTTCCTTCGTATAAAAGTTTTCATTTTCATCTTCAGCACTCTCCGTAAAGGCTTTCTTAACTTTTGTCTCAACATGAGTGAAGGGATTCGTTTGAATAAAGCCATGCACAATAGCAAAATCTAATACCTTTTTAGCGTAAGACTTAATCGTACGAGCTTTTTTAACCTTTGAAGCCCATTCATTGTAATGTTTTTGACAAATAGCGATCGTAATTTTCTCTATACGGTAACTGCCCATAGAAGGTAAGATATGATTTTTAAAGTAGCCAACTGTTTTAACAAACGTGCTTTCTTCTACAGTTTTTTCGTATTGAGTGATCCAAAGATCGTATACTTCCTGATATGTCTCTGTGCTTACTTGTTTGTATGTGCCTTCAGAGACTTGAAGTTTGATACGTGCTAAAGCAAGCTCAGCTTCTTTTTTCGTTTTATAACCTCTACGGGTAGTACTACGAGCTTTACCCGTAAGCTCGTCTACACCTAAATAAACTTGGAATTTATATAACGTTTTACCATCTTTGTTTTCATAACTTTTGATGGGTGAAGAATTATTTTTTGTCATAGTGACCCTCCTAGTATCGTTGCGGGGGCAAGATATAAAGAGAGGACTGATCCTCACAGTTATAATATATAATTTAACTGGGGGAAAAATCCTCTCGTAGTATTTAAAAGCTGTGTTCTTCTAGGAAGCGGTCGATTTCTTTTTTTGATACGCGTTTGATGCCTTCAATTTCGCATACTTTTAACCCTAAAGTTCTAAACTTTATAAAGGTGTTATAAGATACACCAGTGTACTTTGCTCCGTCTGTTAGACTAAACCATTCTTGTAATGTTAAGGGCTTTGGGTATTTTTCTAATAAATTTTTAGTTTCTGATACAATAACTTGTTTAAGTTTTTCTTCAAATTCTTTTTCTTTTAACATAATATTGTCTCCTTAAAGTGTATTAGAAATATTTGTTGTACCTTGTTTGTAGTAAGAAATCTTTTTTATTTACTATTTAATTTATTCGTTTACTAGGTTTTTTACATATATTTATGAAGAGTTTAATACTTTACACTTCGTAAGTTGTATCTTTTAGCCCTATACCAATATATCCATACTTATTTTCGTTTTTTAGTCTAAAACGAGAATAGGTTAAATTGGTTATTGTTTTCATATGCTTATGAAACATTCTAGAGCTTTCTTCAATCATACCGTAGCTACGACAATATTTTTTATATGCAGTTTCTAAAACGTCATTATGTGATTTTGAATCAGGATCCATATAACAAAATGATTTTATAAAACTATCAATTGAATTAGTTTGCTCAGAATATTCCCTAGCCATCTTTTCAATTTGCTCGCATGTAGTGAACTGATAATTATTATCAATCCAACGTTGTAAGCCAATTAACGCCCAATGAGCAATATATGAGGTTTCTTTCATTAGCTTGTCAAATAGATGAATATCCTGCTCTTCTTTTGGTACTTGATGATTAAATGGAAAAATTACAAGTCTTTCACTAAAAGCATTTGATTTATCAATACCTTTTATTGTAGGTAAATGGTTTCCCGCAAATATAAGAGCCGCTTTGTTAATAAATTTAAAAGCTTGTCCGTATAAGTAACGAGCCATAACATAGTCACCACCAGATAATTTTTTGAAATTATCTAAACGATTAAGGGCTATTTCAGATGTTTCACCACATGTATTTAACTTTTTTTCGAAAAGTTGGCATAAAAAGCTTTGTTGATTAAGTTCACTAAAACTAAGATTAGTAAAGAAATTTGGACCAACTAAGTGCTCTAGAAGTCTCAGAATAATGGATTTACCTGAATCTTTTACTCCAACAAGATAAGGAATAACCTTGACATCTCTTATCTCAGAAATTACATAACCAAAAAGCTCTTGTAATCTCATATATAACCTTTGGTCTCCACCAGTAATTTGACTAATAAATCTTTCAAATACAGGTCCTTTAGGTATACTTCTTAGCGGATATTCTGCATTTAATACAGATGTAAAGAAATAATCAGGATCATGTGAATGAGCTGAAAAATCTTTTATGTTAATAATACAATTTGAAAATGCTACAAATGACTTTCGTGGTACCAATAGCTCTTCATTTACTTTCATTTCATCTTTAGCTATTATCCACCGGAGTATCTCCTGACAACTGTTAAACGAAATTCGACTTTTATATTTATCTGGTATGTTTTGTCGGATAAATATATCTGCATTTTCACCTGTAAGACCCACAAAATACCCTAACGTTTGATTCCAGTAGTATAAATTGCCTTCTATAACTGCAAACTTATGTGTATCAATTAGTAATTCAGCTAATGTGTGATTATGAATTATTTGGCTATCTGTTTTTTTATCTTGCAAAGGATTCTGGATACTTTGCACAACCTGTTTATGCGAAGGAAAAATCTTTTCAAAGCTAACTTCTTGTGTATTTTGCTTCACATTATGCAAATCCGAATCAGACAGATAACATGGTAGATTAATTTCATTTAATCCCGCTGCAGGCTCTGAAATACGTATAGAAGATTTCGGCTTTTCACACTTTTGCAAGGGTGATACCCGTTCAAAGTTTAACTTCTGTGTACTTTGCTTTACAATTTGAAAATCTGAATTAGAAAGATACTCTGGTAGTTTAAGTGGTTCCGAAATAGTTTGCTGCTTATCGTTTTTTTCCAAAGAAGTAGTCATAGTACATAATTCTTGAAAATCATTTTTCACACTCTGAAAATCTGAATCAGAAATATGTCCTGGTAGCTTAATTGACTCTATAAGTTTTCTATAATACGCCTTCCTTTTATTTCCATTTAGATTCACTCAAGTATACCTCCTCCTCATCTGATTTAACGATAGAATCCTTAATCTCCTCAATTATCAAATTCTCACTAAACAAAGATGAATAATTGTCATAGCTTTTATGCATTGAAAGGAGATTTTGTACAAACACTCTTAGTATTTTCCGCAAAGATTTTTTATGCATGGAAACAGTTTCTAATACAACTGTATCTTCTAAAGAATCGTATTCAAAGATTGTTATACAAGAACTGTTTTGATATTCCCAATAGAGATAAAAAACATCATTTTCACTTAAATCTGATGCTGAAATTGGAAAAAAGCTATTATTTGTGTGATTAAGGTAAATTAAATTGTCATTTATATCACTGTAATCTACTCCAATTACAATATCTAATGAGGCTGGTAAATTTCTAATTGAAGAAAATTCGTATTTTTCATTATCAAAGATACCCTTGATAAAAGTTTGATTATTTATTTTCATAAATAAAATCGCATTGTCAAGTATTGCTGTTTTATCAGTAATACCGTACATTTCTGCATTTTTATCTGTTATTTCTAAACAGAAGTTGTCACCTAAATTTTTTTTGCTCTGCTCGATTATTGATTTGAAATTTTTTATAACTTTTGAATTTTTCATATTGGAATAACCCCCTACTGTAGTATATATAAATCTTATTTGTATACTGAAAATCAATATAGCCACCTAGACTACTGAAATAAATGTATAATTTGTAGTCTAGGTGGCTTGTAACTTTATTTGTTTTATGTTAATGATGTTCAAGGTGTTCAATATAAATTGTGGAAACAAATTTATTATTTAGTGTGATTGTTGAAAGTGGAATATATATTAAATATCTATAGTGTTTATTTATGTAATGATTTAATCTTAGTAATATTAAGGTAGTATAACAAAAGTTATTAAATTACATTGAACATGATGAACAGTAAATTTTAAAGGAGGATAGCAATTTTGAATGAAGCTGAATCAATAATAAATAAAGTTTTATCTAATACAATATCTGCAATAAAAAATTTTGAAGAAGATAGTATTAAGTTTCCACTATTTGAATGGAAACTTGATAGTGGTGGATTCGAATTAGAAATAGTTAATGACAGTATACATAGTTTTTTTTATTTGCTTTTAGATTGCCAGAATTATGAAATATATCCTTTTACTACAGGAATTGATGATATAGAAGAAGATGAATATGCAAGTCTAGTTGACAACTTTTTTTCTGATGTCAAAATGTCAGTATTAAACGATGCTTTAAACAATTTAATAGACCATTTTAGACTTAAACGAGAATATAAAAAGTATCCTAACATATTAAAGGAAATATTTTTTAGTTTTGATTCGTTTGAAAAGCAAATTAAAGAATATAGCCTTAGTTTTGATTTTTTAAATACAGAGAATTTAATTAATGTAATAAATGTTAATCGAGATACTATTCATTTAAAAGTTCCTAAAATACTTTTTCCTTGGTATGCTTATGCTTTGATGTTCACACATAAATATTTATCTAGTAAGAAAATAAATATAGCTAACAAAAAGTATTTATCATTAAAATGGTCAAGAAGTGACTATCCAAATGAAGAGAATTTGTTTATAAATGGACAGAAAAGTTTTCAAGCATTTATCAATTCTTTAAGAGTTAATCATTCTAGTGTCAGTGCTAAGTATAATAGGTCACTGAATTTGTACTTATTTAATGAAACGACTAATTTGTACGACATCTATAATGTAGTAAATACTTTCGGGGAAGATTCAGCTTATATGGAATTTCAAGCATTCATAGGAGAAAGTATCGATGAAATGAATAAGTATGAAAGGTATAAAAAAAAGCAGACAATTTTCGCTGGAGTCAGTAAACTTGCCAAGCTTAATAATCTTGGTGTAAAAACATTACTAATTAATGAATATTACAGCAAAACTTTATTTGAAAATGAAGAAGTTTGGACTACCTTTAATCAAATTTTTGACAACTGTAAAAATACTCTAGTTAACGACATAAAAGAAAAATATCTTCCTATATTTCCACAACCACTAGAAAATGTACCAAAAGAGATTCTTATAGAATTTGCGATATATAACTTGTTTTCGAAAGAAGAACCATTTGAAGAGTTTATTGGAAACGCATTAGAAGAAGGTATACCAGTATATTCACCTTCTTCAGATGATTTAGAAATGCATTTATATGAAGCATACGCTTATGCATATAAAAGCTTTTATCAAGGTACAAAAAGTAATACTAAAAAGAAGTAGTACTAGATTTTCCAAATTAACATACTCTATTTCTAGTTTCTAAGATAATATTAAACATACAATTTTTGAAAACTATAATATTTCAAGTATTGACTATGGAGGTTATCTAGAAGGAACGAAGCTAAATATTAGTTAAAGCAAAGGATAAAAAAAGAGTCATGAATGCTTTAAAATGCATTTATGGCTCCTATTTGTTTAGAAGATATGTTGATCACTTGGGATGTTCGCTTTTTTTGATAATTTCTTTTGCTATTTCATTGACTATCACCAAGGCAACTGACGTAAGTAATTTCCTAAGCATATTTTCGCCTCCTATTAAAAGTAATACATTACTTGCAGTCTTATATTTTATTTAGAGCCAGTATTTTATATTTAATCTCCATTTTTACTATTAATTGATTACATACAACCAGATTCTTTTAAAGAACGGAATGTATCTGTGCAGATGATAAGATGATCAAGTATATCTATTCCAAGGATTTCTCCGGCATGAACTAAACGTTTTGTAACTTCAATGTCTTCAGGGCTTGGATCAGATATATTACTAGGGTGGTTATGAGCTACAATCGCTGAAGCGGCATTACTAAGAAGAGCAGGCTTCAGTACCTCCCTAGGATGAACTATACTTGCATTAAGACTTCCGATATGCACTACTTGTATGCAAGTTGGTTGGTTCTTTGTATCAAGACAAAGAACAATGAAATGCTCACGATCTACATCACCTAGGAAATCACGAATCAGCTCATATGCGCAACGTGGCGAACGTATTTTACGATCTTTGTAAAGTAATGTTTTTTCTCTTACTAACTTTACTTGTACAATATTTACACGCTTTGCTGGTACCAATTTTATTTGCTTCTCCATGCAGAAGCTTCTCTCTAGCAGCTCTAATTGTTTTGTTTGTTGTGATTCATATACTTTCATATGAATTCCTCCTTTAATTATTTTAGTAAATAGCAAAAGCCATAGCATCTGGAATAGATGCTATGGCTTACTCAAGTTGATAATATATAATTATAATTCTCCTAATAACTCTATTTGCAATTGTTGAAAGCTACTTATTCAAAATAGAACTTAAATAAAATTTAAGTGACCACCTTTTAAAGTGGATGAATTTCAAGCATACAGTCATTTTATTCAGGCTAAAGCTCTTCTGAAAATATAGTTCTTAAACACACCGAATTAAGACTAAACTTATATTTCACGAAATTTCTCTATAGCTGTTCAAATATTCACATAAAAATATTCTCCCTCCCACTACTAAGTCATCCCTAATACTTCTTTTTCAGCTCTGAAACGGTTTCGAATAATCACGACGACCCTCTTTATAGGTATTGCATGATTTTACTGGTATTTTTTAAATTCCCTAGTATTATATCTCAATCAAAATGAAATGCTCCTTAATCGGCTAGACATGAAGTAAAAATAAAATCTTTTTTCTAGATAAGCACTTTATTTTGCGAGACTATATTCATATATTTGTTATAATATATTTGAACATTGGAAATTGATTCTATATTTTAAAGGTTTATGTAGGTAATTTTATCTATTTTTTAATGGTAAATGTATTTTTAAATCTTAAAGGGAAATATTGGAGGTAAAATATGCCTGTTTGTGCTAGATGTAATTGCCATAATAGTTTAGGAACGAAATTTTGTAAAAAATGTAACCAAGCACTTATCCAAGATGAGGGAAAACCTTGTCCTCGTTGCTTTGAATATTGCGGACCTTTTTCGCAACGCTGTAGAAAATGTGGTTATGATTTTACAAAAAAGATTATAAAAAAAAACCCTTCTAAAACTAGTAGTTCTATGAAGGAACCAGTAAAACTAAATACCGCCGAAAATAGTTTAGTTGAATTGGCTTTTTCGGAGCAACGTAATGGATATTTAAAGCATAATGATATGAATGGAATTAATAGACCTGGAAATGCAAAAGAAAAAATTCGATTTTTGGGACCAGTTGATCCATTTACAAAAGAAACACTTTATGAAAACTATGAAATTATTGCAGAGAATTTAAAAGTATATCCTACAGTTGTAGTGTATCCACGTGGTACCAAATTATCTGGAGGACATTGGGGCTTTTATATAGAAAGTTCACATGAAGTAGAAATTGTTGATACAGATTATCTTATTTCTATGTTAGCACATGAAATGAGACATGCTTATCAGTACATATATTTCCCTGATTTATTTTTTGGAGAACAAATTACAAGTGCGGAAGAATATATTCAAGCGAGAACAGAATTAGACGCTAGACAATACGGAAGGGACTATTGCATATATCGTAAGTATTTCGATGAATATGAGATTCTTGAATATACTGAGTCTCAATTTAAATTATTTTTAGCAGGAAAAATAACAGCCGAAGATATTGGTGTAGATGAATATTATTACCAGAAAAATCCTGTGTATCCCGAAAAAGTTTCTAGGAATTATCATAAAGAGCAACAGTACGTTTATGTAGAAAAAAGAAAGCCAACACAAACATCATTGCATTCAAGCCCCCAAAAATCATTCAGTTTAGATTTTAATTTTAAGTTTTGGCTAATGTGGATGTTCTGGCCAATTACACTTCTTTGGATTTCATTTAAGCTACTTCGAAAGGGATCTGCTTGGTCCATCGATTTTATTAGCGATTTATGGTTTGATTTACGTTATGACAAATGGCTATTTGTGAAGAAGATACTCATAATAATAGGCATTCTACTAGCAATAATCGTTGGGATTGGAGTATTAGCTTCTTGAATATACTACAAAGTATAAAAAATCGGTGATGATTGAATATATAAAAACACTTTTAAGAGTTATTAATGCAAATTAGAAGCATTAATAACTCTTTTTTAATATGACTGGGAACTCCAACGATATTTAAATTCACAAGCCTATTATCATTAAAAAGAAATGGGCCGCTTTAATAAAACGATCGAGATTACCTAAGCTTAATCCCTGTAGAACAGGAAATGAAATTATAAAAACAAATTTTTATAGTAGTCATCATTCGATCTACTTTAGCCGTGGTGTTACCTACAAGAGAACCTCTCGTTCCAGTTTAAAATGATGTCCCGTTTTGTTTCGGCAGCATTTCTTTGACATCATTTATTAGCTCTTTATTTGCTGTGGAAATACCTTTGAAGCAATCTTTTAGAGCATTGATAAATACTATACTTATCGCTCCTCAATAAAAATTACTTTTGACTTTCTTGGTATGTTTAGTGGTTGGTTAAATAGTTTAACTACGATAATGATATCTCCTTCTACTGAGTCATTTGGGCTGTAAAATTCAATATGTTCGTTTTCCCATTTAATTGCATGATGACGTTCAAATATAACATAGTGCAAATAGCTTTCTAATATAACTGAAATGCTAAGTTCATTATAGAGAGGGGTGTTCGCAAGATATTGAGCTAACATCAAACTATATTCTCGAGCAGAATATAATTCAGTTGGAACCGTATATGTGATTTCATGAGTAGCAGATAAATTTGTAATAATTGTTTCGAATTCTTCAAACATTACTGCTGAATGGTCTAATTGTTTAGAGTATTTTTCAGCATCTCTCCAATAAATTTGATTTTCAATTTCCTCTACTACATAACGTATATTTGGACAAAGTGGGATAAGAATTTGTTTTAAACGACTAATTTTTAATGTTTGCAAAACATCTGTTTCTGTGGATTCGAGACATTGCTGTAACGTATTTTTACCAGCTGTAGATAAAAAGTAGTAAGCGATATATTTAGAAAAAATCAAACTAGTATATTCATCCTTATCAAATCCAATTTCGTATAAGAATTCACAGTTTACGTTTACCTTTAGCAGATTTTGATTTACTTTCACTGAATTATATTCGTCATGAATAATCCCAACTTTAAACTCCTGGATATCTTTTAATTTTCGAGTGAGTAATATACTTGTAGGTTCATCAGTTATTTCCGTGTCTGAAAAGAGAATTCCTTCAGTCGGAAAATCTTTTTTACCTAAACAATTGCTGTCTGTAGTTTTTGTAATGTCGGAAAATATTAAAATATTTTCTAACTTAAGGTTAAAAGTGTGTTTTAGATTATTAAAAGTATTATCGATAATATCTTGGAATGAAGCACGGTCTAGCAGTGCATTTTGCCAATTAGATGAGAGTGAAGATAGTACTATATTTTTTGCTGGTGAAATTTCGTGGGGTAACATTATTGCTTTCACATCCTTTAGGGTAATTGATTTTTTTTCAGAATAGAGTTGCTCTTGAATACTAGATGTCTTTAGCAAAGCATACAGAGCATTTGTCGAAATAGATTTTGGACGTAAAACACAAAATGTATTCGGTACAATACAAAATCGATCAACAATCCCAATTAATCTGATTTTTGTATTCATAAGACAAATGAGAATATCGCCTTGTTGAGCTGTATAAATATCTCGTTTAGTTAGATCTTTTTTGTTGATTGCTAAATACTGAATCGTAGGATCATTAGGTTTTAAGGCAGCTTGGGTTACTTTGGAGAATTTTTTTGAATTCGGAAATTTGTTAACATCAAAACGTTCTGGGTTTATGGTGATAATAGTTTCAAACTTCAACAATAAAACACCTCCTTATATGATTGGATATATTCTACCTATTATTTTTGAAGTGATCAACTGGTATACTAAATATTAATTTTTACGAAATACAGATATTTTGAAATGGCTTTGAATTTAATGAGTTTAAAGATGATAAAAAAATTTAATTTTTTTAAAAAAGTAAATGTTTTGTATTTTTTAGAGGTTTTTAAGAAATAGAAATATTGAATCTCGCTGGAATACTATAAGCTATTGCTATTATTAAATACATTGCCATTTCGGAATTTCTAAAATGCAAATAGAGCAGCTAATCCTTATAGATATAATATTCAAGTACTATGATTTCGTATTTTTTAAATAATATTATGTAGGTCTTTTTCAAGAATATATATAAAGTGAAACAGTCTATCGAGTTCTTATTTCGATAGACTGTTTCACTTTTATGATTATTTGTTTATTATTCATTTATTAAATAAAAATTCTTGAAAAGTTGACTTTTTTTAGTTTTAATCTAAAATAATATCTATGATAGGAGGTTGGAAGATGATAAGTTTAGACGATAAAATTTTAAAAGATATTGTAAACGGATTAGTTTATTCAGATCCGGAACTGCGCCAGTTATATTTACAATCTATTTTAAATGAATCTGGTGAAGGTACACAAAATAGTTCACATCAGCATAAATGGGATCAAAGATATAATACTATTTTAAAAATAGCTGATAAGTTTGATTTGAAATATTGGAAAATTAAACGTGGAAAGCTTTGGGAAGCGTTATCCATTATTGGTCCTGAGAATGAATTATATGTATTTTTTGCAGAGAAAAATTTACGGAAAATTATTCGTAATGCTGAAGATAGTCATTACTTGAGATTATTAAATTTATTTAACGGGCATTATAATAAAATGGAGGAATTATTTGAACAGACTTCGTTAAATTTATTTGCATCAAAAAATAATGAAAGCAAATTTGATATTGATGATGCAAGAGAGATGCTACAGTTAATTGAAAATAATCCATCTCGAGTTATAGTTTTTGGGTTCGATGTATCTTTTATTTCTACTGTCAGAGCTTACGTTTTCAACGCCAAAAATCAATTAGTTTGGGAACAAGAATTAACACATCTAATCGATACGAACTATCAATTAGTATTAGAAAATGATAATGTAAATGCTGGAACTAAGGAGAGTAAAATTGAAAAAGACCTTAAAGAGCCAGCTAAAAAGAGAATTGTACAATTGAAAAAATAGAAATAGTTTGGAGATAGCATTATGAGAAAGATATTTAATGGACAACGACTAAAGGAAGCGAGACTTTATAACAAGTTATCGATCACTGATTTAGCAGAGAAGTTAAATGTCACAAAACAAATGGTTTCTAAATATGAAAGTGGTAAAAGCGATCCTAGTTTTGAAAAATCATTACTATTGACTGATATACTAGGATATCCCAGAGAGTTCTTCTACTCAGAAGAAACCTTTACCATAATTAATGAAGGCACTTTTTTTAGATCACGTTTAACTGCAACTCAGAAATCAAAAGAGCCTGCTACTATTTCTACAAAGTATTCTGTAATAGTAAGGGATTTTTTAGAACAGTTTATTGATTTTCCAGAATTACTAGATCGCTCAAAGTATGAATTAATAAACAATTATGAAGAAATTGCTTTAGATATTAGGAAAATGACGAGTTTAGGTACTGCTCCAATACATGATATTGTAGAGGTAGCGGAATTGATGGGCTTCGCTGTTATAAATATGGATTATCAAGAAGATAAAGTAGATGCATTTAGTAGTATGAACTCAATCAATGGTAAAGAATATTTTATTATTACTATTGGGGAAAGAAGTTCATTTTTTAGACAACAATTTAGCATAGCTCATGAAATAGGGCATTGGGTACTCCATCAACATTTAAACCCACAAGAATTAGATAAAGATGAATATAAGGTGATGGAAGATGAAGCAAATAAATTTGCCTCTACTTTTTTAATGCCAAATGTCTCTTTTGGAGAGGAATTAAGTGGATTAATTGTGGATGAAATCGAGACCTATTACAATTTAAAAAAGAAATGGAATGTATCTATGGCTGCTATGATAAAGCGGGCGAGAGACTTAAGTTTAATTACTTCTGAGCAGGAAATGAAATTATATAAACAAATGCATTATCGAAAATGGAGAAATCCAGAGCCTTTTGATTTAGATACAAAAATGACATTACCAGTAGCATTTAAGCAATCGCTAGAATTATTGATGGATGAAAATGTTTTAAAAGGTCATGAAATACCAATGAGACTAGCGGAACAATATCAGCTATATCTTACACCTAAAATGCTCGGCGAAATTTGTGGTGTTGATCCAGCCATATTTAATGATAATTCACAGTCGAAAGTGGTTTTAAAGATAAAAGATTTCAAAAAACGTGACTTAGGTTCATGATTTTAATTTTCAGGGGAATTTCATCTATCTCAAAATTAGTTTATAATATTTTAGAATAAAATGGGATTATGATTTTGGAAATACCATTGCTTTTTGATATTTTTAGATAATCCGATAATTTACTAACTGTAAATTATCGGATTAATATTTTTTATATAACCTTTATCATTTATAAATATGAATTTAGTTACAATACAAAATAATACTACTTTATTTTGAAAGTTTAATTATAAAAAAAGAAGGATTAACTATGAAATCTGGTTAGGGGAATAAAAGTGAAACAAAAAGAGTTTGAATATGAATTTGATGGTATACATGTTAAACGTTTTGTTGAATTAGAGAACAATATAGAAAAAATAGCTATATCAAAAAAGAGGATAGTAATAGTTCTATTAATACTTTTTCTAATTTTAATGATTTTTTATAAGCAAATAGATTTCGAAGGGACAAAGGATAAGAATAATAAATTTTATAATGACTCATCTAACGAAAGTGCAAGTTATAAAACTGAAATAGTTGTTTCATTAGATAAAGAAAATAATACTGCTTCAGTGAAAGTTAATGATTTAGAGGAGAATCAATCTAAATTAAAATGGCACGTACGGATTATATTTATTATTATTACATTTGTATCGTTTTTTTTGTATGTATTACTTACTTTTTTATTTAAACAAAGAATAATTGATAATTTGATAAAAAATAATCGAAGAAAAAAAGGGATAGGTGGTAGATTAAAAGATTTATCTAAATATTTGGTATCAAATAAATATGGGATGAGGTGGTATTTCAAGATATTCTTTATTGATTATAGTCTATCAAATTTTTTAAAACAAGAAGACTTAAGAAAAGATGACAATGGAAATTTTGACAGCAAAAATGGGAATTTATACTGGTATACATATAAAGATTTTGAAAAGGGAGATTGTTTAATACCTGTAAAAAAAATTTTATTTAAACGTATAAATAAAAAATTTATTTTAGAGGCTAATAATTGGTGTAATTTAATACGTACTATTCTTCTAACTATAATAGTCATTATTATTAATTTAATTCTAAAAATTGAGATTATTAAAGTTGCTTTTAGTAAAAATATAATGAATTTTATTTCAATTGAAGAATTATTGCTAAGTTTCTTATTTATTTATATAGTAATTAGAATTATCTCTCGAGGAAGTGAAATAGCATTAGCTTTTTATAAAGATGTAGTAAGCGTAAATTCCAAGATATTTTTTTATTCGTATAATAATATTAACTTAAGTTTAAGCAAACCTGAGGATTCATTTGAGGGGTTTGCTTATAAAAATAATCACTATTCATCTTTATTAAGAAGAAGTTCGAGGCTTTCACTAGCTATTCATAGTCTTTTTGAAATAATTTTATTATATACGATGGCATATTGGATTGTGTTTTATTTAATGATTGATTCGTCAAGTTCATTCTTAGCAACATTTTTGTTTAGTTTTAGTATATCAGCTTTTAACTTTTCTTTTATGTCTTATGATTTATTTATACTAACTATCTTACATGTGAGTCAAGTTGGGTTAAGTATGGTGTTAATTTTGTTATCAATTGCACAATATTTGAGTGATGAAGATATAACAGAACAAGAAGAAGAATTTTATTATAATGTAGCTTTATATAAAAATATAAGGAATATAGAAAAAAGTTTAGAGTATGATAAAAGGGAATTGAATTCCCCTAGATACCATCAAATAATAGGAAAGTTAAATAAATATGAGAAACTTAAAAATTTATTTGAAAGGTTGAAAACTAGATAACTGATGAAATAATATCAATTAGTGTATTTTTAAAATGACTTATTTATTTCATAACACCTTTACCTATATTCCATAGAATGAAAAGAAATATATACAACTTCCTATAGTAAAGAGCAAATACTTTGTAGAATTCTTTTTGATGAACAAGAAGAAATTGACTCATAGAAACAACGCCTCTTCAATAATATTGAAGGGAAATTTAATTAAATAGTTTTAAGTTTTTTTTATAAAAAGGAATGTCATTTAGTATAAAGATTGGTGGAGGGTTTAGTGTTAGTATCAATTCCAATTAAATTGCCACGGAAGGCTATCAGAAAAGCAGTTTTATGGTCAGTTCAGAAACTTTATTATAGTATTGATAGAGCTAATATGAACGGGAGAGATTTAACTGAATCATTAGATGATAAAATTATGGGGGATTTAGCTTGTGTAGCCGTATGGAGCTATCTTTATAAATTATCAATTGTTGATTGTATAGTTTACGATGAAATAAGAAAAGATAATTTCAATTTTCCTGACCCTGGATGGGATATAGCGATTAAAAGTAAAGATGTTGAGGTTGATGTTGAGTCAATGGATATTAATCTAATACAACAAGAGTTCACTGTATTATCAATTAAATCATCGAGATTACCCAGAACGGATACTATTGAACAGGCTATACTAAAAAGGGATTTTAAAATATTTAATTTGTCAGGGGATATTGAGAAAGATATAACAGCTGATATAGAAGTACAAGTGTACTATAAATATGTAGAAAGCCAGTTAGGTAACCGTTTGATTAATAAGGAACAAGTTGATATCATTTTAAATAATTTAGACAATGCAGATATTTACTTGGACGATATAATAAACGCATTAAGTCTTGAACAAAGATGGGGAGAGTGTTGGTTAGTGGGTTTTAAACATAAAGAAGCAATAGTTGCTGAGAATGCTTCTTTAAGATATAAAACATGGTCCTCTTTTGGTAAAAATATGTGGATATCCCCATTGAAAACAGGGTTGCCGCTGGAAGAATTAAGCGATTTCGTGAAGATAAAGAATATAAATAATTAGTTAAAAGTTTGATCGAATTAACATTAGATATAGTAGTTAAATAAGAGGTGTAAACAATTATGAAGAATCAAGCTTTAGGTCTTTCTTGGATAGGTAAAGAGACGCCTATAAAATTAGAACCAAGAGTATTAATTGAAGAAGAAACTTATAATGTAGAGGTTATTGGACAAAGTAGTATACATCATAATAGTTTAATCTTCGGAGATAATTTACTGGCATTAAAAGCTTTAGAAGAAGATTATAAAGAACAAATTAAATGTGTTTACATTGATCCACCATATAATACTGGAAATGCTTTTGATCATTATGATGATGGTGTAGAGCATTCTATATGGCTTAGTTTAATGAAACCAAGATTGGAAATAATCCATAAACTTTTGAGAGAAGATGGATCTTTATGGATTTCTATCGACGATGATGAATCCCATTATTTAAAAGTATTATGCGATGAGATATTCGGGAGAAAAAATTTTGTTAGTAATGTGATTTGGGAGAAGAAGTATTCACCACAAAATGATGCTAAATGGCTATCAGATAGCCATGATCATATACTAGTGTATGCAAAGAATAAATCTATATGGAAACCAAATCTTTTACCAAGAACAGAGGATATGGATAAAAGATACAAAAATCCTGACAATGATCCACGTGGTCCTTGGAAATCAAGCGATTTATCGGTCAAAACTGCCAACTTAAAAGACATTTATCCTATAGAGACACCATCAGGAAGGATTGTAACACCGCCTGAAAGTAGAAGTTGGGTTGTTTCAAAAGAGAAATTTCAGGAGCTTATAGAAGATAATAGGGTGTGGTTTGGTAAGACAGGTAACAATGTACCTTCTATAAAGAAGTTTTTAACAGAAGTTCAAGGGGGAGCAGTTTCTAAGACAATTTGGTTCCGTTCAGAGGTAGGGGATAATCAAGAGGCTAAAAAAGAAGTAAAAGCCATAAATCCAAAAGATGTTTTTGCTACGCCTAAGCCAGAAAGACTTATAAAAAAAATTATTACATTAGCTACCAATGAAAATGATATTATATTAGATTCTTTTGCGGGTTCAGGAACTACGGGAGCGGTGGCACACAAAATGGGTAGAAGATGGATAATGATTGAACTAGGAAATCATTGTAACACTCACATTGTACCTAGACTGAAAAAAGTGATAGATGGAACAGATGAGGGAGGCATTACTAAAGAAGTTAACTGGCAAGGTGGTGGAGGATTTAGATACTACAAACTAGCACCTAGTCTTTTAGAAAAAGACAAATTTGGTAACTGGATTATTAGTAAGGCATATAATCCTTCTATGTTAGCTGAAGCAATGTGTAAGCATAAAGGCTTTACTTATCAACCAGATGAAACGATTTATTGGAAACAAGGTTTTTCAACTGAAAACGATTTTATCTATACGACTACACAGTTTATTTCACCTGAAATTGCAGATAAAATTCAAGATGAAATGAATCCAAATGAAACATTGTTTATTTGTTGTAAAGCTTTTTCAGCTAAACCAGATCATTATCCGAATATTACGTTTACCAAAATTCCTACCTCTATTTTGAAAAATTGTGAGTATGGTAAGGATGACTATAGTTTGAATGTGGATGAAATTATTTCAAATAATAGTGATATGGAGCAATTAGCTTTTTTTGTAGGAGATGATACGAATGAATAAAGACGTTAAAAATATTAATGCACGTTTAAGTTTGCGCACTCCCCAAAAAGATTCATTAGAGATATTAGCTGAAATCGTCGATATGCTTGATTTAAGAAAGCATACAGCGGATTCATTAAAAACTGAGCTTGAAAAGATTCAAGCTCAGTTTCCTCAAGTGAAAGATTTTGAGCGAAATTTTCCATCCTTATGTTTTGCTATTGCAACAGGAGTTGGTAAAACACGCTTAATGGGAGCCTTTATATCTTACTTATATATTCATAAAGGAATGAAGAACTTTTTTGTTTTAGCACCCAACCTGACAATCTATAACAAGCTTATTCAAGATTTTACTCCAGGTACTTCTAAATATGTATTTAAGGGTATTTCCCAGTTGGCAGCTAATGAGCCACGTATTATTACAGGAGATAACTATGATTCGGGTAAAATGTATGTTAAAGATAATATATTTAAAGAAGATGAAATACATATTAACATCTTTAACATTTCTAAAATTAATTCCGAAGTCCGTGGTGGCAAAGCACCGCGTATTAAAAGACTAAGTGAATATATAGGGGAAAGTTATTTTGAATACTTGGCTTCTTTACCAGACCTTGTATTAATAATGGATGAGTCACACCGCTACCGTGCTTCAGCTGGAATTAAAGTGTTGAATGAATTAAAGCCTGTACTTGGTTTGGAATTAACTGCTACTCCACAAGTTGAACAAGGAAAGAAAACGATTCCTTTTGAGAATGTCATTTATAGTTACCCTTTGTATAAAGCGATGGAAGATGGTTATGTAAAAGAACCAAAAGTAGCGACTCGCGAAAATTTTGATGCAAGTCAATATACAGAAGAAGCACTTGAACAAATTAAATTATATGATGGTATTCGAGTACATGAAGAAACAAAAACGGAGTTAGATTTATATAGCCGTGAGTACAATCAATCACTGGTCAAACCCTTTGTATTAGTCGTTGCCCAAGATACAGATCATGCTGAAAAGTTATTACATTATATAGAATCAGAAGAATTCTATTCAGGTCAATATAAAAATAAAGTAATGACTGTTCATTCAAATCAGAGTGGAGAAGAAAAAGATGAAGTTATTCTGGAATTAATGAAACTAGAAAATCCAAACTCGAATGTTGAGATTGTTATTCATGTCAATATGTTGAAAGAAGGATGGGATGTAACAAATCTTTATACAATTATTCCATTACGTGCAGCAAAATCAAAAACCTTAGTGGAACAGTCTATTGGACGTGGTTTGCGATTACCTTACGGGAAACGTACTGGAAGCGAACCGGTTGACCGTTTAACGATAATTGCACATGATAACTTCCAACAGATTGTTGATGAGGCAAATGATCCAACTTCAATTATTCGTTCAGGTATTGTGATTGGCAGGGATATAGCTGTAGAAAAAACAAAAGCTGTAACAATTCAGCCTGTCTTTGAGCAAAAAGTAGTTGAGCAAACTCAAAATAAAGTAGTTGAAATTATCTCATCAAAGACAGAAATGACAGGAGATATAGATAACAGTGTACTAGAAGAAACAATAAAAATTATCAGTAAGTTCGAGAATGACGAACAGATAAAAGCACTATCTACTCAAGAAAAAATAGAGGCTATCACAGAAAAGTTAACTTCTGATAATCCTACTGTTTATAAAGAGTGTACTGAAAATTTAATAACCACTGTTGTATCAACAAATGAAACGGTTAAAAAAGCAGCAGAAATTGCAAAGGAATCTGTTGCGAAGTTTGAGTACCTTCCAAATTCAAAAGCACTTGATACAGAAGAAATCAAACGTGAAATAGCTGAAGAAGTGGCTAATAAACTAGAAGAAAATGAATTGAATCTGTTCCCAGAAGAACGCAATAAAATTATTCGAGAAGTTGTAGAACAAACTGTAAAAACTCAAATCGAGCTATCTATTGATATACCTAGAATTACTTTACAACCTCAAGGTGAAGTAACAATCGAATATCACAAGTTTCAACTAGATGTTTCAAATATTCAGTTGAAACCGATAGATAATAAAATCCTAATCCAAAGTTTACGAACACACAAACAAACGTTACTAGATGCAACAGGACATATTTATAAAGAAGAACGTTTAGAAAATTATATAGTGTCAGAATTAATGAATTGTCCGGATATTTCTTACGACGATCATGCAGAACTCTTATATGATTTAGCGGGTCAATTAGTTATACACATAGAAAGTTACTTGGATAATGAGGACGATGTAATTAATGTATTGGTACATTATCAAAATAGATTAGCAGAAATTATTCATCAACAGATGCAAGAACATACTTATCAAAATAGTGGTTTAGAGTATGAAGTATCAGTAGGTAAGGGTTTTGAACAATTAAAAAGTGCTCATTGTAATGTTGCCTCAAGTAACGGGGAGCGAAACTTTAGATTACCTGTATCAGAGAAAAATAGAATTAAAACTTTATCTTTTAATGGATTTGAGAAATGTTTATATAGTGCTCAAAAATTTGATTCAGATAGTGAACGTCGTTTTGCTGTGATTTGTGAGAATGATGTACGTGTTATAAAGTGGTTTAAGCCGACATTAGGACAGTTAAAAATCTATTATGGTCGCGGACAAGCATACAATCCAGATTTTGTCTTAGAAACTAATACTCAGAAAATAATATGTGAAATTAAGCGCGAAAGTGAGATGCAGGATGAGATTGTTCAACAAAAAGCCGCTGCAGTAAAAGCTTGGTGTGCTCATGCAACAAAACACGAGTTGGCTAATGAGGGTAAAGAGTGGATTTATTTACTTGTTCCACATACAGATGTGGCAGAAAATATGACGATTGATGGTTTAAAGAATATTTATAATTTTTGAGGTAAATGTAGATTATACCATAGGGTTGTTTTATAGGTAAGCTGTGTGATAATTATATCCTTTTGAATTGCCAAAATATAAAAAGCCATAATGGCCTTAATAAAGAAACTGCACTGACCTAAAAATTATGAGAAAAAAAAAACACCTTTCGTTGGAAATTGGCATTGGATACCAAATGATCTACGTGAAGGTGTTTTTTCTATGGGGACAAGAGTGAGTTATAATAAGAGGTGCCATTTTTATGACAACCACAAAATTAACGGTTGTCCCCGATAGTAAACCAGTCGTTCCAGATAGCCATGTAACAATTATTAGAGTTGATAGTACAAAGCATTATCCTGAATATGTTTGTGATTATTTAAGAAGAGGATTTGGTGCTTTCCAGATACAGAGACTGTATACACTTTCAACAGTTCTAATTGAAATTCAACCGAGTGATGTAGACAAGATTGTTTTTCCGAAAGTCCCTCCTGTTAAACAACAAATAGAAGAAAGTAGGAAGTTAAGGGCTAAAGAATCTGAAATGGAAGAGTTAATAAAAAAGCACAAGAAGGGTTACAAAAATCGTTTGATAATTTTTATAAGGTAACTTTGTAACTTTGTGATTCTAATAATATTTTAAAAGAAGGTGCTGGAACATAAGTATATTTTCAAAGCAAAATTTAAAAAATTAAGCGCGAGAAATCAACATTTCTAAAATTGATTTCTCGCGCTTTTTAAGGTTTTGACCAGTTATGTCCCTGCCTCTTCTTGAAGTCTATTATCGGGGTTATAATGTTGTAAAACACACCTCACCTGATACAATTGAAGAGCAAATGATATGATAATTTAGAGTTACTATATATTTTGAAATAAACGGATGACTACGCAATCGGTATCGCCGAAACATCAATCACTTTATTATTCTGAGGTTTTGAATTAGATTAATGAGATCAGGATTTTATGTTTAAATATAATTATATTGTTTGTTCAATATTATAAGAAATCATACCTACATTATCATATAAATAAGTTTCTACCTTATCTCCAAACATTTTAAGAATATTTTTAAATAGTGCTTCTTGAATTTCACTGCTTTCCATCTTCTCATTGCAAATATAATTTATGATTAAAGCCTCCCTAGGTCTTGTACAAGCAACATAAAATAATTTAAAAGCATTTTGAACAGACGCCGAATCATTTACTCCTTCTCTAAACAACTTATCAAAATTATATTTAGTCCAACTTTGTTCCATACGAACATTTATAATTACTTTAGGGAATTCATCTCCCTTAACACCCTGTAAAGTATCTAAATTGGTTAGTTTGTTAACTTGATAATAAAAATGCTCATATTCATCCACACTAATATTCAATAATTTTTCTATAAAACTCCATTTATCATTCTCTTTATAATAGTCCAGAATGTCGTTTAATTTTTTTTTCCTTATAAGTTTGTTTTGCTCTAAAAATGTAAGTAATTCAGATAAATTAGGTTCAGTCACCAAAAGTTTACTTAATTTTGTGTCTAACTTTTCTAAATAATCCATATCAAACTCTTTTATAGATAAATTCTTTAACAAAGCAGCTTGACTTCCGTATTTATAATTAATTAATCCTTCAACAACTAGCTCTGCTATTAAATATATAAAAGGATCTTCTTTTTTTAATAGTTTATCAATAGTCATAAAACCATATTCCTCATTAAATACGCTCGATAAACTAGGGAATCCTAGTTCCTCAGCTATTTCTCTATGATTTAAAAAAAGCCTTTTATACAATCCGAAATCTTCCTCTAGATATCCTTTTAAAGACTCATCTGATGGATTAAGGTTTAATATAAACTGTAATTTATCCAGCTTAACATCAGAGTTTTTTGGTTCTTGTTCAAGTCCATCGTTTCTTAAAGCATTATTTGCTAAAATAATTTCTTTGCAAGACCTATAATTATCTAATTTAGGGATTACTTCAAAATTGTAAGATGCATAATCAATTTCGATATTTTCTGAAGAATAGATTTGTTGCATTCTATCACCAAATAACCCTATGACCAATAAGTTATCCTTAAACTCTTTAGATTTTTCTAATATTTTTAATAGCGTTTCTCTATCAATATCTTGGAATTCATCAATGAATATATGTGTAAATTGATTAAAAAATAGATTCATAAAGTAATCATTTTCAAGAAAATTTAGAGTAATTTTAATAATGTCATTATGGCTGATAATGCCTTTATATAATGCACTATATCCCTTATATTTTATTTCATTAAAATTACTATTTTCTAATTTTGTTAGCTTTTTTTGATCAGACTCTAGTTCTAATCTTTTCTTTTCTACATTTGTCCTTTTTGTAGGGGTTTCAATAAGATTTAAAGCTTTATTTATTTTGATTTTTAATTTCCCTTTTTCAAAATCGATTATTTCCTTTACTACTTTAATTAGTTCTGATTGAAACTGTTTGATAAAATCCCATAAAAATTCGTGTAATGTATTTATAATAATTCCTTTATTACTATTTATTCTTTCCTTAATTTCATTTTTAGCTACATTAGTAAAAGTGATACACAAAATATTAGGTTCTCTATTCAACTTACTAATATACTCTTTTTGAATATAATTAATTGTTTGCATCAAAGTATATGTTTTTCCAGCTCCTGCACCTGCTTCTAAAACAAAATGATGGTTATTATTTAGACAGTCTATAACTTTTGAAATTACTTTGTTAGCCATTCTAATCCCTCCTGAATATAATTAGGGACATTCCATTGATCATAATTTAATAAATTTAAGGCGAAATTTGTCTTATCAATATTTTCAACAATCTCATAGGCATTGCATTTTAAAATTTCTGGTGTAATATTTTTATCCGATAACTCATTTAATCTATTTTCTTTAGTTTTAGAAATTGCATTTTTTAATTCTGGTAAAAAAACAATGTCTAGCAATTCGGAATTTTCTATTATAAATTGCTCTTCAAAAGTTCTTCCCCAAATTTTTTCATTTTTAATTGGTCTTTGAAATGCCAATCTCTTTATTTCAATATTTCCAACTTTTTTAATTAAAGAATCCGCATCCTTCAATAACTCTAATAAATCATTTAAATAAAATTTACCGTTAATATTAAACCAATTTTTTATAACAGCATTGGAAGTTTTCACTTTATATGTATTACTTCCTGGAATTTCAAGAGTTAAATCACATTTACACTTTGAATTATTATTTCCTGATACCGAATCAATATCAGTAATAATCAATGTTTTTAAATTTAAAAACTCTAATAATTCATTGAATATGTGAGCATATGCACCTCCTACTTCTAAAATAGTTAAATGCTGCTTAGAAAGGGAGGTATTAGAATTTTGATCAAACTTTTGAATTAATACAGTCATTAACATTCTTTCAACTGTACCTTCCACTAAAATAGCTTTATCTGCAAAAAACAAATCACAAGTATTTATTTTAAAATATTTCTTTAAGAAGTCTTCTAGACTAGCATATTTAGGATCATTAAAAAAGCCATCTAAAGATCTAACTTCAATTGTAGAATCGTTATTATAAAAAAACCTAATTCCTTTCAAATCTGAACTTTGCAATATATATGAAGAGTGCGTAGTTATGATTCTATTTACTTTTAATTTTGTATCGATAATATCTCTAATTTTTTGTAAAAAAACTGATTGCATTTGAGGATGTAAATGTGACTCTGGCTCTTCAATAAATAGCAAATTAAATACTTTATTTTCCTTTTTTACATTATCAATGTAGGTTATTATTTGAATAAAAATGTACATTAAATTACTAAAGCCTAATCCGTTATATGATTCAGGCATAGAAAATTCTTCTACGTTATATTTAATTTTAGAATTCTTTTTTAATACATCTTCAATACTAAATTGAGAGGATATCTCAATACTTTGATTATTGGTATCAATAATATTATCATTAATTATTTTTAATAAAGGGGCAAATATATCTGTGTATTCAGAATTCAAACTCAATTTTATAGACTCAATTGCGTCTTTGAAAACATCTTCTTGATTTAATTCTTTACTATCTTTAGTTAAACTTTGATAATAGGACCAAATAGCATTAGAAATACTTTGAGAATTTTGATCTGAAGTATCGTCTACCTCTCTTTGGGCGTTAATTATTCCTATATTAAATAATTTTATAACTTCAGAAATTTCAACTCTATTTTCATACTCTGAATCTTTCTTAGTAGAGTAAACATTTATTTTATAAAATTCTGAGAATTTCCTTTTAAAAAAATCAAAAAAATCTAGGTTCTTATCTTTTAGTTCTTCTAGCTTATTTTTATATTCTTGATACTCTGTAACAAATTTAGCTATTCCTTCAAATTCATACTTAACTTTAATAATAAGGTTTTCGTTATTAGTAAATTCATACAACAGAGGTTTTATCAATGCGAGATTATCATTTTTTGTAACTGCAATATAAAGATCTAGCTCTATAATAGGGAATTTTTTTTCAATTTCTCGATATTTTTCGATCTTATTTTCTTTTTCGTCTATTTCGGAAAATTTTGTATAGATATCATCTATTAGTACTTTAGAAATTGTAGAACTACTAAAATCCTCAAGTTTAAAAGATTTTTTTAAAGTGAAAAATTTTGTAAACAATTCTGATACCGAAGTTTTCCCTGTATTATTTTTCCCAACAATTAAAGTCTCCTCTGATAAATCAACTACGACATTATTTTTTAATTTCCTAAAATTATTAATAATAATTTGGGTAAGTTGCATAACAAGATCTCCTTAAAATAGTTTATAATAAAAAATTACCATATTTTATAAACTATTGAAACAATAAAAATCTATTTAGAGAACTTGTTTTGAACTAATAGTCCTATAAAAACGTTAAGATCTAGAAAGTATAATATTTTTAAATTCCTAAAATATATTTATGGGGGGTGTTACTAAAATCAAGATGTTATGTACTTTTGATTTATAAAATTCTAAAATTCGGATGTTTTAATGGAAAGTCTGAAAAAAATTGATTTTTAGAAACGTGTAAAAGAAAGAATTCACATATATCAATTAGAGAAGAGATATGCGTAAGAGCTTTTTTGGAAAACTAGTCTTACTTGTTGTGAGGTTTTTTGTACTATGCTAAGTTTGTGTTTATAAAACGATTTTAGTTTAAAATGATTAATAATTGTTTGAGAAGTAGGATATAATTATTAATAACTACGTCATAAAATGAAAGAGGTATTTATGAAAAATATAAATGTTTCAATTGACCAATTATTTCTTGATCCAAATAATTACCGTTTGCATAGCCATCCAAGATATTCTCCAATCACTGAAGACAAAATTTCTAATCCTTTGGTTCAGAAACGTGTATTAGATATGATTAGTGGAGAAAATAGGGAGAATATTAAAGATTTAATTGATAGCTTCAAGTCAAACGGATATTTGAAAATTGATAATATCTTAGTAAAACAAATATCAACTAATCCTGAAAAATATGTTGTCATTGAAGGTAATCGTCGTATAGCTACGCTCAAGTCGTTACAAGTAGATTTGGAACATGGATATGATATTGGAAAAATTTCTACAGACTTATTTTCTAACTTAGAAGTTATTTTATACGATTCATTAGATGAAGAATCTTACTTATTATTAATGGGTTTAAGACACGTAAGTGGTGTAAAACCTTGGAATGATTTTGAACAAGCTGAATTAATTATGAATCTTCAACAAATTTTTGGTATGACTCAAAACGAAATTTCTAATCGACTAGGGATTTCAAGACAAGAGGTAAAACGAAAACTAAATTCATTTATAGCAATGGATATTTACAGAAAAGATGATGAATTTGGTGATAATTTTACTACAGATATGGCAGGTATGTTTCATGAATTAATGAGTCGTCCCAACCTACGGGAATGGCTTGGGTGGAACGAGGAATTAGGTACTTTTACCAATAGTGTTAATTTGAAGAGATTTTTCTCTTGGATTTCACCTAATATAAATGGAAAACGTGTACTCAATAAACGTGATCAAATACGTGAACTTAGCAAAATTATTTTAGATAATGAAGCTCTAGCTATAATGGAAGAGTCACAAAATATTGAAGAAGCTCTAGATAGAAGTACGTATCTAACTAAAGAAGGATTTAAAAAGAATATTAAAGCTATAAAAAACAATATTAGTCGTATTTCAATAACAGCTTTACTAGAAATGGATGAAGAATCTAAAAATGATCTGAAAAGTATTGTTAAATCTGTCGATGCTTTTAAAAAATTCTTAGAGGATTAATTATATGAGTAGTATTCGAAAAGAGGGTAAATTTAAAGAACTTTTAGAAAAATTATTCTTAGAATATAATAATCATGATAATTTGATATCTTTTATTGAAGAAAATTTTGAAACATCAGATTCTTTAATAGTAGCTCAAGACTTTGCTGAAGAACTTAGCTTATATGAAACTGATATCGAAGAAATATTTAATACAGATTTTTCAATATAGATTATGCAACTTTAAATATCTCTTTTAATTCTCACTTATTAAATAATATCTCATTGGCTCTCGAACAAATTAAAGGACTAATACCTGATGATTTTGAAAAATTGTGTGCATTATATATAAAATTTTTAGGGACTACAGGTAATCCTAGTGTTACAAAACATTCTCATGATCAAGGAATTGACTTTATAGGTATTGTAGAGAAAAAAAATAATTCTCGTTTATTCAGTTCCAAATCTAATATCAATAAATTTTATTTAATTGGACAGGCAAAACATTATAATGATGAAAAAGTTACTACGAATGAAATAAGAGAATTAGCGGGTTCAATTTATTTACTAAAAACGCAAGGATTTGCATTAAAGAATAATCCTTATCCAAATCTAATTATTAAAAGTTTTACACCTATCTATGTTTATTTTATAACGTCATTTTACTTTTCTGAACATGCTAAAAGACTATGTTTAAATTCTGATATAGTTCCAATTGATAGAATGCTACTAGCTTTTACATTTGGGCTTAACATTGATTATTATAACGATGATAATAAATTTTGCGAATCCAAATTCTCAGAAGCTCTATCAAGTATTAATTATTTTTAAAAAGAATTAATACATATTTGAAAGCTCCACTCTAAAAAGAGTGGAGTTTTATAGCTTTTTTATACCGAACTCGTATAAGATGGTACTATTACTTGTTATCATAAGTAGTTTAAAAGGATAGTTATGGTAGTTAGAAAATTGAAATTATATTTGCCCCGCAATTTTTTTATTACTCGTAGTCAAAAACGTAGTCAAAGATTTTTGATTCCAGTTAAAAATCCTTATAAACATGGTTGTATCAATATTTCTTGGAGAGGTGGGTTCGACTCCCGCCGTCTCCATACAATAACTGTAAATGCAGTGATAACATGTTTTCAAGAATAGGGATATTGAACGGGAGTTGAACTCTTGTGCAATATCTTTTTTCTTATCACCTTAGAAAATGGCATATTTGAAATGTTCGTAGACCTTCTAGAAATGATCACGTACATTTGATGGCTAAGTATATATCCTTAAAACTTTGTGGAAGTTCGTCGTATTGAATATATTAAACTAATTGTATGAATTGTAAAAAAATCATTGATAGATCCTAACTGTACACGATTAATTAAATTTACCTATTGATGAACTTTTTGACAATATAGTAATCATAAATTATAGTAAAAATACAATTTTTAAATAATATTAAAAACTATACGGAAAGTTTATTGGACTATTAAGGGTGAATATATGAGTAATTTTATTGTAATGCAAAATGCGACACATGAGGAAGAAATTAGCGGAGGATATATGTGGTCCCCACAAAAAAATAAAAATGGAAATAGCAACCATGCGTACGAACGAATGGCTACAATTAAGGCTGGTAATAAAATTTACAGTTGTTATGATCAAGCAATTCGAGCGGTAGGCATAACAACGTCTGATTGTTATATTGCAGAACAACCGCATGAGCTACAGGAGAAAAATCTATGGTCAGATGAAGGGTATAAGGTGGATGTAGATTACACAATTTTAGAACATCCAATTATGATTAGAGATGTTTGGGGAGATATGGAATCTGATCGTCCGCAAAAATATTCAGCCTTTCAAGAAAATGGACGAGGAAATCAGGCTTATTTATTTCCCTGTTCAGAAGCCTGGGCTAGTTTGTTTGATAGCTTTCTTAACGAAGGTAGCTTAGAAGCAGAAGCAGAAGCAGAAGCAGAAGCAGAACTAATAGAAGATGGTGAAATTAAAGAGGAGAGGTTTTCGACTTCTAGTTACGAGCTGGGAGAGTCTAGGGTTAGTAACAGAGTAGCAGGAGGTACTAACAAACGTGGCCGAGTAGTAAGTCAACAACAGCTACAAAAAGACTTGAGAAAGCTTAAAGAAATTGGTGATATAGCAGAACAAAAAGTATTTGAATATGTGAAAAAGAAAGTAATAGAAGTATTCGGCGAAAAATACGGAGAACAGGTAGAGCATGTAGCGCAAACACAAGGTGACGGATTAGGATACGATATTACAGCATTCGATTATCTACAGCCACAGTCTCCTCCAAAACCAATAAAAATTGAAGTGAAGGGTACAACATCAACAAGTACAAGCGCGGTCTATTCAATTTCTTACCCTGAATTAGAAAAATTCATTCAGTATAAGGATGAAATGTGGCTAGTACGTGTATATGGTGTGGGCAAGAATCAAGAGATGAAAATGGAAATAGATAATGACTTTAGTAGTTACAACTCAGTCAGTGATTTGTTAACACTGAAGTATGCATATATTCCATCAACAATTGATGTATATGGCACACGAGTAGAAAATAATAAATGAATTATATAAAAGTTCGAAACGAATATAGGGATTACTTGGTTTTTTCTCTAACATAGCGTATGGAAGTAAAGAAGAAATAGGAAGGGGAGAAGCTAATCTTGAAAAAGTATGCAGAAGATACTCTTATAGTTATTGAACTAAATAATATGTTAACTATTGATGATGAGTTTAATTATGTAAAAGGGAGTTCTACTATCATTAGAGATAATGAATACACACAGAAAAAAATCGGACATATTCATTATAATATTTTTAATGCTCAGCTTTTTAATAGTGAACTTGCATTTGGTGATGTAGCGGATTCTATTTCAAGTGATGAACATTACGTTATTATAAAATTTTTAGAGCAAATTCAAAATGAAGATGTAGATATTTTTAAAAAGAAAATTTTAATCGTTGAGCACAATAAAGATTTTAAAGAAACACCGTGGACAAGGACATGGTAGCGAAGCACTATATGATTTTATTCGATTTTGTAAAGTCTTAGATATCGATTATCTTGTTTTAAAACCAGCTCCATTAAAATCAAAATTAAGTAAGGAAAAACGTAAAAAGAAAATTGAAAAGCTGATTAATTTTTATGGAAAATTTGGATTAAAAGTGGTGGATGTAAAAGATGATGAGCCAATTATGTATTTAGATGTAGATGTAGATGCTTATTAGTGTTACCTTATTTAATATTTTGATTAAGTAAGAATTTTATCAATTAGTAGGATATTACTGGAGAGCTTTTAAAATATTCATTTACATAAAAAAGACGGCGGTATTTATTATTTTACATAAAATAAAGGCAATCACAAAATTCCCTGGACTATAACAGATAGGAAGTATACCTGGTTAGAGGAAAAGTCCACTAAGACAATAATTTATATCTTAATATAAATATTGATATACCATAAAAAATGCAGCAAACTTCAAATAAGCTCACTGCATTTTTCTTTCGGTTTATAAACCTTCCTCAAAAAAATCTAAATCCATACACTTTATTGTAAAGGTTTGAACGTTCGACACACCTACATTGTATAAAAACATTAACTCCGTAAGTTTCATTCCATCAATTAAAATTAATGATTTATCAATACTCTCGGAATATTCAATTGCTTCTTTTGTAAAACGGGATGTAGTGATAAAAATTCCTTTGTTTGCTTTAAAGCCTACCAAGCTTCCTACAAATGCTTGGATATCGGGTCTTGAAACTGGATTTGCCCAACGTTTTCCCTGTAAGTAGATTTTATCTAATCCTAGGACGTCTTCTTTGACAATGCCATCGATTCCACCATCGCCAGATTTTCCTACGGCTTTCCCTTGCTAGATTTGACCAAATCTTTTACAAAGCTAATACAAGGTCATATTTTGATTGGATGATTGTTTCTTTCCAATATGAGCAGCTGCCATAATATCACAAATAAAAGAGCATAGCTAAAATATAGGCCATGCTCCTTTTTTAAAGGCTAGATTTAAATCTACTCTATTGTTGATTATTTTACTCCACTTAATTCGACTAAAATTTTGGATTGGTTTTTGTCGTTTGTTAACGCTTCAAAACCTTTTTCAACGATTTCATCCAACTTTATTTGACTTGTGATTATTCCTTGTGGATTTAGTTGACCAGTGCTCATTGCATCAATTGTTCTTTGGAACATTGTTGGTGTATAAACAATTGAAGATAAGATATTCACTCCAGTGTTTGTAAGATGAATTGGATTCCACTCAATTGGTCTCGCAAAAATAGAAACAATCATCATATTACCACGTGCTTTTGTTACATCAATAGCTTGTTTAAAAGTAGGCGCAACTCCAGCAACTTCAAAGGACACATCCACCCCATCTGGTACAATAGCTCGAACTGCTTGAACAGGATCTTCTTTACCAGAGTTAATAATATGGGTTGCACCTAATTCTTTCGCTTTTTCTAATCGATCATCAGATAAATCCAATACGATGACTTTACTTGCACCAGATGCTTTAGCAGCGATTACTGTTAATAATCCAATTGGTCCAGCGCCGAAAATTGCAACTGAATCTCCTAAAGTAACTCCAGCATCTTTAACAGCTTGTACAGCTACAGCCATCGGTTCTACTAAAGCACCATCTTGTAATGTTAGGTTGTCTGCTAAATGATGTACATTTGATTCAGGTACGTTAGCATATGTTGCAAACCCACCGTTTCCATGTAATCCGATGAAATTAAATCCATCATAGCGATCTATATCTTCATGTTTCTTTCTATATGTTAATGTAGGATTGATTACCACACGGTCTCCTACTTTATAGTTTGTAACCATAGAACCAACTTCTTCGATTACACCAGCAAATTCATGCCCCATTGTCAGCGGTGCAATTTCTTTAGTTAAATCCGCTTTTTGATCAACTGGTATGAATACTGGTCCTTCTTGATATTCATGTAAATCACTTCCACAAATACCGGCCCATGCTACTTTTACTTTCACTTCATCTTCTCTTAAAGCTCGTAATTCAACGTCTTCAACTCTAATATCTTTTACACCATGCCAAACTGCTGCTTTCATATACCTTGCCCCCAAACAATTTAATTAAAATGATGCCATAAAATAACATCTTTAATAGCCGTTCGTGCATTTTCAAAATTCGAGGCTTCTATACACTTGATAAACGTATGAATGGACATATGATAGGATTCAACTAGATTCATTTTCCATTTAGTTTGTGCTGCGACATTTGTAACAAATATGGTTTCTTTAAAGAAACGTAACATCGCAATATTTCCTGTAATAACAAAAAACAATTCTAACAAGTGGGCAAACGATACAACATACTCGTAAATATTTTCAACGGACTTTCTTTGTTTCATGGTTTCAAAACGAAGTAATAGTTCATTTTGAAAATCGGCATTCCACTTTTGTTCACACTTTGTAAGTGCAATATCCAACAAGTGATAAAGCGTCTCTAAATAATCCTTCAATTCCTGATCCGAAATAATTTTAACACTTACACCTTTATGCTGTATTTTTTCAACTACACCATCTTTTTGTAAAAGATATAGAGCCTCTCGGACAGGTGCATGACTTACTTGTAGCTCTTTTGCGATTTCCGATTCTATCAAACGCTGACCTTGTACATAATGACCTGAAAATATGCGAAATAATAATTGCTCTGCTATTTGTTCTGCAATTGTTTTTTTTGAAATTGAATTTTCACTAAATCCCATCAAACCACTCCAATAAATTAATGTCTCTTTATTTTAATAGCTGGGTGTATAGAGTGGCTAGTAAAAATGTTATATATTATAGATTATCGATAATCTATATGTTATTTTAATATGAAATTTCTTTGCTTTCAATTATTTTGCTTTAGTTTACTGGTACCAACAATTTAACAGTACATTATTCAATTTTGATAGGGCACCATCTTTAACAATGAAGGGGGTACTGGAGATTGCATAGATTAAAGAAGCAGAAGGAAATGACACAGCAGAACAAATGGTACAATCAACAGTCAATGACTTTACTCAAATGATAACTGAATTAAAACAGGGAATGGAAATTGCGAAATCCGTAAAGGATGAAATTACTGGAGATATGCTTTTGGCTATATATTCAACTCTTGAAAACATATATGGATGTTAAATTCTTTCTTAGGAAAATAATATGTAAAACACTTTTTTGGCACCATGTATTTGAAAAGGGAGTCAGCTATACCTCGGAAGTTTATAAATGGCGTAGTATAAGACAAATGGACATGTCTATAAAAAAAGAAGAAGTAACTTAGTTACTTCTTCTTTTTTTTGTACCCAGCATGTGTATGAACGATAGGATGTAAGTTCCGAACGCCGAATACAGAAGTAGAGAGTTAGTCGAGTGCAAGGGTGTGCACTTACCCAGGGACGTCTAAAATGTCAGGAGGACCAATCTCTGCACGTATGGCTTAGCCTGAATTAGAAAAATTCATTCAGTATAAGGATGAAATTTGGCTAGTACGTGTTTATGGTGTAGGCAAGAATCGTGAGATGAAAATGGAAATAGATAATGATTTTAGTAGTTATAACTCAGTCAGTGATTTGTTGGCTATAAATGTCAACACCAATATGTACATTTTCGCTCGTTTAAGGATGTACAAAATCACTCGTTTTCCGATGTTAAATGATGCTTTAATCGGTATGAATCACCGACGATTGTGACAACGCTTGCGTGATGTAAAATACGATCTAATATCGCGTTTGCTAACTTCGGTTCAGGAAAAATTTCATCCCACGATTTGAAGTTCACATTCGTTGTGAAAATTGTGCTACGTTTCTCATAACGGGCATCAATAAGCTGGAAAAACAGTTTCGCATCCTCTGGATCAATAGGTAAGTAACCAATCTCATCGATGATTAATAATTTATATTTTGTATAATGTTTTAAACGACTCTCTAGCCTGTTT
>NZ_JBNNVB010000005.1:6964-251804 GCF_050280325.1 Lysinibacillus sp. NPDC093216 | reverse complement strand
GGCACCACGCAATGTCCTTTTTAAAAACAACTGAAAAATCGGTTGTACGTCGAAAGTGGCAAAAATCGCATCGAAACGACGGGAACTTTCCATTTCCAATAATTCTTGGATGTCAAATAGGCTCATTTGTTTTACAATAGTCATAGGGCATTCACCTCATTCAGTATGTTAGTTTCGTCGCTACCATTATACCGAATTTGGGGAGGTGCCCGTTTTTTATTGTTTCAGAACCCCCGATGCTAAAGGGATTAGAATTATGAAATTAACTCAACTATAATTCTATTTTTGAATAAAAAAGTAAGTCAGAAATTTTTGAAATGTTAACTCCTTATAATAACAAGTTAGTCATTTTTAAAAATAAGACAGAAATTATAAACTGCTTCAACTAACGAGTAGCTTTACTTAAATACGGGGAAATGAAATTATGAAAAAACATTGTTGTGAGGATATGACTTTTCATGCAAATTTCAAGTGTGAAATACATGAGAATCCGTTTGAATGTCCTGATAAAATAATCATTTTTTATGAACAAAATAATGACTACGGTTTGATAATACATGATGGGTACATGATGGTGGGATGTCGATTATTAGCATTGATTTTTGTCCTTGGTGTGGTTCGAAACTTTGATTTTTAAATACTTCCTTCTTTAACTATCGAGGTGCTATAGTTGAGGAAGAAGATAGCCAAACCAGATGTAACAAACTTTGAGAAAACCGCCTAGTTTTAAAAACATTGTGCTACGGCATTTGAAGATTTAGGACAAATTAGAACTTCCTAAAGAATTGTAGTCTTGCAAGCGACTTATCGACATTTTGCCGGCTGGAAAAGTGAATTTTAGGGGGGATTTTACTTTTCAGAAAAAGCAACAATAAAAGAAAACCAGCGTCTCTGTTGAACTACATTCATAGCAGAGAGCTGGTTTATTTCTTTTATCCACATTATCGGGTCACTGATTAAAGTTTCTCATTATTGCTGGCGAGACTCTGTCATTTGTTTCCAAACAGAACCTTTTGCTTCCTCACCCTGTTCGATGCGGGCAATCGCCATTTTTACTTGTAGCTTTACTTCAAACTCTTTATCTTCTGCAGCAGCCTTTAATGCTGCTAATGAGTTCTCAGTGCCTACCTCATATAAGTACATAGCTGCACGCCAACGAACAAGTTTGTTTTTATCCTGTAATGCTTGTTGCATCGCGTCTTCAAATTCTACGAAGCCGAGGTCACTCATACAATCTCCTGCAGTTCGACGGACCGCTGCACTTTTATCCTGTAATGCCTTTTCCAAATATGGCACGACTGCTACATCTTCAATCATTCCTAAATAAACGGTTGCTAGTCGACGGATAGACATTTGCTCATCTTGTAACGCCAAATCTAAAAGCGGTAAATCATCTAGCTCTGGATCTGCCATTTGGTCAAGCAATTGGAAACGTTTTTCCCATTCTGGTTGCTTAAACTGTTCAACAGTAATTTTTAGTTTAGCTGGCTTCTTAATAGTTTTCTCAGAATCATTAATTGTTGCTACAATCTCAGTTAAACGTTCCTCAGAATATGTCACATCGATTTCTTGTTTTACTGCTTCCGCAATTTCCTCGAGCTCTCCATAACGTACGCCATAGTCGATCCATTTACGTTGGAAAATATAATTTTCATCAACTGCTGTCTCAAGAATTTTATTAAAAGCTTCCACAAAGCGCTCACCACAGCTTACGCGGTGCTCACGTTGATTATCAAATACCTTTACTTGAAGTGGTACTTGCTTATAAAATTGCACATGAACGTACACTTCACCATAAAATTCATTGGCTACTTGTTCTTTGTTTACTTCCTGTACGTCTTCACCTAACACTTGGCGAATGCTTGCTAAAATACCTTCCCATGCATACTTTGCGTTACGCTCAACAGCGAAGAAGTCTGCTACATGATAAACTCCTTTAACACCTTCGATTGCTAAAATCGCTGCTGCTTCACCAGTTGCTTCATTTTTATTATCCTTTGTAAAATTATAGCTTTTGCCAAAAGGTAACTCTGTATCAACGACAATCTTCATAGAATTAGGACTTGGTGTCGGTTCAATTGTAATAATCTTCATGTCTATTGCTCCTTATCCATTTACGATTTCATCTAAATATGACCATCTTTCAATAAGGTGTTCATATTGTGCATTTAACTCATCTAGCTTCGCCGTTAATTCCTGTAGCTTTGTAAAATCAGCACCAGCGTTGGCGATACCTTCTTCTGTCACCATAATCGCTGTTTCCGTCTTTTCAATTTCATCAGCAATCGTTTCCCATTCTTTTTGCTCTTTAAAGGATAATTTTTTCTTGTCCGATTTAGGTTTTTCAGTCTTAGTTTTTTCGACTTTTGGCGACTCTACCTTTACAGCGGCTTCCTGTTCACACTTTTGTAAATATTCACTGTAAATATCAAGCGTCTCATTAACATGCCCAAGACCATCTAAAATCCACAGCTTTTTCGCAATTCGATCTAAGAAAAAGCGATCGTGGGATATAGTAATAACGACTCCAGGGAAATGCTCAATGAAATCCTCTAGTACACCTAATGTTTCAATATCCAAATCATTTGTAGGCTCATCTAGTAACAGTACGTTTGGTTGCTCCATTAATAATCGTAATAAATGCAGACGTTTACGCTCGCCACCCGATAATTTACCGATAGGTGTACCGTGTGCATGAAGTGGGAATAAGAAACGCTCCAACATTTGAGCAGCCGAATAGCGTACACCCTCTGCATCTGTAATATCATTGGAAGCTTCGCGGATATATTCAATCATGCGCTCATTTTCATTCATTTTTGGTAAAGTTTGTTTAAAATGCGCTAACTTCACTGTCGAACCAACAAGAATTTCACCAACATCAGGTGTAAGCTCTCCTGATAACATGTTCAATAATGTTGATTTTCCTACACCATTGGCTCCGATAATTCCAATACGATCGCCCTGCTGCAGTAAAAATGAAAAGTTTTCGAGGATTTTTTGATCGCCAAAAGCCTTTGAAATATTTTCAGCCTCTAAAACCTTCCGGCCAAGACGAGTTGTTGCTAAGCCAATTTCAAGAGAAATATCCTCAGATTTACGCTCTAAGTTATCCTCTAACTGCTCAAAGCGCTGGATACGTGCCTTTTGCTTCGTAGAACGCGCTTTTGCTCCACGACGAATCCATTTTAATTCTGAGCGATAGCGGTTGCGGTCTTTTTGTGCGGAGGCTGCTTTCATTTCTTCACGAATAGCACGTGCTTCTAAATAATCCCCATAATTCCCAGTATGTCGGTATAATGTTTGATCAGCTAGCTCGTAAATATGAGTAGACAGCTCATCTAAAAAATAACGATCATGGGTAATAAATATCACTGCTCCCTTTAATCGTAACACCATTTCCTGCAGCCACTCTGTTGACTGCACATCTAAATGGTTGGTAGGCTCGTCTAATAAATAAAGATCTGCCGGCTCAATTAAAACTTTAGCTAAAGCAACGCGCTTTTGTTGACCGCCTGACAGTGTTAATACTTCTTTATCAAACATTTCAATTCCAAGCTTCGTAAGGGCTGTCTTAGCAAGTGCATTGACATCCCATGCCTGCTCTTCATCCATACGATGTTGCAAGCTAAATAACGTTTTTTGTAAACTTTCTGAAGTCGGATTTAATGCAAGTGCAGCAACCGTTTCCTCATATTCACGATTCAGTTTTAAAATAGGTGAATCCCCTGCAAACACTGCCTGTAACACAGTTTCACCACCATTAAAAGTAGGCTCCTGTGGTAAATATGCAACACGATATTTATTTGGGCGGTCAACTTCCATTGAATCCGCTTCGATTTCATTTGCTAAAATAGAAAGCAATGTGGATTTACCAGTACCATTAATACCAATTAGCCCAGCTCGCTCCCCTTCATAAATTGTAAATTCAATATTTTGAAAGAGCGTTTTATCGCCCACTGTTTTCGTTAAATTTTGTACAATTAAATGACTCATTACACTTGTCCATCTCTTTCATTTAGGTGTTGTTTAGTGTCCATACTACTTTTATATGTAGTTTATTATTGTTATCCATTTTTATCATAACACCAAATGACAGGTAAACAAAGGACAACAAACTCTTCTTACCTATCTAAAAAACGCCTCTCCATTAAATCCAAATGAAGAAGCGTTAAAAATCTCAAAAAAATATCCGGATAGAATATTTTCTATCCGGATACAGAAGCTAACTCACCAATAACCAAGAAGCTTCCACCATAGTCCTCCTACTATAACAAAAATCAGGATAGTAACTACGGAAACTACAAATCCAACTGTCCACCATTTCTTTTGGTCAATATAGCCTGCACCAAAGAAGACCGGTGCTGGACCAGAACCATAATGAGTAGTGGCGCCAAATAAATTACTAAATGCCGCTAATAATATAGCTGCCAACATAGCAGGTGCTCCCGCTTGCAACATAACAGATAAAAATGCTGCATACATCGCACTAATATGCGCAGTGGAACTCGCAAAGAAATAATGAGAATAGAAATAGACTAAAGCTAATATGACAACCGCCCATATCCAGCTATATCCAGATACAAGTCCACCAACTTCATTACTAAACCACGGAATCAACCCTAGTTTGTTCATAAAAGATGCCATCATAAATAGCGTTGCAAACCAAATTAGTGTGTCCCATGCTCCTTCTTCCTTTTTAATATCTGCCCATGTTAATACATCTAACAATAACAGCAATGAAAGTCCTATAAGAGCTGCTGTAGTAGCACTAATGCCTAAGTAGTCTCCGCCAATCCATAACGATAACACAGCAACAAATACTACGATCATTCGTTTTTCGGAACTTTTCAGAGGACCGAATTCTTCCAGCTTCTTTTTAGCGATAGCTGCTGCCTCTGGTGTTTCCTTGATTTCAGGCGGATAAATTTTATAAATAACATAAGGAACAACGATTAAAGCGGTTAGCCCCGGGACAATCATGGCTACTGCCCAACCAAACCAAGTAATAGTTACTCCAGCTGAATCACTTGCTAGCTTAACAATTAAAGGATTCGCTGCCATGGCTGTCATAAACATAGCAGATGTTATTAAATTCCCTTGAAAACCTACCTTCAAAAGAAAGGCACCCATCTTACGCTCTGTCCCATCTTCTGGTTTAGATCCGAAGGTATGAGATAATGACTGGATGATTGGGAATATAACACCACCAGCACGAGCTGTATTACTAGGAATAGCAGGTGCTAATATTAAGTCACTTGCTAGTAATGAGTAGGACAGACTCAAAGTTTTTTTCCCAAAAAGACGAACAAATACATAGGCAATTCGTTCCCCTAGTCCCGTTTTAATAAATCCTCGAGAAATAAAGAAGGCAATAACGATTAGCCAAATCGTTGAATTACCAAAACCACTTAATGTCTCTTCAATAGTTAATGTATTTGTTATGGCAATCAAAGCCATAGCAATAAATGATATTGCTCCCATTGGCAACGGTTTCGTTATAAATCCTATAATGGTCGCAACAAAAATAGCGAACAGATGCCACGCTTTTTCATCTACTCCTGAAGGCGCTGGACAAAACCAGATAGCCACGCCAACAGCAAGGGAAATGAGGAAAGGAATCCATTTGACTGCGCTTTTTGCTTCTTTCATGATGTTAAAACTCCTTTGACGATTACCCCAATGTATTTAAAAGGAGATTTCTCCCACGATCTAATATTCGAAAGAAAAATAGACCTAATTCAAGATCCCCATTGTCGAAAAAACATAAGTAATTATATATGTTTTATATAATGAATGAAAAGATTTTTAACTCATTACTAAGAAAAAAATGATCTCGGTTCAGAAATATTTCCCTTTTTGTTAATATTATTGGAAAAAAGTTACTTTAAGATTAGCATGTGCAATATCCATTGATAAGATACACGAAGTCTTTAGGTTTTACCAAGTCGCTCCTTCAAGTTCATGCTTGGGAACCCTTCCTATGGCTACCCACCATATGATTATCCTTCAAACCGCTTCCCTCCATACAAACTTCCTGGGCTAGGTAAAACTTTTTAAACTGTATGAGAATAGCTGGATCAATCCAAACTGATAGTAACAGTTACTGCGTTAAAACCCCATTAATTGAAAGGAGAATTCATAGATGCCACTTGTCACCGTATTTGGAGGAAAAACCTTTGAAGTAGAGGAAGGAAAAAAATTAGTACTAGCTCTTGAAGATAATAATATAAACATTTTTCATCAGTGTGGCGGAATAGCAAAATGCACAACTTGTAGAGTGGAGGTATTAGCTGGTGAATATAAGGATATTTCAAAAATAGAAAAACACGCCTTCTCTATTAAAAATATTGATGAGAATTTATATGAAGACTGTTTGCGGCTATCTTGTCAAATTCGAGTAATAGAAGACATTACAGTTCGGCCTATTTTACCTTGGAAAATACACAGGGCGAAAGAGGTCCAAGACCAGCAGATTAACCAAATATCGATTATTAATTCAAACTTAAAAAAGATGCGTTAACAAAATGTGATAATTTAAGTTACTTTAATTTATCCAATATAGGAAATTCGATAACGCTGTCTTAATTTTTTATTCAGTATATGTAAAATAAAGAAAGGCATTGGAAGAAGGTTAAATGTCTGTTAGGTTCCAATGCCAGTTTTTATTTATGCTATTTTTTATTAAATCAACAAACGCAACAATGAAGTATTATAAGAATTTAACCACTTTGAATAGGGCAGATAACCCCATTTCCATTTTCCGTTACTTACCCACGACCTGCTTGAAAAGAAGGGTATAAGGTCATTCCACCATCAGCAAATAGAGTGATTCCTGTTACGTAACTAGCTTGGGATGAAGCAAGCCATGCTGCTGTTGCTGCAATCTCCTCTGGTTTTCCGATATACCCCATTGGAACCATACTTTCCACATCTGCACGTTTTTCGGGATCGGCAAATTTCTCAGCATTAATAGGTGTATTAATCGCACCAGGCCCGATATTATTGATACGAATTCCTTTTGGGGCATATTCTAATGCTAATGTTTGTGACATCAGTTTAATGCCTCCTTTACTAGCCGCATAGTGAACAAACAAAGGCCATGGAATAATTTCGTGAACACTGGACATATTGATCACTGTCCCTTTAATATCATGTTCGACGAAGTACTTAATCGCTTCTCTACTTCCTAAAAATGCACCTGTTAAATTCGTATTGATTACTTTATTCCAATCTTCAAGCGGCATTTCATGTGAAGGTACTGGATTTTCTATTCCAGCGTTATTAATCATTACATCGAGGGTTCCAAACTTATTCACAGCAGTCTGGACGAGGTTGATGACATCCCCTTCAACTGACACATCTCCTTTTACAGCTATCGCTTCCCCACCTGCTTTTTTCACTCCTTCAACAACAGCATTTGCCTCTTTTTCATTTGAGCGAAAATTCACGATAACTTTTGCTTTTTCCTCGCCAAAACGTAATGCCATTGCTTTTCCTAATCCTGTTGAAGCACCTGTAATAACAATAACTTTCCCTTCTAAATCTGGATACATTTAAGGTCCTCCTCGTTATACTTTCGCCATCCCTAACATAATTCCAACAGTAAATTGCTGTAAGCTGTCGTTTTGCTTTTTCTCACCTATGATAAAAAACTCGGCCCATACGGGTTTCCACCTGCTTAAAACATAATAGTAATATGAAACGAAGCAAAAACTTTTATACCATTGATATATAAAAGGTTACTTTAAAATAAGGCTGTTTTCTAAAAGATTGTTGCTGTTAAAGCATACAAAAAGAGTTAATCTACAAAATGTGTAGAATCAACTTTGTATTTATGTTTGATATTTCGTAAATCGAATATTTAACTAAAGCCCCCGTTTATTCAACAAGGTTTTAGTATTTTTTCAAGTACAATAGGACCCGTTTTCTTTGTCTTTGTATTGACTGTCCGAACTTTGATACGAGTAGGTCGCATTATAGGAGAAACTTCATCCAAATTCCCAGCCCAAGTAGTTTCTCCATATTTAGTTAAAGGAGACAATGAGAAAATCCAACTTATTTCTTTCGGAATATATGCTAATACTTCATAACCATCATAATCCCCAAAACTAGATGGCTTTGGTAAATGAAGTGCGTGAACACTGAGACTTGTTCGTTCATCATTAAACTTTCTTTCAATATTATAAATCAGTGCTACTCCTCTGGCATTTTTAGGTACGTTTTTTGTTGGTTCAAGTATTGCTGAACAAGGTGGCAACTCTTCAATTTTATTCTCAGAGTGTGTTTGTGAAGGAAGAATTACTAAAACGAAGATAAGGCTAAAAAGCAATTTTTTCATTTCTGATTCTCCTTAAATTTGTTTAGTATCATTATTCCCAAAACTCCATATTTATTGTATTTCAATCGCTCCTTGTTGAACTATCCTGCACCGTTAGTTGAAGAGCAACAATCTTTACGAAAACAGCTAAAATAAAGAAGAATCCATTTGAACATTTGTTCAAAATGGACTCTTCTTACATTTTGTAGATTGTATTTTAACGTAATTGCAAAATGATGCATATAGAGGTACCGTCAAAAAAATGCGTATTTACAACGCTCAGAAATCCGGATTAAAAGCCGAAATTAAACAACAACCAGTCGTTGGTTCAATACCTTCAACTGGCTGTAAAAAGGTTACTGTCTCAAAAATGACACTCAGTGCCGTACTGCTTGGTATATCATATACATAGCAGATAATTATTTGTGAAATTTTATTCGATCTTCAAGTGGTTGGAATTCTTTTTCGCCTGGTGTTACCGTTGGATTGCCAAAGGGCATTTGCGCAATAAGCTTCCAATTATTAGGGATATTCCATTCTTTTTTCACTTCATCATCAATTAGTGGATTATAATGTTGTAAAGAAGCTCCTAATCCCTCTGCTTCCAACGCTGCCCACACAACTAATTGGTGCATACCTGATGCTTGATTTGACCAAATCGGAAAGTTCTCAGCATAGGCGGCAAATTGCTCTTGAAGTGATTTAACTACCGCTTCATCTTCTAAGAATAATACTGTACCATAACCTGCTTTAAAGGAATCCATTTTTTGTTGAGTTCCTGAAAAGTCTCTATCTCCAACTACTTTTCTTAATACTTCAGTTGTGATATCCCACAATTTATTATGTGCCTCACCTGATAATACAACAATACGTGCAGTTTGAGAATTGAATGCTGACGGGGTATATTTCACAGCAAATTCTACAATTTCTTTAATTCTTTCATCAGATATTTTTACCTCTTTATTAATTCCGTAGTAAGTACGTCTTTCTTTAAGTGTAGTGTAAAAATCTTTTGTCATCATTTTCTTCCTCCAAATTTATTGAAATTGTTTTTACCCACATTGCATCTGTCGCCTAGAGATTTTTAGTTTTATTTCCTAAGACCTCGCCTAATTACAACAGGAACACCTGTCCATAATGAGCAATTTCCTTAATCCTTTCGACTATGTTCACTACTTTTACTATTTTAAATTAAACTAATTATAATATTATGATAAAAATATGTTATCCAAACAAACGAAAGAGTATTCAAAAATAAAAAATGTCTTATATAAAAAAAATCCCAAGCTTATTTGCACAACGCTATCTCACTTACTATTTTCAGAGCTATAGGATGATGCAACGGTTTTTTATGTAATATAGGTAACCTTATTTTCACACAATAATATTTGAGTAGATTTTACGTAAAAAAAATTGAATCAAAAAAATACTCCTTCCGAAGTAAATGAATGAATGAATCAACATTATTTAACCCTAAAAATCCGTTGTCTATTGAAATAGACAACGGATTTTTTTAGCAGCGTGAGGTATTACTCACCTATTTCATTTTGTAATTGCTCTAAAAACTGTACCATAAATTGATGGCGTTCTTCAGCCATTTGCTTGCCCTTGTCAGTAATCATTAAATCCTTCAGCAATAATAGCTTCTCATAAAAATGGGTAACTGAGGATGTATTTTTATTGCGGTACTCCTCTTCTGTCATATCCGTACGTGCATTCTCTTCCTTGTCGTAAAGCTTTCGACCCTTAGCTCCACCAAAAGCAAATGTGCGCGCAATACCGATTGCTCCAATCGCATCTAAACGATCTGCATCTCGTACTATTTTTGCTTCGAGAGAAGTTGCTTCTAGCTCATTGCCACCATTATACGATACTTGTGCGATGCAATCTTGAATATGTTGCTTCTTCTCCTCGCTTAAAGACAGCTCGGCAATTAGCTTATTCTCTTGCTCCTTGCTATCGGTATACTTTTTATCACTAACATCATGCAACAGCACAGCAATTTCCACGACCTCTGCATCGGCTTCCGGTTCAGTTTGTAATATCGTTAACGCATTTTGATAAACACGTTCAATATGTTGAAAATCATGACTAGCATCAAATTGCTCGTAAATCCCTCGTACTTTGTCCATTAAATTGTTCATATTCTTAGTTCAGTCCCTTCATCCTTTATTATACGGTATTGCTTAGAATTGTTGGTAATTAAGTAACCTCTAAATTTAACAAAAAAATCAATTTGAGAAGTTGATTTCAATTGACTAATTTTTCAGAATATTGTAAGATAAATGTACAGAACAACTATTTTTGTTCTGTAGGCTCACTATTTCAGTGATGTACAAGAACTATGTTTTAACAGATTAAACAACTTCAGCGGGCTTTAAAATTGAATACTGTGTTGCAAGATGACGTGCGTAAAGTGAAAACCAATCATCTAAACAAATAAAAGTGAACACTTTCCCTTAGAAATTCTTTGTTTTAACCCGCATAGTGAATGTACATTTCGAGATAAGTGAACAAACAAGCTTTTCACGACCTAGAAAGCTTTGAGCATATGTAGCAAGCGTGTGATATTTTTATCATTAATCGATGTTACCTTCTTCTATTCATTATCTTGAATATGTATGAACGTAACTCCTCCCATTAATGGCAAATAGCATACCAATTTCTTGCCATTTTGCGAAAAGTCTAATCATCCAGAGTCGTGCTAACAAAACTAGAGAATTTTTTTGGCAACAATTTTTCCGAATTTTATTTAAGCCGTAATTGAAGTATTAAGTTATGAAGGAAGTAGGAACGATAGTTATGTTATGTAATACCAACCCGCTGAAGAAAAAATAAAAGCTGCCCATCTTATTTATTGTAGATGATGGCAGCTTTTATTTTTTCTTCAATTTCCATTTTAAAGACATATATCTCCTATCTCCCTTTTCCTTGCTACTTGTTATCCCTTACTCCCCTTCTAAAATATTCCTAAGGAAGAAATTCTGAACACGTGAGATTTTAGGGTCATGACGAGCTTTGTTAACCTTTTCGTTATTTGTCTTCACGACTTTGAATTAGCCTTTCTTTGATTTCTTCAATACGCTCCGTAGATAAGCCTGTTATTTTATGAATAAAATCAATATCCATGCCATTCGCTAAAAGTTTATTAGCGGTTTCTTCTTTTTCTTTTTCGATTCCTTTCTCTATTCCCAGTTGCTCTGCCATATGCTTTACATCCTCCAACTTTGCCTCTTCATCAAGGATAGACTTTAAGCGAGATTGATAAGCTATAACATCTTCCTGTGATAAACTTAGCTCTTCCCAAACATTAAATGCCTGTAATAAATGTTCGTCCTTCATCGCTAGTTCCTCCATTTCACGATATATTTTTTTATAGACCTTTTTCTTTCGTGCATCGACCATTCCTAATAACAATAACCAACGTGCTAAAATATCATCCAGAAGCTTAAGAACTCCTCTATGCCATTGTTCAAGGAATTTATTCATTTCAATAAAGTGCACTTCCAAAGCATCATCCTGTATAACTAATCGCTTTAATGTTTTATCCTCATATAAATGGAAGGTACTGTGATAATATGCACTTTGAGGAAACAATGTGAAGTTACATATATTAATAATAATCGTCGGTAGCAGTTTATGATACCCCATACCCTTTTGTCATTGTGATGTATAAAGTTGAGCCCAGTAAAATAATGTACGCTTAAACATATCGTGTTGATTAGACAATTGAATTTCAATATTAATCATTTGCTGATCCTGCGTTTTCACAACAATATCTAATCTTGACTGCTTATCATCTTTGTATTCGCCACCAATTTCTTATTTACCTACATCAAAGCCATTTTCCTTTGCTAATAAGTAATCAGTCACTAAACCCGATACAATGCGCACCCCATTCAACTGATGAATGACATTTCCCAATTTTTCTTCGTAATCAACTAAAGTATCAGCATACTAAAACAAGACAACTCATACGTTCTAGTATGAAAGGATGATCTTGCTGAAAAGCCTATTAGAAAATGTAAACCTGTTAGAAAACATATATCAAATATCTATAGCATTCCTTCTCTTATGTTCAATTTTTTCTGTAAGACTTTTAAAAAATCTAAAGCGTGAAAGAAAACTTTCTTTTTTTGAATATACAATGTATTTAATCATTCGAATTGCAATTTTTTTATGGTTATCCAGTTTTCTCCTTCGTGAATATAGGGGCTATTAATTTTCTTCCCCTTTTTTCACAATAACTAATATGCTACGGCATTGTTCAGTTACATCCGATAACAAAAGTTAAAAAAGCTGCCCTTTATAACTTAAAGGAACAGCTTTTGCATTTATATATTCTTTTGTACTTCTTACTCTAGAACAACCCTACCGCATGTCCTTCATTATCAACATTCATACGCAAAGCGGCTGGTGCTTTTGGTAAACCTGGCATTGTCATAATATCCCCAGTTAAGCAAACTAGGAAGCCAGCACCAAGTTTAGGAATGACTTCGCGAATAGTGATTGTAAAGCCTTCTGGACGTCCTAAAAGACTTGGTTGGTCTGATAAAGAATATTGCGTTTTCGCCATACAAATCGGTAGTGAATCCCAACCGAATTTTTCAATTTGGGCAATTTGTTTTTTCGCTTGATCGGTAAATTGCACATCTTTCCCACCATAAACTTTTTGCACAATTGTACGTACTTTTTCCTCAATAGATTCTGTTATGTCATATAATGGAGAAAAATTGTTTTCTTCATCAAGAACAGCTAGCACTTGTTCAGCTAAGCCTAGACCACCCTTTCCGCCTTCCTCCCAGACATTAGTACGTGCGATACGAACATGATTTTCTTGACACCAATTCAGGACTGCTTCTAACTCAGCCTCTGTGTCCGTAATAAAACGATTTAAAGCAATAATCGGCTCAACGCCAAATGTACGAATCGTCTCAACATGTTTGGCTAAATTTTCGATTCCTTGTAAAAGGGCATCAACGTTTTCTCCAACTAGTGACGTTTTCGCTACACCGCCATGCATTTTTAATGCACGAATTGTAGCTACGATTACAACTGCACTTGGTTTAAAGCCTGCTTTACGCGCTTTAATATTCATAAATTTTTCAGCGCCTAAATCTGAACCAAAGCCCGCTTCTGTCACAACGATATCTGCCAGCTTACGAGCTGTTTGTGTCGCCATAATCGAGTTACAGCCGTGTGCGATGTTGGCAAATGGTCCACCGTGAATAATGGCAGGTGTCCCCTCAAGCGTTTGCACTAAGTTTGGTTTGAAGGCATCTTTTAATAATAATGTTAATGCCCCTTCCACTTGAAGATCACGCACGAATACAGGCTCACGGTCAAATGTATAACCGATTACGATACTTGCTAAACGTTCACGTAAATCTTCAATACTTGTAGCTAAACAGAAAACTGCCATTATTTCTGATGCAACTGTAATGTCAAAGCCGTCCTCACGTGGCATCCCTTGAACAGGACCACCGAGACCCACAACAACTTTACGAAGGGCGCGATCATTTAAATCCATTACACGCTTCCAAATTATACGGCGAGGGTCAATGTTTAAAGCATTTCCTTGATGGATATGATTATCAATAAAGGCTGATAATGCATTATTCGCAGTCGTAATCGCGTGAAGGTCACCAGTGAAATGCAAGTTAATATCTTCCATCGGCACAACCTGTGCATATCCACCACCTGTTGCTCCACCTTTTACACCCATTACAGGGCCGAGTGATGGCTCACGTAAAGCAACAACAACATTTTTATTTAATTGATGAAGTGCATCAGCAAGCCCAACCGTTACAGTTGATTTCCCTTCACCCGCTGGAGTTGGACTAATAGCTGTTACCAATACAACCTTTGCATCCTCACCATGTGCTGTTATTTTTAATGGATCAATTTTTGCTTTGTAGCGACCATACTGTTCAAGTGCATCCTCTGGAATACCTGCAGCTTTCGCTATTTGAGTAATAGGTTGCATAACCGCTTGATTCGCGATTTCTAGATCTGTTAGAGGTTGTTTTTTCGTTGTCATTTGGCATCCTACTTTCTATGTCGATCAATTATGCCTCGGCATAATTGCGTCCGGAATCGGCTTTGTGCGTACACAAAGAATTCCTTTCCGATTCTGTGACATCCGCCGGAGGCCTTAACTTCTTGCTGAAAGAAGTTAATTCCATTATAGACTTTATTGTAAAAAAAATCATAGTAAGTTATTCAAGTATTTCGACAATCAATTGACAACATTGCTCAATTCATGTATGTTCTAAATGAAAATGCATTTTTTCACATTTTCACAATTTATGTCACGACTTAATTGATTTTATTCTACATTCAAGCGCATGGGAGGCGAATGCTTATGCAACAGGGAATCGTAAAGTGGTTCAATAATGAAAAAGGTTATGGCTTTATAGAATGTGATGATGGAGAAGATGTATTTGTACATTTTACGGGAATCCAAGAGGAAGGCTTCCGTACACTTGAAGAAGGTCAAAAGGTATCATTTGAAGTGGTGGAAGGCAATCGAGGGCCACAGGCGTCAAATGTTGTAAAAGTATAAACTCAAAGGAGCTGTTCGATGGATGAACGGCTCCTTTTTTCAAATGCTCTTAAATGTACTATCGCTATAAACACTATAACTTCAGCGATTGATCCAATAAAAAGCTCCGGGAAAAACTAGCGTTTCCTTCGTTCTGTCAGTATCCATAAGTGTTACCCCAAACGCCCCTTCATTTAAATGACCTAGTGTCATAGTAGCTGCAGCGACTTTGTCATAAAAATCCAGGCGAATATTTGGTAAATGTAAGGAGATAAACTGTTCTTGTTGTTCAGGCTCTGGTAGTTGTAATACTTTCCTCCATAAATTCACTGTTGCTTGCACATCTTTCACATAAAATTGGACAGATTCCATCGATATAGTTTGATTCGTATCAATGGCTCCATTTGCTTTTAATTGTGCAATACGTTCCTCATCTGTATCAGTCCACTCAATCAAAAATGGAAAATCAATTGCCTGCTCTGGCTTCCCAAAATGCAATAGCTTCCATTCTACTACAGAGCCATCTGGTCTTGTACGACTACAAGCATCTGGTCCATATACTTCAAATCCAAGTGAACGTAAACGTTGTGCCTCTTCTTCAATATTTTTTGTACGTAATGCAATTCTTGAAAAACCATAGCGCTCGTTAGCACGTTTAAACGTATAATGTAAGGAATAAGGTGATTTCACTGCATTTTCAAATAAATTACGATCATAAATTGCTATTTGCTCAATATAGTTTAATCCAAAATAGCTTAACGTATTGTATGTCCCCCACATTGTATGTTGACCACCGTTAACTGTATGGATATTACGTTTATTTAAGAAAATCTTTGTATTTTCTGGTGATTGAACTTGATGAACTAGATGGTCAAAATATAAAGTCATGACTGAACCCCCTTTTTTCTCTATTATATACTTTACCTGTTAGTTTTGTTGGTTTAAAATAAAATTTAGAATATTATAATTATTAGAACTTACTATATTTTATGATATCTTTTTTAAAATGCCCGGCAACAAAAGGATTTCAATGCTAGTAGTTCATCAAAAAAGATTTTTTATTTTCGTAAATCAATGAAGAGGTGATTAGAATGACAGACAAAGTAGCTGCTTTTAAACTAGCATTAGGTAATTATCCAACAGGTGTTACGGTTGTCACTGCTTGTAATGACATAGGTGAACCTATTGGCTTAACTGTCAATTCCTTTGCGTCAGTTTCCATAGATCCACTCCTTATTTTATGGTCGCTCGATAAAAAATCACAGCTACATCCATATTTTACAGTGGCTCAAAAGTTTGCTGTAAATATTTTAGCGAGCAATCAAGAACAATTATGTACGCTATTTTCAAGTAAAATCCCAGATCGTTTCGCCCAGGCTAAATGGTCAAACTCAGCTTTAGGTCTACCGGTTTTACATGATACTGCGGCCATTTTACAATGCAAAACATCTCAGCAAATCGATGCTGGAGATCATACGATATTTATCGGGCAGGTCCTAGAAATTGAGAATGCACAGAAGGAACCCTTACTTTACCATCGCAGACATATTGGTGAAATCCCAAATAGTTTTTATGATTAGGCTTTGGCAAAAATATATACGCAAAAAACAGGATGATTGGTCGTAATCATCCTGTTTTTTTGACGTATCTTTCCGCTCTTTATCGAAATAATAAGTTTGATTGATGAAAAAGTAAGAGATGAGGTGTATTACAAATGTTTAAAAAAATCCTTTTCATGATATCTATTATTTTTTTATTTTCTACAAATGAATGGGTAACTGCAAATTTCGAAAACCCTCCTCCTTCCTTTGAGGAAAAATTCGCTGAAGGTGGATATAAATCCGTAGAAGAGTCCGTTAAGGAATTTGAAAATCATTGTAAATGTGCGGTAAAGTTACCCCAAATTATGCCACCGATTTCCTTCACACATCAATTTGGGAAATTTTACGAAGATAAAAAATATAATATGAATGATGCATTGAGTCTTATGTTTGTTAATAAAGAAATAAAAGGAAATATTTACAAAATTGAGATTCGATCAATAGAAAATAAAATAAACTTCAAAGACAAATTGAACTTTAAAGGTAAAGAATATACTCTTCAAGATGGTACAAAAGCTATTTATTTTGAAAACCAACTATTTAACTTTTTTGTTTTCGAAATAAATAATTTGCAATATTTACTCGGTATTTATAAGAAATATCTAATACCGATACACCTTACACATTAATTAAAATAGCTAACTCTATAAAATAACCTATGCTGTTGCGAAAATGGCCACATAAAACGAAGGAAATAATTTTTGTGGCCTTCTATACAGTTTACTTTTTCTGTGGAAATCTTTGCTTTTCAAGTCTGTTAATTTGCACAATGACACCATCTTGAATCGTAATGTGTACTTCTCCAAACTCCAAATTTTGAATCGCCTTTGCAATTGCCTCTAGTTTTTTGTCATCTACCTTTACCTGTTGAGTCATCCGATACACCCCTTCTTTTAACATATTTTGAGGCCAACTCATCAATCATAGCCCACTTATCCCTTAGATAGCTCTGTTGGATTTGACCTACAATATTTGTTGTCAAAGCTTCTTTTTAGGCCTAGTTGTCGGTATTTCGTTTCATGCAAATAATTCTATAATTCAGAAAACCCATTGTCAATATAAATATTACAAAACTTAGTTGTTTACTAAGAAATAAAGGAATATGAAGTATGTCTATAGTTATGCCAGTAAGTATCACTATAGACTTTACGGGGGAAAAAATAAAAACTGCGCAGATCAATTTGCCTCTACACAGTTTTTGTTTTAATCATTTTATAAAAGATCCATTAATGCTTTCGCTGTCTTTTGCTTGCCCATAACCTTTATCGGTTCGCCTTTAGCCGGTACAATCCAGTGTGGCTCATCTCCACCATATAAAGACTGTGAGCTATTTGCTACCATAAACTGAGCGTTGGCCGATTCCATTCGTAGGCGTGCACGGGACAGTAAAAATTCCTCGTCATCTGTTGCCTCAAGTTTAAAGCCCACTAATGTAACTTTTGGCTGCCACCCTTTAATTTGACCTAATACTTTAGGTGCCTTTTTAAAGTGAATGATAGGTGGCTCATCAGATGGCATTTTACCTACTTCCTCCATTAAATTCCCAGATTGATCATACACTTTGTCAATGAGCCAATCAGAACCTGCAGCTGCCATAATAACGATATCTACTTGTTCTTCCTGAACAGCATGTCGAATTTTCTCACCTAAATCTTCAATACCTTCAAATCGAATGTTACGCATTTTATCTTTGTTCTCAGGAAGCTGTGCAAAATAACCATGCATATACAATACGTTTGCCCCAGCCTCTAGTGCTGCTTCAGCTAAATAACAGCCCATCGACCCTTTCGATAAATTCGTATGCCCACGCACACGATCCCATTTTTCAAGTGTTCCCCCACTTGTAATGAGTACGGTCTTACCTCGTAATGTCCCCATACACTCACCTTTTTTCTAATCAATTTCACCTTGGCGTAATTGTAGCTGTCGCTTTGCTTTCGCTACAGATAAACAATGCGACCGGATTTTGAATTGTGCCTAGGCCTGCACGAGGGCCGACACGATGTCGGTCATTTCGGTAATGCCACAGGACGTGGCGTTTTTACCGATGCAGGTCAGTTAGCCGTTTTCGCAGGATGCGAAGATTTTAGGCTAACATCCTTATATTCATTCCTTTGAAAATCCGTGACATCCGCCGGAGGCTTTGGGCCAACATGTTTTTCGCGCGAAAGCGTAGTACTAACGCAGCATCAGCAGCGTAATGTTGGTCAATCAGTCGTGTGTTGTTGCTGACGCTTCGCTTTCGCACAGATAAATTGCCACAGGACGTGGCTCTCTTAGGCTAAGTTCCTCTATTTCAGTAAGTGTTTGGACACACACTGAAAAAGTAATCAAAATTGCATTCATCTCACCACCTTTAGAGGTGGGAATCTTCTGTACCTGTCGCTACGCTTTCGGTACAAAAAAGATCTGCTGAAGATAAATATACAAATACTATTTTAACGTAATGCTATGTTATGCTTCAATGTTGTTTTTATAAGGTTGGAGTTAAATTAATACTATTTCATATTTTGCTCTTTTAACCAGGAACTTAATATCTCAGCAAATTTCTTGGTCACTGGTGATGCCTGATTTTTCATAGCTATTCCTATTGTGCGATAGCCACCTTGTTTTAAAGGTATAGCTTTTATCGTAGGAGGCAAGTTATACGTCACTAATTTCGGTAAAATACTAATTCCAAGCTGGTGAGCAATCATCGAAATGATCCCTACCTCTTCTGATAGTTCAAAGCGAATATTTGGCTTTACGTGATATTGCTCTAACAGTTCTTTTACATCATTAGTGCCTTTATATGAAGTCATGATAAATGGCATGTCTTCTAGTTCAACAATATCAATTTCGGCTTTATTATAAAGTGGACTTTTATCGGAGACAATACACAGCAATGGATCCTGCTGAAGTTCGGTAAACTGAAACTGCTTAGATTTTTGACCATTTAAAAATCCCGCATCAACCTCTCCACTCAATAGCCATTGTTCAATTTCATAATAATCTCCCTCGCGCAATTCGACTTGGATACCAGGAAATTGATTGTCCATAATACGAACAATTTCCGGCATCCAGTTTGAAGAAATACTTGAAATTACACCAATTCTCACTTTCCCTCGAGTAACGCCAAGTATATGTGCAGCTTCTTGCTGTAACAGTTCTTGTGCATCGAGGACATGTCTCATTGCTCTTAGCATTACATTACCTTCACTTGTTAACGTGACACCTGCTCGACTTCTGTGAATGAGCGCAAAGCCGAAATCCTTTTCTAAGCTTGAAACAGCATGACTTACAGCAGATTGGGTTAATCCCAATGCTTCCGCTGCTTTTGTAAAGCTAGCTACCTCAGCCACTTTATTCAAAATCTCATATTTGACTAAACTCATCGCCTTGTCCTCTATATACATGAATTTTTTTAATACTAACCATTATAAACATTCGTTTTACTAATCACAACACAAGATATATAGTAAATTTTAGTATAAAAACTGTTTTAGTACACAGATTGTAGGTGAGCATAATGAGTATCCAAGGAAAAGCAAATTTATTGATGGTTATAGTGACAATGTTCTGGGGCTTATCTTATACTTTTATGGTAATGGGGCTTGAAACATTGGCTGTTTATAATGTGGTGGCATTGCGTTGTATCATCGCATTTTTCGTAGCTGGTATTATCTTTTATAAACGTATGATTAAAGTCGATGTTAAAACATTAAAATATGCAGCTATACAAGGGTTTCTATTATTCATTGTGTTCGTTCTAAGTTTATTCGGACTAGAAACTACATCGGTATCAAATGCTGGTTTTATTTTAAGTCTAACAGTTATCTTAGTGCCTATTTTCAGCAGTTTTATTGAAAAGAAATTACCTTCAAGAGCAGTTAGCTTTGCGATTATTTGCACAATGATTGGGATTACAGTTTTAACGGCACATGGTTCATTTACCTTTCAAAAAGGGGATATTTTAATAGCCATCGCTGCACTATGTTATTCGTTTTATTTACTGTTAAACAGTTCATTTACACGGAGCGTTGAATCAATTTCTTATGGCATTTACCAGCTTGGTTTTGCAGGACTTTATGCACTTGTATTAACATTCATTTTCGAAACACCAACACTTCCAAATACAACGACTTCTTGGATTGCTATTATAGGACTTGGTGTCATTTGTAGTGCATTTTGCTTCGTAGGTCAAACTGTTGCACAACAGTTCACCTCTGCTACACATACAGGACTAATATTTTCCTTAGAGCCAATTTTCGCAGCGCTGTTTGCCATGATGTTTATCGGTGAAGGAATAACGGTAAAAATAGTAATTGGCGGTAGCTTTATTCTAATTGGTAATCTTGTTGCTCAATTGGAGCATCTCCATATATTACGCTTTATTAAAAAACATGAACATGAAAAAGCTATAAATTAATCCTACTATAAAAATAAACAGAGTGATGCATATGCACTCACTCTGTTTATTATATATTTAACTCTAGACACGTGAATCAAAACGAATTTCGATATATTACGCCGTCATACGTTTAGTTGAATGCTCAGCAAATAATACGATGACACCCTGTTCAACGAGATGAGCATAGTAAGCTGTTTGACCTTCCGTAAGATCAAATCGCTTAAATCCTTCTTTTACAGCCGATTCACCGGTAAACCAAGACTTAATTTGATCAACCCAATTCCCAACCTCATGTGTTTTAACATTAGCATCCCATTTCACACCTTCAAATTTACTTGGATCCTTTGCAATAACGTAAATATCCTCTATTTGATATGCATCTAATTGCATACTTTCTAAAATATGAAGCATTTCTTCCCTTGTATGGGCCACTTCAATTTTTTGGTTTTGTTCATTTATCATGCTCAATTCCTCCTAATTTGTATGGCTTACTTGGTATCTACCCTTCCTATTCAAGAAAAAAACCTTATTACCTATTCTTTTAACGAACTGTAATATTTGTAATATCTTTGTGATACATCTTCACCTTTTGAAACAATGGTCTTAATTTTTCACGAAATGTCAAAAAATAGGCAATGGGTGCGAATTAAGAAGTCCCATCGCCTATCATTTACTTGTGGTTATTAATGTCCGAGGAAGGCTTTCAGCATCCATGTATGCTTTTCTAGGGACTGATACATAGCATTTAGTATATCCTCTGTTCGATCGTCCCCTTCTTCTGCCGCAAGCTCCATTGTTGAATTTAAAGCTTTCATAAGTGTTTGGAAATCGGCAATGGTTGTAGCCACCATTTCCTCTGTCGTCTCATTCCCTTTTGCTTCCTCTACAAAGGACAGCTCAAGATGTTCTTTTAACGTAGCAACTGGTTTTCCATCTTTCGAAAGAATACGTTCTGCAATTTCATCTAGATTTAACGTTGTTTCATTATATAATTCTTCAAATTTTACATGTAGTGTAAAGAAAGCATTCCCCGTTACATACCAATGATAATTGTGCAATTTCGTATAAAGTACAGACCATGTAGCGACAAGTTTATTCAATTGTTTGTTTAAGTTTTGTGACATTATTTCTCCTCCAATGTGCCAGTTGTTCTAGCCTTTAGTATGCGTTGCAAAGTATGCTTGCTATACACACATTTTTTCATTGAAAAAAATTCTAAGGTCATCTGTAGATACAAAAAATACAAAACCAAAACATTTTCCACTACATAGCCAGCCCTAAAAAACAGATGGATTACATTAATTGGACGTTTAAAAATCACAACAAACCTATAAGAGATTATCATACAATTTGACTACTTCAGTTCCTTACGAATTTCTTTTATCTTTGTTATTGGAAGCTTTGAAACTTTTGCAATCCACTCATCGTCAGCACCTGTTTCAATCAAACCAGTAATTATTTGTTTCCTCCCTTGCTCAAATCCTTGCTTGAAACCTTCTTTGAAACCTTGCTCAAATCCTTCTCGCCTGACTAATTCCAATACTCCAGCAAGTGTCGGCGGTAGATCTTCTTTAAATAGATGCAAAATCTCTTCCTCCCCCTCTTTTACCTTTCATATCTCTTCCAAGCTACCCAAACATATTTTTTGTAGTTTCATTTGTCTTTCAACAATAGTGTCTAGATCTAATACTTTTTAATTATTTCAGTTCCTTACGAATTGCTTTTATCTTTGTCACTGGAAGCTTTGAAACTTCAGCAATCCATTCATCGTCAGCACCTGTTTCAATCAAACCCCTGATTATTTGTTCAATTCCTTGTTCAATTCCTTGTTCAATTCCTTCCTGTCTTTCTAATTCCAAAACTCCAGCAAGTGTCGGCGGTAAACCTTCTTTATTTAGATGCAAAATTTCTTCCTCCCCTTTAATTTCGTCTTTTACATCTCTTCCAAGCTGACTAAACATATTTTTTGCAGTTTCATTTGTCTTTCAACAATAGTGTCTAGATCTAATACTTTTTAATTATTTCAGTTCCTTACGAATTGCTTTTATCTTTGTCACTGGAAGCTTTGAAACTTCAGCAATCCACTCATCGTCAGCACCCGTTTCAATCAAACCGCTGATTATTTGTTTAATGGCTTGCTCAATTCCTTGTTCAATTCCTTCCTGTCTTTCTAATTCCAAAACTCCAGCAAGTGTCGGCGGTAAACCTTCTTTATTTAGATGCAAAATTTCTTCCTCCCCTTTAATTTCGTCTTTTACATCTCTTAAAAGCTGCTCAGACATAGATTTTGGTAGCTTTAATAAATAATCAATGAAGTAAAGAAGCGCACGTATCTCTGTCCGTTCAACATTACTTAATAACCATACTTCTCTTAGTAATGCTCTTTTGTAAGCACTACGATGGCTCATTTCGTTTTTTGTTTGATTTAAATAAATTGATGCTAGTAAAGCTTTACTAAACAGCTTCGGTGATTTTTTCAATTCTTCTTCATCAAAATCTGACACGACAAACTTGTTAAATGTATAAGTTATTTCTGTACCATAATATCTTTCATGATACTGATTCGTGCTTTTGGTACTCGTATCTGTAAAGATTGCAATGGCCACAATCTTCTTACCATAACGATCACTGATACGATAAAAATACTCAAACATTCGCTTCGCAAAATGCACTTCATCTACTGCTTGTATCTCTGTATGGACAAGAATCCATTGCTCTGCCCCACTCTTTAGATGAACCTTCGCAATTTGATCAGCTACCTTGCGCCCTTGACGATGTTCAATTATTTCTTTGAAAAGCTCTTGCTGTAAAAACTCCACTTGCTTAGAAAAATCAAATTCTGCATGTAAGTCTGGCAAAAAGAACAACAAAAAATCTTCAAACAAATCCGCAATTAACTTCTTCCATAGATTATCTTGATTCACTTGACTAAGCTTATATACATCTGGTTTCTCCCAAACTAGCTGCATTATAACTACATCCCCCCTTTAACTTTAAATCTATTATAGCTATTACGAACAAAGTTTCCACTCTATTGTTATATTTTTAAGAACATTGAAACTATTTTCTATAATTATTTCACTTTCCGAAATAGTTTCGTTATAATGGAATCACTTACTAAAAAGGGGTGTTAATTAATGGAGGTATTGCCATTACGAAAAGATGTACCAGTAGAACAAACATGGGATTTAACAGTTTTACTTGAAAATGACGCGGATTTTGAACCTGCTCTAGCGAAGCTTGTGGAAGATGCAAAAAATTTCGAAAGCACGCATCAAGGTACAATTACGGATGCTCAAAAGGTAATTGATGTTTTAACAGCTTATGAAGCACTATATGAAAGCATAGTTCCTATTGGTACTTATGCAAGCTTAAATAATCAAGCTGATCATACAGATAATGAAGCCCAAATGCGTGCTGCAAAATATGGTACAGCAGTCGGAAAAATAAGTAGTACAATTTCTTTTGTACGCAGTGAATTACTAGCACTAGATGAGTCTATTTTAGAAGAAGCTGCTACATTAAGCCCTAAATATAAAGTCTATATAGAGGAATTATTAAAACAAAAGCCTCATCAGCTACATCCAGAGGTAGAAAAAGCACTAGCTGCATTTAGCTCTACTTTTGATGCACCATATGAAACGTATAATACGACAAAGCTTGTAGATATGCATTTTGGAGAGTTTGAGGCCAATGGCGAAAAACATCCACTTAGTTTTGTATTATACGAAAATGATTGGGAGTTTGACGCTGATACAAATGTTCGCCGTGCAGCTTTCCAAGCATTTTCGAATAAGTTGCGCGATTATCAGCACACAACTGCAAAAATTTATAACACTCACATTCAACAAGAAAAAACTATGGCTGATTTACGAGGTTTTGATTCTGTCATTGACTATTTATTATTTGATCAAGATGTTGATCGTACGCTTTATAATCGTCAAATAGATCTGATTACGAAAGAGCTTTCTCCGCATATGCGCCGCTACGCAAAGCTTATTCAACAAGCAAACGGCATTGAAAAAATGACATTTGCTGATTTAAAGATTGCCCTTGATTCAGACTATGATCCGAAATTAACAATGGCTGAAGCAAAAGAATATGTTGAAAAAGCATTAGACGTTTTGGGTGAAGATTACAAAGAGATGCTCGAAAAGGCGTTTAACGAACGCTGGATTGATTATGCACCTAACAAAGGTAAATCGACTGGGGCATTCTGTTCAAGTCCATATGGTAGTCATCCGTATATTTTAATGTCTTGGAATGAACGTATGAATGAGGTATTTACTTTAATTCATGAGCTTGGGCACGCAGGGCATTTTGTGAATGCACATGCCAATCAATCTTATTTTAACAGTCGTCCTTCGTTATACTTTATCGAGGCACCATCAACAATGAATGAAATGCTACTAGCTAATTATTTATTAACCCATAACGATGATCTTCGCTTCAAACGTTGGGTAATTTCAAATATTGTATCCAAAACGTATTATCATAACTTCGTCACACATTTACTTGAGGCAGCTTATCAACGAAAAGTATATGAATTAATCGACGCTGGAGAAGCTGTGAATGCTACTGTTTTAAATCAATTAAAACGCTCTGTATTAGAAGATTTCTGGGGTGACACTGTCGATATTACTGAGGGTGCAGAGCTTACTTGGATGCGTCAACCGCACTATTATATGGGCCTATATCCATACACATATAGCGCTGGCTTAACAATTTCTACACAAGTATCTAAGCGTATCTTAAAAGAAGGTAAGACTGCTGTAGATGAATGGCTAGCAGTCCTTCAAGCAGGAGGTACGAAATCACCTGTAGAGCTAGCTCAAATGGCAGGTGTCGATGTTACAACAGACCAGCCGCTACGAGATACGATTGTTTATATTGGTCAACTTATTGATGAACTAGAACGATTGACGACTGAAATGGAAGCTGTCAAAGGCTAAACAAAGCGAGAACCATCTACGCTATTTCTAAAGCGTAGATGGTTTTCTTTTTTTTAGGTTCTAAGCAGGAAAATACATACATATACTAGAATCAGGTCGTCCTTCTATGTTTTTTGATATTTCTAAATAGACAATCATTTTTCTTCGTACAAATGTACCGTTATTATTAATTGTATGCAATTTATTTAGCAAAATTCTACTAACAATTTTCAAAGGAAGTGTTTCTAATTATGGTAAAACGTAATGATCCATGCCCATGCGGTAGCGGCAAAAAATATAAAAAATGTTGTGAAGGTAAACAACAGGTTACCGTAGAAGCTGTAGCAATCGAAGAATTAGAGCGTGTACTACAAACATTTTACTTAGAATATCCTGAACGTAAAGATGTTCGTGCCTATATAGAGCATGTAGGTACATGGCAACCTAAATTAGAGAGCGTACTACAAAGAGAGCTGATTGAGGCGATCGCGTTAGACGACTTCTTCTTCCACCAAGAACCCTCTATTTGGAAAGGTTACTTAAAGAAAACAAAGAAAAAAACGGTAAGACCTTCTACGGTAAATGTGTTAGAAGGCTGGTCACAACCTCGTCTATTTGTTGGTTCCGTGTCAGTTGTAGAAGAAAAATATTTCAAGGCTACACATGTGTTAACAAATGAAGAGATTAATATTCGTCGTGAAAATGACAAACCAATCCCTGAAGGTATGCATGTCTTTGCATTCATCTTACCAGATGGTACAAAAAAATCAGAGCATTATTTAGCTGTATCAACGCTTATCTTCTTCCCAGAAGATCATGCTAAAGTATTTGAGCAATTCAAGAAAAATTTTGAGGCTTCTGAGAAAAAGGCTGGAGCATTCTTAAAAGAAGAGCATTTATCCTTCTGGGAATTACTTGTGTCAAACGGTTATAAAGGCGAGGAGTTCACGAACTTTGAGAGCAATGTAATCACACAGGTAAAAGATTTCCTTGAGCAAAATGAGCGTGAAACAGCTCCTATGTTAGAGCTTTTAGAGGACTATTTAATTGAAGGACAACCATCTGCGCGCAAAGAGGCGGCCATTGCTGCCGGCGCAATTCGATATGGTCAAGAAAAAGAGCTATTCGAGCCGTTATCACTGACTGTAAAAGAAATTGCGGCGACGTTCGATATTTCAGCTTCCTCTCTCACAAAATACTACCAAGACTTAAGTAGCTATGCTGCAACTAAATAATGCTTAAAATAGCGCAACACACTCTATGCAATTTTAGAGTGTGTTGCGCATTTTAGTTTACATAGAAAAAAGCTACCTTTATTATCGGCAATGAGCCAACAATAAAGGTAACTTTTTCCATGGTAACCAACCAATACTATCATTTCCGAACATATTGTTATTTATGCATCGAATTTAGTAAATATGATTATTTATTGAGCAATATGAAATAAGCTTTATTTTATTTAAACATAGTCTGTTTAGTTCCTATGATTACTTTGCCATAGTTGTAAAACATTTCTGTAATGGTTTAAAACATTATTTACTATACACCTTCAAGAGCTCTTCTCCGAGAAATTGTAGTCGCTCTCCTACAGTGCAGGCTTCAATACAGAAACGGTGAGCTCCAGGTTTACCACGATCTTTTCGTAATTGCTTTATGACCAAGCAATCAGCACAATACGTGTCATGTAGTTCATCAATATCTTTCATAACCGTCACTTTATCCAAATTGAACTCTCGCTCCTTTCACGTCCAAATTTCGCTTCTTACTATTATGAAGTGAACATTTTGAACAAGCAACTATTTTGTTTAACCATTTAGCAAATCTCTTTTGTAGCGACAGGTAAGTAAGTTCCCCACCTCTATAGGTAGTGAGATAAAAGCCGATTTGAGCTACTTTTCTTTTCAGCTGGTGATCCAAAGCCTCTGGCGGATGTCACGGAATCGGAAAGGAGTTCTTAGAGGATGTTAGCCTAAAACCATCGCATCCATGCGATAACGGCTAACTGACCTGCATCGGTAAAAACGCCACGTCTTGTGGCATTACCGAAATGACAGACATCGTGTCGGCCCTCGTGCAGGCAAGACAAAGCCGATTCCGGACGCGATTATGCCGAGGCATAATTCTAAGATATTGTGAAAAAGCACTATTGATGTACAATTAATGTATAATCTAAATTAAAAAGTAGGGATTTTATGTTAGAAGTATATATAGATGCTGCTAGTGCAGGTAATCCTGGCCCAAGTGGTATTGGGATATTTATTAAAGGAGAAGGCCATCATATACAAATCAGTGAGTATATAGGGCAAACTAATAACCACATTGCCGAGTTTACTGCCTTAGTTCGCGGTCTTGAGGAAGCACGAAAGCTTGGTTCAAACCTAGTCTCAGTGCGCTCAGATTCAAAAATTGTTGTTGCCTCTATGGAAAAAGAATATGTGAAAAATGAGGAATTTAAACCTTATCTTGAGCAGGCACTTACACTTGTGAGTAGCTTCGATTTATTTTTCATCAAATGGGTTCCAGATACGCAAAACAAAGCAGCAGATGCACTTGCACGTAAAGCGATTCAAAATGAAAAAAATTAATTTATAGGGACTGCCTCTTGTCTTACCAAGAGTCGGTCTCCTCCTTTCACTTCATTCAGATACTTAATATCCCCCAATATTTTAATTTTTATCATCTTCATTTTCATATATAAACAAAATATATGCCATGCTCATAAGGAATCGCCAAGTCCTCATCCAATTAACTTACATACTTGGCATATATATATAAATATCTCCCCTGATTTTTGATGATAAGCCATAAATCAATATATTTTCCAATTATTATTAGTATAATTTGTATCCTCAATGTTATTTTATTGACATACTATTGTAATATTACAATGTTAATATCATATATGTATTAAGTTTTTAAAGTTATTAGGAGGATACATATTATGAAAAAGAATAAAAAGTATAGATGGGGATTGAAATTAGCTACATTGGCTTTAAGTTCATCTGTACTTTTTTCAACAATTGACACAGCATCAGCGGCAACTTATACAGTAAAATCTGGTGATTCTTTATGGAAGATTGCCAATCAGTATGGTGTTACTTATCAAACATTGATGAAATGGAATAACTTATCTTCTACGACAATTCGCGTTGGACAAAAGTTAAACCTCAATACCCCACTCACATCAGCAACAATATCAACACCTACACCTAAACCAACAGCTGCAGCTAAACCAACAGTTACACCTAAACCAACAACTAACCTAGTGCAAGTTGCTAAAAAACAATTAGGCGTAAAATATACATTTGGTGGAAGTAAACCGAGTACAGGTTTTGATTGCTCAGGCTACGTCACTTACGTATATAATAATGCTGGTATTTCGACAGCTCGTAAGTCTGCAGCAGGTTTTTACAGTACAGCTAAAAAAGTATGTTCACCTCAAGTAGGTGATCTAGTATTCTTCGCTAATACATATAAAGCTGGTATTTCACATGTAGGCATTTATATTGGAAATGGTCAAATGATTAGCGCAAGTGACGGTGGTGTTTCTATTGCTAACATTAATAGCTCTTATTGGAAAACACACTTTGCTGGATATGGTCGTATATAGTGAATAAAAAAAACAGTTGGGATTCCCCAACTGTTTTTTCTTTATACATGTGCTACTTTTTTCGATTTTATTTTTGCTAAACGTAGTAAATAAATGATAAAGACTACAACTAGCAAGCCTGCTCCAGTTAGATAAACAGAAGAATAGCCTGCTTGCACGGCCACCATTCCTAAAATGTATGAGCCAAGCGCAATGCCAAGGTCAAACATCGTAAAGAACGTTGCTGTTGCATAACCACTGCGTGTATGTGATGTAGATTGTATAGCTAATGCTTGTAAGCTTGTAGTTACTGCCCCATAGCCTAATCCAATAAAGATGGCTGCAAATAAAAATAATGCTGGTCCTGAGACAAATGCGAGCATAACAAGACCGATAGCAAAGAGTATAATACCAGGTATAATAACAAACTGCGGCCCTTTTGTATCATAAAGTTTACCTGTATATGGACGTGTAATAAGCATTGCTGCTGCAAAAACTGCATAAAATAGACTCGCTACAGCCATTAAATCTTTTTGCTGTGCGTAGACTGATAAAAACGATAAAATACTCGAATATGAAAAAGCTACTAAACTAGCAATCGCCGCAACTGGAAGTGCACGACGTTCAAATAAATCATCAAATTTAAATGTCAATTTACCCTGATGTTCAGGCTTGGATAAATCATCAGTTTTTATCGTTGCAGCTAGGATGCCCCCTGCTAATATACAAATACTCATCACAATAAATAATACATTGAAGCTACTATATTGAATAAGTAGCAAACCGATAAATGGTCCAATAACTACTGCTAAGTTAGTAGACATTGCGAAATAGCCTAGACCTGTACCTTTTCGATTGGCTGGCACTATATCTGCAGCTAAAGAGCCAGCAGCTGTTGTAATAATACTAAAGAAAATCCCTTGAATAAAACGTAGTCCTAGTAAAAGTCCAAAAGGATGAATAAATAAATATAAAACTGTACATAAAAAATATCCTATAATTGAAATAACTAAAAGCTTTTTCTTCCCAAAAACATCTAATAGTTTACCCGAAAAAGGACGAACGATAATGGCTGATAATAAAAATCCTGATATTAACAATCCCGCTTCCTTGTCTGTCTGGTGCAACTCACCAATCGCATATAGCGGCAAAGTCGTTACCAATCCATAAAAAACAAAAAAGACCGAGATATTTGTTAAAAAGAGACTAATAAACCGCTTCGTCCATATTTTTGTATTCCCCTCTTGCTGCACGTCTATCAACCTTTCATTTTTTCCAATAAAATTATAAATTGCTGTTGTTCCTCGACAGTCAATGCCCCTACCATTTCTTCCTCAAAAACTAAGATGGTTTTAGTGATAGCAGGCAAATGTTCCTCTGCAAATGGTGATAAAGTAACGATTTTTTCACGTTTATCTTCACCTTCAATTCTAAGCACCCAACCTAAAGTCTCGAGTCGAGTAATTGCTCTAGTTATACTCGGTGCCTCAACGTTTAAATACTTCCAAATTTGTGTTAATGTCATTGGCCCATGATTATGTAAGCAATATAAAATAGCCCATTGTGAGCTATACAAGTTATGCTGTTTCAGTACTTCATTTAAACAATTCGTTAAATAACGACTTTTTTGGAATAAAGCATGAAAGATAGGATTCATGTTAGCAACCTCCTAATTTATTTACCTAGCTAAATAAATACTATACTCTTCATTTTTTTCGTTGTAAAGCAAGTTGTTTGAAGGTGCATTGTAGGAGCAATGATCCCCAGCCGACTGTCGTATGATTCATTATTATCAGCGATTCTCTCCGATGTACTAAATATCAGAAGGGAATTTTTTGAAAGTGTCGAATTAAGCTAATAGATTACAAATAAAAGGAGATGGAAGCATGGGGAAAAAGGTATTAATACTTGCAGGAGACGCAGTTGAAGCTTTAGAAATTTTTTATCCTTATTACCGTTGTCTTGAGGCTGGCTATGATGTAACGATTGCAGCACCATCCGCGAAGAAATTACAGACTGTATTGCACGATTTTGTTGATGGTGTCGATACATACATCGAGCGTACAGCATATGGCTTAGAAGCACACGCATCCTTTGCAGAAGTAGATCCAGCACAATTTGACGGGCTCATCATTCCTGGTGGACGAGCGCCAGAGTACATTCGTTTAAATGAACATGTTCCAGCACTAGTGAGCCATTTCTTTGAAACAAATAAACCAATCGCTGCTGTATGTCACGCAGCTCAAATTTTCGCGACCATTCCAGAAGTTCTGAAAGGACGTGAACTAACAGCCTATATTGCATGCAAGCCCGAAGTTCAAGTAGCTGGAGCGACGTATATCGATACTAATCTTCACACAGACGGCAATTTAATTAGTGGTCATGCATGGCCAGATTTACCTGGATTAATGCGAGAATTTATTAAAAAGCTAGAAAGCTAACGGAATGAGGATGCCCGAAAGTAGGCATCCTCGTATTTTATGGAGTGGTTTCTTGGAATTCAATTTTCACTACTTTATTTGTATTGGTTACATATTTGATTCGAACATGTACACCGAATTCCTTGTCACTTTGTTTTAGCCAAAGTTTAAATTTTTCAATAGTGGAGTCTTCAACAACCTCGCTTCCCTCATGCAAATAATCGAGGATTTTTGCTTGAGGGTACTTTGCATGTGTCTCTTTTATCGCTACTTTTCCCCATTGAGCATGAGCTGGTATCCCCTGTTGAGCATAAGTAATTGTTGGGGTGTTTATGAATGCAGCAAACAATACAAGAAAAATGCCAAGTTTCACACAAAATTTCCACAAGTTAATCAACCTTTCATATTCTTTTGGTATAAAGTAGCCAAAACTGCAAAAAATAAGTGCTCCTTAAGTATTCTCAACCTTAAGGAGCAGTTTTTGTTATTTTTTACTGGATTGTTTTGGTTGTTGAGGATTGTTATGAATTACTTGATTAAATTCTGCTGAATATTCTTCACGATCATTTCTTTTATGTGTATCTTCTTTCTTTTTCTTTTTAAAGCTCGTTTTATTCTTCTTTGCCATTATTTAAGCCTCCATACTTTGGTTATTTGTTTTTGTTGGACTGCTGATTTTTCTTATGGTTCGTTTTATTATCTTTATTTTTTGCTTTCGCATCAAATTCTGCAGCGAATTCTTCATTGAGATTGTCATTCGGGTTATTGTTATTACTATTTGATTTATCGAGGTCTATTTTTTTGTAGGTATCAAAGGGATTATGCGTTCTAACATTCATTGTTTTATTGTTGTTTTTGTTGTTTTCATTGGTGTTTCTATTGGCCACGGATCTTCACCTCCTACATGTAATGTGCTCAGGATAGAAGGTTTTATGCTTTGGGGATTACTACAGACATTGCTAAAACTTTTACAGTATAAAAAAATGTACATCACTAATATTAATTAGTAATGTACATTTCATTAACTTCCTAGAAAAAGAAATAAACCCGAAACCTATATATATCAAGGGTTTCGGGTGGTTTAGAGAAGTGGATTATTTGCGTTAATTTATATTTTGTGAACAATCATATTCTCCCTTTTTCACATAAATTGATCATAGGTTTCCTTACGAGCATGATCATAGAGCCTTGCATATAGTTGCGTATGCTGCATTTCCTCATGGCCGAGGAGAACCTGGATGCATGAGAGCAGCATTCCCTTCATAGCTAAATGAGATGCAAAGGTATGTCGCAATGTGTGGGGGGTAATTTTCATACCTAACTGGTCTCCATACTCGGCTAATTTTTTTTGGACAGTCCTATGGCAGATTGGTCCTTTTCCAGTTGTATTCACGAATACATTGGGCATATCGTCTTCTCTCCCTTTTAGATACCTGGATAGTTGTTCCCCACATTCTCGTGTAAAAAGAACAATTCGAGACTTTTTACGTTTACCTTTTGTAATTACAATTGACCGTTCGGACCAGTTAATGTCTTCCTTTTTCATGGCAGATAATTCACTAATTCGTATGCCTGTAGTATACAAGATTTCAACTACAACTCGATAATACTGGGCATCTTTTGCCAATTCCCTTAAACGGGTCACTTGTTCCATGAAGTCTGACGGACAGCGATTTTGTATCTCCCTGTCCGTTATGCTTTTCTGTCTCTCCTTGCCACTTGTATTCTCAGCCCTCTTAGTGTCTCCTATGGGATTCACCATTTCTTCCACTAAGTAAGTCCTTCTTTGGATTGTCTGCTTCATCGAACAAGTGAAATTCGAGTTTATTCCACACTTCTTCATAGTTCGGTCCTTCCCATGTAAACGGTACTATGACCTCTGCTGACTTCTGATGGTTCAGCTACTTATCGCTAAGTAGGTTACAAAGTGTACTTTGCATTTCCATCAGAACTCCCCGGGTAAGCGTATGCACTTTCACACCATCTATCCGCCTCATTTACTCGATATGACCTTCGACAGAATGGACTTTGTGTTGTTATGCACACTCATCCAATCATACCTAGCCTTATATGAGATTCGTGTTCCTCGGACCGGTGTTTTGCCTCCAGATTCCGCTTCGCCACGGACACCCTTGCTCTTGGCTAACCTCTACTTCTGTCTTCGGGGTTCGGGACTTGCACCCTATAGTTCATACGCATGCCGGGCGCACATAAAAGAGTCTTTAAGACTCTCTCAATAGTTGTGAATATTTAGTTTTGAAAACCTAGTATTTCTTTTATTCAAGTATTTCTTCAATATAAGTTCTTAATTAAAAATGTTTTGGTTTTTCTATCTATGAAGCTTGTTAAGTCGTCATTAAATTGTAATATTTTCCTTTTTGTTATTTATTTGGTAGTATATCAAGTAATTCTTTTGATTCTCCTTTTGATAATTTAGTATATTTCACATCATTTTCTACCAGAATCACTTGTTCATTTGAATTTACATAGATTAAATAATAAGAAGACTTCAATTCCTTATCAGAGTCTATAAAATCAAAAGACATTCTGTACTTTAATAGTCCAAATGATTCTTCACTTTTTTCTTTCCATTTAACTTTATTTAGAATTTTATTTATTATCGAAACTTGATCTTTATCTAGGATTTCTAAACTCTCTTTAAAATCCCCATTTTCATTAGCTATCTCTAAAATAATTTTCTTTGCATCATTAGAACATCCAACACATAAAAAAATCAATGCAAATGAAATAATAATTATTTTTTTTAACACAAAAATCCCCCCCTTCTAATTGTATTTCTTATTAAATTTTAACACTATTGACTTTTATTCTCAATTTACATTAATATGGTATTGTTGTTATATTATGTAAATAGGAGATGATTGTATGAAGAGGAAATTTTCGTTTTTAGCTTTATGTTTTGGAATCTTTTTTTGTTTTCAAGTACCTGAAGGACAAGCTTATGAATTAAATAGCAAAAAATTTAGTAATCCAAAAGATGCATTTTATTGGATAGACCCTACTTTTGATAGTTACAAATTAGGTGGTGAAGTTAAAAGTGGAATTTTAGCGTGGAATGCGCTCCCTGAAATCAATTTTACAAAAAAAGTAGCTACTGCATCTGGTGTAGAAGCAAGTGTTGAATACTTGGATAAATATAATGGAGATACTTATGGTCAAAGTTTTGGTAGTGGGCGAATCACTATTTATAAAAAATGGCGTGAAGAGTTAAATTCAACTCAAAGAATTGAAACTGTAGTTCATGAAGTTGGTCATGAGGCAGGATTAGGTCACACACAAGAAAAAAATGATGAAATAGCAGTTATGAGAAAATTAGGCTTTAATAACAAAGCTTATCCTTTAAAAGATGACAAAGCTGGAATCGCAAAAAAATATTGAAAGGAAGGTTAAAAAATGAAGAAAAATTTTTTCATGATTAGTGCCGGATTAATAGTTTTATTTAGTGGTAGTTTTCTTATTTCAGAAGGATTTTCTATAGAAGATACTAATGAAAATAAAATTATTTCAGAAGATTCTCCTTCAAAGCCTAAAAGAATTGATGGCGAAGCTAAAACGAATGGCTTCATTGATTTGAATGAATTAGCGGAAAAATCACCTATTATTGTTAAAGGAACTAAACTAGAGGATGTGCGAACAGAAGTATTTAAATCTAAAATAGATGAAGCCGTAATTGGTGGATATACAGTTGCAGATTTTGAAATTACTGAAGTTGTAAAAAATGCGACTACCAATGATAAAATTAATCTAGAGCAAACTATTCCTATTGCAGAATTAAATTTTGAATCAGAAGGTACTATTTACAGCGTTAATGGGTATGAAAAAATGAATAAAGGTGATGAATATTTACTATCTCTAACAGACGAACAAGATGAAGTATTTGCTACAAGTGGTGTTACAGTTGGTAAAGTCCCATTGGACTCTAATGAATTAGAAATTTATGAAGAAAACTTAGATGATTCAGAACTGAAATTAATTGAAAGTATTTTTAATGATGCTAGAATAGAATTCAATAACTAAATAAAATATGTTAAATCTTCAATTCATTTAAATAGAGAAAAAGCGTGTTCCAAAACTTTTTTTATAATACGCTTTTTCTCTACTTTTTTAAGTGGTTATTTAATTTTGTATTTTAAAGCTCATTAACTTCAAAATTAAATCCTTTAAATGAAACGATTCTTAATGATCCTGTGCTTGTTTTCTCAAGATACTGTACCTTACAGAATAATCTTGGTTCTAGCCACATTACATCTCGTTCCACGCTACCTATTATCTGTTTAGCTATTTCTCTAAATGCTCTTTTTTCATCAGGTTTAAAGCCAAACTCCACATTCGCAACAGGTCTATAATTACCATTTCTTAATTGCGTACCTACTATCATTGTAAATGGATTTTCTTTATAGCCTAATATAATAGTGTCCATTACTTTAAAGTGTTTATATTTTAACCAACTATGCGAACGATGCTTAGCTTTGTAGGTAGAATTGCTTCGCTTTCCTACGATACCTTCCATACCCTTTTCTTTGGTCAACTGAAAGATATCATTACCGTTACCCATAACTGAAGGTGTAATCAACAAATTATTTGAAGGTGCAATTATCGATGAAAGCATTTCTTTCCGTTCTGCCAATGGTTTATTCATAACGGATTTATCAGTCGATAATATGTCGAATGCGATAAACGTAGTAGGATGAGTTATCGCAACTTGTTCAATTTTTTCTTTATTAGAAAGTCTACCTCGATATGCAAAATCATCAAATACAGATACCCCATTTCGTAAAACTACACCTTCACAATCAATGATTGCTTCATGTTCCTGAATTGATTGTCCTGCAGCTTGTAATTAGCAGTTACATTATTTCCATGACGAGTATACGCTTCTATTCGATCATTTTGTTTATGCAAAAGGATGCGCCAACCATCCCATTTTATATCGTAAATCCATTCAGGATCATCCATTATTTCATTATTGTTACCCATCGAGAGCAACATAGGTTTTATTGGAGTAAACAACATTGTATCATCTCCTTATCTATAATTATCTCATGATTGAACGTTCAAAAACATAAGAAATACAAGGTACTTATGGTAATTAAAAAAAGAGAGTCAACAAGACTCTCTCAATTTGATTCTATTTGTTTAATATTGCTCTAATTTCAGATAATGACTGATCACGAACCAATTTACCATTTACGAATACATCTTCTAATAAATCATCATCGTAGATTGATTCATTGTATAATCCATCAACGTAAGAAATACTTCCGTTTGATTCATAAACTTTAACTTTGCCGCGCAGACTACGTTTAGTTCCATCATCTGTCTTAGGATCTTTGAATAATAACTTTTCTTCACCATTAATAACTGCATAAGTAGCCTTCATTGCAAATCCAAAAGAATCTCGTGTATTGTATTGGAATGTATAAGAACCGATACCATAAACTACATTTGTTGATGCAAATCCTTTAGCTTCTAATCGCTCACAAATTTCTCAAAAGAGCGTTAATCTACATTATAGTTAGACAATTGTATATTCAGTTATATTTAATAATGCACCGACTGCACCTGAAAAACCGTGGTCATTTATAAAGACTGGTGTATGTTTTTTCGTACGTGTGTAATTGGCAATAACACGTGTAAGTTGATCGTTATTACTTAAAGTTGAACCGATATAAACGATATGTTGAGCATTTTTTTCTTCAGCATATTGAATACTAAGTGTTGTAATAACCTCACCTACAAGCCCTTGTACAGTTGCAATAATATCTTCTTTTGGATGTTTGACAGATTCAGTAATACCAACTTTCCCAAAATTACTAGCTGTCAATTGCCCATCAATAGGTGTGTCCATCCCTTGATAAATATCCTTTACTAGTAAATCAATTTCTTCTCGATTACCTTTAGTGGCCAGTTCTCTTATTTCATTATAATCCGTGATGCCAGTTGTAAGCGCTGACAATCCAATCAATGTTCCACCACCTACACCTGTTCCACCAACACGAATATGCGTATTATCTTCCATATAATGAATTGAAGTACCAGTACCAATATTAGTAATCATACTTCTTTCGAAGAAGTAGCCCTCTTTATGCAATAAAAATCGGACGCCCTTCAATGTGGCTTCAAACTCTACTATATAATGAATCGATTTCATTGTTTTGATGACATCCAGTAATTGTTCTGTACGCCCTCCCGTAACACCAATATCCTCAATATCTGGATGATTAATAATCCAATTCTGCACTGCTAGCAAATCATTTGACGGGAAAGTTATTAAAACGAGCTCATTATGCTCATCTAAATAAGCAACTTTTGTCAATGTTCCGCCTGCGTCAATACCTATAGCCTTTGGCATACCATTCTCCTTTGACTTTACGTACAATCTCTATTTCAGATGGTGAGATATATACTAGATTTTGCTTGTATTCAAGAGGCGTTTAAAAGCCAGTTGAATAACGTTCATGCCTCCACAAATGTCACGGATTTTGCAAGGAGTTATTGTGCCAAAATCCGATGTATTGTATTTCAATACCGAAAGCAAATCAACACAAATGTCTTCTGCGCGAAAGCGAAGCGTCAGCAGCAAATGTTTTCTGTGCGAAAGCGCAGCGGCAGCAACAAATGTCTTCTGCGCGAAAGCGAAGCGTCAGCAGCAATTACTCGAAAAGTGAAGTTGTATCTCTGTCCTTCCTAAACTTTAACGCTGTTGAAATAAATGTGCAATAACTTAGCAAACTTTCATGAAAAAAAGACGAAAAATATCAATTTTTTTCTATTAATCACACGATTTTCGTCGCATTTTTATAACTTTAACATTATTCTACTATAAAAACACAAAAGAAGTGAAAATGCAATGATACTCGATGCATCATCGATTCTAGCAAGTGGGTGTCGTTAAAAATTAAAAGTTGGGCGATAATTGCTGAAAGTGTTCCGATAAATGTCATGTGAAATTGCAACCCGATTATCTCCCCTCTCTTTGTCTTAATCTTTACCAATTGAAAATAGTTGAATATAAATTGAACAATCTGTTTTATCTTTCATCACTTTTACGATACGATATACTATAGATGTGTTACCATTTGAACGGAGGAATACAAGTGAAAGATCAAAAAAAACTTTATAAAGAAGCGATGCAGGTTTTAAAGGAAACTAGTCGCACTTTTTATATACCGATTACTTTTTTAAAAAATGATTTAAAATTGTCTGTGGCAGCCGCATATTTAGCAATGCGTGCTATAGACGAAATTGAGGATCATGAAAACCTATCTAATGACGTGAAATTCGATTTACTTAATGCAACAAGCGAGTTATTAAAGGAATCATTTAATGCTGAAGCTTATGAAACATTATTAGCGCCATATGCAGATCAGCTACCTGAAGTATCTCTTCGTTTAGCAGATTGGCTAACGTTTTGTCCTGAAGGCTCACGTAAAATTGTCCAAGCTTCAACAAGTGAAATGGCGTTTGGGATGGCAAAATGGGCAAAAGCAAACTGGCAGGTGCATACGCGAGAGGATTTAGATGATTATACATACTACGTTGCAGGGATTGTTGGGACAATGCTGTCCGAGCTTTGGGCGTGGGGTGCTGACATTCAAACAGATCGCGATTTAGCTATTGGCTATGGCCGCGGTCTCCAAGCAGTCAATATTTTACGCAATCAGCATGAGGATATGGATGAGCGCGGAGTAAGTTTCGTTCCTGATGGTTGGACTCGTGAAGATTTATTTGCATATGCGGAGGAAAATCTCGCAAAAGCTGATCTTTATATGAAAGATATTAATAAACGTACGGTATTATTATTCTGTCGTTTACCACTTGCATTAGCCCATAAAACATTGAAGGCCATGCAAGAAGGTCGTGAAAAAATGTCACGAGCAGAAGTAGAACAAACAGTCGAAGAAGTACAGGCTGACTAAAACTTTCACCATTTAAAAACAGCCTCAGTATGAGAAACTCTCATCCTGGGGCTGTTTTAGTTATACGGACTGGACTAGATTAACAATCATTTCATAACTAAAAAAGACTGAAAGCATCGTTAACAACATAAACACTACCTTTTCAGCTTTACTGCCCGTTTTTGTAGTAATGGGTAGACGTACTGAGATGGATACTGGGAAGAACAGCTTAACACCCTTCTTCGTCCCCATATCAAGGAAAATATGACTTGCCATCCCTAATAAAATACCTAGCGAAATGGATTCGTAAGGTATAAATGTATGTAGTAGCATCCAAATCAAAAATAAAAAAAGCAAACTATGTGTAAAGGAACGATGTCCAAACAGCGAATTCACAGTTTTTGATATGATGGGAAACTTCCTCCCGATTTTGCTGCCTCCATGGCAAATATCTGGAAGTAATGCACCGATAACGCCCGCCCCTACTAAAACAAGCGGATTATCATTAGAAATTTGTGCAAAAGCAAGACTTGCAGTGATGCCCCCGATAATATGTGTATTCCCTTGCATTATTTACTTCTGCTCCTTATATCTCTATATTTTTACCCTTCTTAATTTAACACACCTCAGCGCAAAAGGGAACATATATTCCGAACGTATAATCCCTTTTTTATTGACGAAATTAACTTTCATATCAAATTAAAAATATCAGAAACATTTCAGGTTCTTATTGTATATATAGGATACTTAGAGATAAAAATGAATAGTGGAGGTTATTTATGAAATCTATCAAAGGAATTTTGTTTATCATACTAATAATGAGTAGTAGTGCTTTACTGTGGTATTTTGCTACACCTATAGAGCCTATCCAGGCAGTTAACAGGCTCAGCCACATCATTGGAGGCATGGCCATCACAGGCTTCTTTCTTGTCTTTTTGTTAGCAACAAGAATGAAAATTTTTGAACGTTGGTTTCATGGACTAGAAAATGTTTATTTTTATCATAAATATGTAGCAATACTTTCACTAGTATTAGTGGTTATTCATGGTCAATTACAAGGTCTGGTCCCCCACTGGGATAAAGTACAAAGAACTTCACTCAGCGAATTTGCGAAAGAGCTAGGATCACTTGGGCAATATGGTTTCATAGCGCTAATTGTAATTGCGCTTTTTGCTAAATTTCTAAAATATGAGCACTGGCGGATCTTTCATCGGTTAATGCTTATCCCTTATACATTTGGAATTTATCATGCCTATTTTTCAAGCAGATACGATTTATTACAGCCTACACCTTTAGGAATTTTTACAGCAATAACTGCAACTATTGGATTTATGTCAGCATTATATATGCTGACGATGTATCAGGATATGTTTTTTAAATATAAAGGCAACATTACGGAGATTAAAAAATTGGGCTCCAATGTTATTGAACTGGAGCTAACACTTGATAAAAAATTACCATTTCGTCATGGACAATTTATTTTTATCAAGATTTTGCAAGATGGCATAGAAAAGGCGCCTCATCCCTTTTCAATTTCAGGTGGCGATGGAAAAATATTATTTGTCACTATAAAGGCGATTGGTGATTTCACAAAAAAAGTATATGATTCAGTTCAGCTGAATACACCAGTTACACTTGATGGTCCTTATGGTCATTTAAACTTTGAAAACGGAACACAACAACAAGTTTGGATAGCTGGTGGTATAGGCATTACTCCATTTTTATCTTATTTGCAATCACAGCCCGTAAATCGTGATATTGAGTTATTTTACACTTATCATGGTCAAAATGATGCTATCTATAAAGATTTTTTACAGGAGTATGCAGAAACTAATCAACAATTCAAAGTGAACTTTATTGATACTACCCAAATGGACAGGCTTTCATTTAAAAATTTTGCAGTGCCCCCGCAAACAAGTATTTTTATGTGTGGCCCTGAAAAAATGCTAAAACATTTTGCCAAGCAATTGAAATCCCGCAATAAAGATATAAGCGTTGACTTCGAGGCATTTAAATTTAAGTAATAATAATCAATTATGCCTCGGATTATCAATTATGCCTCGGCATAATTCCGCGACATCCGCTGAAAGAAGTTAATCAAAACTCTCTAAGGCGAGCGATTTACTTGGAATTCTAAAAAGAATATCGTATAGTAAAATATCATAAATATAAAGGAGATTTTTTAACGATGACTACAACTAAAAGTTATATAAATAAAGTAATGCACGATCGTAAATCTGTGCGTAAGTATGAGGCAAATTATAAAATTCCTCAATCAGATATAGAGGAATTACTTGTCGAGGCAACAACCGCTCCTTCATCAAGTAATTTACAACCTTGGCGCTTTTTAGTGATCCAAGATGAGGCAGTAAAAAAAGAACTACGTTTAATTGCTAATAACCAGGAGCAAGTAGAAACTGCGTCTGCCATCATTGCGGTATTAGGCGATACAGCAATGTACAATAATGTTGAAGAAGTCTATACAAAAAACTTCGAGCTTGGCTATATGGATGAAGCAACAAAAAACATGATGATCGAAAATTCATTAAAGATTTATTCTAATCTTCCTAAAGAAGTTCTAAAAAATATAGCTACATTTGATGCAGGCTTAATTTCTATGCAAATCATGCTTTTAGCAAAAGAAATGGGCTATGATACGGTTACAATGGGTGGCTTCAATAAAGAGGCTTTTGCGAAGCACTTTGAATTAACAGATAATCTAGTGCCGATCGTCTTAATCGCCATCGGAAAAGCAGCATCACCAGCTTATGGCTCTTCTCGTTTAGCGCTAAATGACATTGCAAAATTCATTTAATCGAGAGAGAAAGACTGTATCAATTACGCTTGGCTTGAAATGCCCACTGAATGAAGAAAAATGTTCTTTTTCGAATAAATATGATACACTATATATAGAATAAAAAAGACTGGATGCGTCAACATCCAGTCAAAGCAACAATCATGCCGCAATCATAGCGGCTGACCAAGTTAAAGTTGTAGCTATCGCCACCTTACTTAGCCGGCAGGGTGGCTATTTCTTTTTATTTTGAGAGACAATAATGCTAAGCATCAGTGTCAGTACCGCAATTAGCAAAAGGCTACACTGCACAATCAAACTGAATGCTTCAAATACTGTCATCCGCCTCACCCCCTTTCAAAAGGGAGTTCAGCCGCCACCTGCATTATGAATTGTTGCTATTGTTAGTCTAACAATTTTACGAAATATATTCTATGAAAAATCCTCAGAAAATTTAATATTGCTACTCATTTGCGTAATTATTCTAAAACAACTCTAAAGAATAGTTTTGTACATTAATCTAAGCCTGACAATTTAGCTAATGACTCTTTCAAAAGCTGTAGCTCAGACAGTGACAACGTAACACCCTTCCCCATCTTTGTATGATCCTCCGACCAATCTCTAATATCGTATTTCGGTTCACGACCATTCCAGCTAATTAAATTCAATTCTTTTTTCCAGCCTTTATTGCCTTCCGATAATACCGCAACTGTTTCAACAATTTCGTATTTAACTTCTGCCATATTTATTCCTCCTTATTTTATCTGTAATAAGAACTATATATTGAAATAATAGGATAATCAAACGTGACAACACTTGAAATAATTACACTTCCTAAGAAACGTAAAATCCGTCAGAGTTATTCTATGTTCTTCCATAATAAAATCAAATTAATTTTTTAACTTATGTACCTTCCTCGGCTCCCATAACGTCGTATATCCGTTCATTATTGAGTAATCATATAAATCCACAAGTTTGCTATTTTCATATGTATAAAAATAAGTTGGTTCTCTAACAATTGACACTAAATTATAGTTTCTTTCGAACATGGACTCTAAATAAAATCTAGTTGTGATTTTGTCACTTTTATGCAAGTTACAATCATTACACGCCAACACTAAATTCCATAAATTATCATTTTGAATAAAGCTCCACGGAATGAAGTGATCGACGTGTGTTTTTCGACGATTAGTTGATAAATCACAATTACAATAGAAGCATCGATTTTGTTCAAATTGTGTAAGAACCTTGTAAAATGTTTCTAAAGAACTGCGCTTTGAAATGACTTCTACTTTCGAAAGCAACGCCATTGTACTTGTGACTTCATTCACTTTTTCAAGATATTTGGCTAAATGATAATTTGTTAGATTTATTAAAACCCGCTGGTATTTTTTCATGAATTGATAGACAGGATTGTTGAAACGAAAATGTGCATGTTTGATGTCAAATTCATAGAATACCCCTGCTGTATCTCCGTAAAATGCGCCGATAACGTTCTGCTTACAATCACGCTTCACCTCATTGACGATTTTTAGTTGCAACGAATCTAAAAGCTGATCGAATTGCCATTCTGGAGGGATAGCATTGTCATTAGCATATTTCTGTAAGATGGTTTGGGCACGAGCAGGTTTATTTTTATTAGGTGATTGTGCTAACTTGTGATGAATTACCAGATTCCAATATATATTTGTGAAAGAATAAAATATTTGATCATAACTGAGTACTAACTTCTCGTCTACATTGTATAAATTTTCAAGAAATGCTTTAAAAAACACATATTTATAAGAAGTTGCGACTGATGAACGATAGTAAAAATTATTCAGATGTTGCCAAATCTGATCCTCAGTTACATATTGTTCACGTATTTCACCGACCTTTAAATCATGCGACATACTGCTTCCCCCTACTCCTTCACCTCAATTAAATATATACCTTTCGAAAATCCTCCGCGTTGGCTCTTCTTCTGAGTACGTATTTGTTCTAATTGTTCGTAGGACACGTCGTACATTTGTATAGCTGTATGTACTAATTCTAAAATATCCGCAAGTTCCTCAACGGCCTCTTTTGGTGAGGCTGCCTCTAGAAATTCTAATGCTTCTTCTTGCATTTTCACTTTTATTTCCTCTAAGTGTTCTCCTTGTTCTAATACTCTTATGCTACATGTTTTACCCTCTTCTTCAATTACTTGAGGAAATCAATTATGCCTCGGCATAATTGCGTCCGGAATCGGCTTTGTGCTTGCACAAAGAACTCCTTCCCGATTCCGTGACATCCGCCAGAGGCTTTAACTTCTTTCAGCGGATGTTTGGACACCCGCTAAAAAGTGAATTAAAACCGCATTCATCTCACCGCCTATAAAGGTAGGTGACTTCTGCTGAAAGAAGTTAAATCACGTACTAATTTATTGTATATTGGCATGCTTATAGTCCCCTTTTAACACACGATTATTTTCCATATTTCTGCTGAATCGTTTGAATATGTTGTTTTTTGATTTCATTAGATACTTGCATTTGAGGTACAAGCTTATTGTAAATTGCTTGAATATCTTCTTGTGAGAAAAACTGTTTTGCAGTTTGCTTTTGCGTTTGGATAAAACGCCTTAAATCCTCTCGTTTTATAACATGTACATTTTGGGAAGTTACTCCCACTTTTTTCAATGTACAGCGTTCGCTAAAGACAATGACTGAATGAATTGCTTCTTTCGGAAGGTCTAAAAAATCTTGAATTGCACGGATATGCGTAGCATTTTGCCGGATCGGATTGAAAAATTTATATTTTTTCTTATTCGGCATCGTTTGTGTCCATTGCTGTTGTGTCTCATTACCAAAAATCCAGCCACTATAGTTTTTTGATTCAATCACATATAGACCAGTTCGATCAATATAAAGCAAATCAATTTCCGTTAATTCATCTGAATTTCTCTTTGGAATATATACATTTAATAATTGTCTATGACTTTGTAAGGCATGCCTCTCAATAATTTTCGATGTTAAGTACTCACCATTTCTCCCTTTATCGAGTTTAACTGCAAAGAAATTATTTTTTGTCAGTTTATAATAGACACTTTTCCGATAATTTTTTTCCATAAGGTAAAAGCTTATCACTATCAATATAAAAATTATAATTAGCATCACTTACTCTCCTCTCTCTTATTTCTTTTACTTCATATAAGCCAAAAATCCTAAAACTATTATACCAATACTTATGAGGATATTTTTAGCATCTTTTACATTAGTGCTCAAATATTCATCAAGATAGTTTCTTGTAGAATTTAAATTTATTTGTAAGCTGTCTTGTTCAAGCACTGATTTTTTGTGACGTCTACAACAATTGGCTACTAGTTTGCCAACCTCTTTTTTTGATCCAACAATCATTTATCAAAAAATGAACATTAATGCAATATTTACATCTATTCAAATAGTGCAAATACATCATTAACATTAAATTCCGGATATAATTAACTGTAGATTCGTGACTTTAGTATTGTTATTATTGTGAAGTATTTTTTTGGAAAGGAGGTTTTTATATGTACGATTCTTCATATTACAATGATTTCGATGATTTAGATTTGGCATTCCTCTTTATTATGTTAATTTGTATTGCATTGATAAGTATCGCAAGCTATGTAATTAATTCACTTATTTATTACCAGGCATCTAAAGCAAATGGCTTTAGCAAACAAGCTTATATTGCTTGGATTCCAATTGCTGGTGTTTATAGCCTTTTCTTATTAACAGCAAAGGGTGATGATGACGCAACAATTCGTTCAGCAGCAATAAAGAATGTTATTATTTACGCTGTATTAACAATTGTTTCATTAATTCCGTATCTGTTTCTGGATATAATTGCTTCAATAGGTCTTCTTGGCTTTATTTTCTACTTCACATATCGCCTCTTCTATCGTTGGACTGGCGGAACTGGGAAAGCTGTACTTTATACGATTTTATCGTTCATCACATTAGGACTATTCTATGCTATTTACGGCTTAATAAAAATGAATAAACCTTTCGTTGCATAATACATATGCAAGTACAAAAACCTCTTTACACTTTTAAAGGTGTAAAGAGGTTTTCTAGTTATTCACGTAATTTTACACTATAGTGTCTCATGGACTTAGGAATACCTTTTAATGCAAGTACCCCACTATAGACTAAAAATCTTATTCTACATTCTAAAAAGAAGACACTAGGAAGCTCTTCTATTAAAGGTAAGAGTTCCGTAATCACTGTCCCTGTCTTGATAAAATCTTTTGTTGCTTGTTCATTATGTAGCCTTTCGATCGTTTCTATAATAAGTGGATCAAAATAATTTTCTGGAACCCCTTTTATTTCATTATTGATCCATAAGCGCAGAATATCGTTAGTTTGCGATAATGTTTCCCATTCATTTTGGAAAATAAGACGGTCCTGGATAGTTAATGGCTTTTTTTCTTCTATGTTGATAAAAAGCTGTGCTAATTGCTGTGAACTAAGATGACTTGTTGCACAATTAGCCTTACTATGTTCTGTTGTATTAATAAGAAAAATCTCATTTGATTTATCTCGCAATAAATAGAGGAAAAAACGAAGCCCACATTGTTCATCGGCATTATTACCATACCAAATATAGATCGGAACATGATTAGAAATATCTTCTATTTCACGCAAAGTATTTATAAACTTATTTTGATAAACATCTTCCTGTCCATCATTAATATTTTCAAATAACCAATTATTTCGGAATGTTTGACCTCTTTTCTCCTCTAGCTTCCACAATGGTCCAATTGAGAAGCAATCAGGGAATCCAATCACATGTTTAGGTGGTGGTAGTGCTACTCTCACTGAACCAGCAGCAGATTCAGAGCTCACAATATGAACTGCCTGCGTTGTTATTCGATGGTCCACAAAACGATGTTTTTGAATACAGTCATTGATAATTTCTACTATGTCGCTTAATTTATGTTGCTCAAGCCAGAACCCACACCCCTCAATTGCTTCACTTTCTTCATGGTTGAATGCTTCAAATTGATCATGATGCTGTAATTCATAAGCCTCCCATTCACTCCTATCTATCAAATCCGATGCGTTCAGATAATGATGTGTTTTAATTCGATAGACAAAAACCATATTTGATTCCAATAAAAAATAAATATATGGATAATTTACTTTCGATTCCATAACTCAGCCCCTTATATAAAAATTTTACCATATTAAAAAATTGAGAACTATTCGTTGTATTTTCTACTCTCTTACGACACTTGATCTATCAAATTTTGAAAAAGAAGTTAGATAACAGAAAAAATATGCTATATTATAGTTAGAAAATTTCGAATTTCTAATTTTTAATACAAAGGGGTTTGATGATTGTGTATGAAAATATTTTAAGACATCCAGGACCTACGCCAATTCCGAAAAAGGTTCAGCTTGCGATGAGTCGCGATATTATAAGTCATCGAAGCAATGAATTTGTAGAGCTTTACCGTGAAACAATTGAATTAGTAAAACCTGTTTTTGGGACAAAGCAGGATATTTTACTCCTTCCATCAGGTGGTACAGCTGCTTTAGAGGCTGCGGCGGTTAACACTGTCTCTGCTGGTGAAAATGTAGTTGTCATCACTGTTGGAGCATTCGGAGACTATTTCGTTTCGATTTGTGAGAAATACGGCTTTCATGTACATAAGCTTGAAAAAGAATGGGGGCAAGCTTGCACAGCTAAGGAGTTACGAGAATTCTTGCAGCCGTTGAAAGATATTAAAGCTGTTTTTGTCACATACAATGAAACTTCCACTGGTATCTTAAACCCAATTGCTGAATTAGCACAAGTTGTACGTGAGGAAACGGATGCATTATGTATTGTCGATGGTGTAAGTTGCCTAGGTGGAGTTCCTGCAGAAATGGATGCCTGGGGAATCGATATTCTTGTTACTGGATCTCAAAAAGCGATGATGCTACCTCCAGGACTTTCTCTTGTCAGCGTTAGTGATAGAGCTTGGAAAGTTATTGAAGAAAATAATACGCCTTCCTATTATTTAAACTTATTAAGCTATCGTAGCTGGGCAGAAAAAGGGATGACTCCAAACACGCCTACTGTGACACTTATTTCTGGACTGCATGAGGTTTGTAAACTTATAGAGGAAGAAGGAGGCTTTGAACATACAGTTGCCCGCCATGAACTAATGAAAAACATGGTGCGTCATGCTATGAATGCCCTTAATATTGAACTTCTCACTACGGATGAGCATGCTTCTCCGACCATTACAGCGATTATGGCACCAAAAGGGATTGCACTCGGTGACTTCTTGTCGCATTTAAAGCAACAATATCATTTAGATTTCGCTGGAGGACTCGGTCATTTGCAAGGGAAAATTTTCAGATTCGGCCATATGGGTTACTGCTTCCCAAGTGATATTTTACAGGCCGTTTCTTTAATGGAAGCTGCACTTCAAGACTTTGAATATGACTTTGAGCCAGGTGCAGGTGTACGGGCAGCACAGGAAGTATTTTTAACCGCTTAGCGAAAACAATTGCAGTTGTAAAGCTTTAACTAATGGAAAACCTCCAAATCTATGTATGATTTGGAGGTTTTATGATTACATTCACGAGGGCCAGGAGTCGCACAGCTTTCACACCAATTAATATATATCATGGCATAATAAGTCACGGCATGATCGACCGAATAATCTTTTAAAGCCAGAATTATGAATATGAGTGCATTTTCAATAGCTAAAAGTGTTATACTAATAAGCACGTTATAAATTGAGGAGTTAGAAAGAATGAAATATTTTAAACCACAAATGCAGCAACTTGTGAAAGAAAACCGTGAATTACATGATCGCCTAAAAGAGTTAATGTCCGAAATGGATTTGCAAAAAAATTATGCTTTAAAAGCTCTATATCACGCTGAAGTAGCAGACGGTGGACGCTATCAGCAAGATTATCAAGCGTTGGACTATTTATATAAATAACTTTAAAAGTAATAAATGCAAGAATGTTAATTCCAAATAGCATTCTTGCGTTTTCTTATTAACTAACTACCTTAATCATTAGTTCTTGCTACTTGCACTACCTTTGCCATGTATTCCTCACGCATTTCCATCGGCACCATACTTCCACCTGTTGCCCATACAAGATGGGTAGCTTTCTCCATCTTATCAACTAAATCATACTTTTCTAAATAACTTTGACCATTTTTCATTAAATGAATTGGTCCGAACATCCCTGCATGCGCAGATGGCTCTAAAAATAGACCTTCCGATTCCATCGCTAAACCGAGCGACGTAAATAATTCTTCATCTTTCACTGTATAACAACCACTAATATACGTCTCCATTACTTTACCAACGAATTTAGAAGCACGCCCGACTGCTAGACCATCTGCTTCTGTTTTATTGTCTAATCCAATATCTTCTACACTGATCTCATCATGTAAACCTGTCATCAAGCCGATTGTCATACAAGGGGATGCTACGGGCTCAGCGAAGAAGATGTGGGCATGTTCTCCAAAAATTTCACGTATCCCGTACGCAACTCCCCCCGGTCCTCCACCTACACCACATGGTAAATACACGAACAATGGATGGGCAGCATCTACAGTAATATTCGTCTTTTCAAACTGTGCTTTTAAACGCTTCGCCGCTACTGCATAGCCGGCAAATAGGTCCTTCGAATTTTCGTCATCAATAAAATGACACATAGGATCTTGTTCAGCCTCTCGACGACCTTGTTCTACAGCAACGCTATAATCTGCTTCATATTCAATAACTGTCGCACCTTTTTCACGCAGCAATGCTTTTTTCCACTCTTTTGCATCACTCGACATATGTACAACGACATTAAAGCCGAGTTTTTTGCCCATAATGCCGATACTCAATCCTAAATTACCTGTAGAACCTACGGCAATTGTATATTGCTGAAAGAACGATTGAAAGTCCTCTGTTGCCAACACGGCATAACTATCCTCTTTTGTTAGCTTGCCACTAGCGATTGCAAGCCGTTCTGCATGCCTTAATACTTCAAAAATACCACCACGGGCTTTAATAGAGCCGGAAATTGGCAAGGCATGATCGCACTTTAAGATAAATTGACCTGGTATTAAAACATCAAATTCCTTTTCAAGAGCTTTCTTCATGAAAGGTATATCTAGTAAAGATGATTCAATAAGCCCTTTGCTTTCCAAAAGCTCTGGAAATGCTAAAATTAAATAGGAAGAAAAGCGTTTAAGTGTTTCTTCTGCCTCCTCAACTTCCTCTATTGAAAAAAGATTTGTTTGCGCCTTTTTTTCTCGATTTGTATTTTCCCAAAGTACAGTATTATGATTTGCTAACTTATTTAGTCTCGGAAATTGATTAAATAGTTCGTGTTTACGCTCATTTTCCACCTTCAGATTCCTCCATTTTTTGAGTTATAATTGCTCGTTCACAAATTTGTCGAAATTTCAATTCGAACGAAATATTGTTTTCTTGTGTTCGTTTTTTAGGTCCTCTCGTACGTCCCCCAGCACGTCTAATTTTTTGTCCAACATGGCGCATGTCGAGCAAACGTTCGATATTTTCATTAGACATCTCTCGTCCATTTTGATCGATTGGATAACCGCCTCTCGCCAAAACCATAGCTGCTAAACCGTAATCCTGTGTAATGACAATATCGTGTTTTGAAAGCGCATTCACTAGCGTAAAATCAACCGAATCTGGACCTTTCGGGACCATAATTGTTATTACATTATCACGTTCGATACGGTGGGATGTATCGCAAAACAAGATTGTTTCAATCTCAAACTCAGATGATATAGATAGTGCTAAATCCACGACTGGACAGGCATCAGCGTCAATTAAAACCTTCACAATAAAGCATCATTCCTTTCTCATAATTAGATAGATCACTCAAACTCATCATTATTTTGATATAATAAATTCTCACCCCTACTTGTTAAATTTTTCACAAACTTTAGACTGTTGGAAAAAGTATTTTATTGAATAGTGCGAAAAATAGATATACGATACAAATATCAAATAACTGGAGGTTTTTTACTATGACAACTACAACTGTAAGCAACGAACAATTAGCAAAAGAATACGTTGATGGCGTATTCGAGCAACTAAAACAACAAAATAGTTATCAAGCGGAGTTCTTACAAGCAGCTGAAGAAATTTTCATTTCATTAGTGCCTGTATTTGCACAACACCCTGAATATATTAAAGCCAATATCTTATCTCGTATCGTTGAGCCAGATCGTATCATTTCTTTCCGTGTAGCTTGGCAAGATGATAACAATCAAGTTCAAGTAAACCGTGGTTACCGTGTGCAATACAGCAACGTAATGGGACCATACAAAGGCGGTCTTCGCTTCCACCCTTCGGTAAATGAATCAATTATCAAATTCTTAGGCTTTGAACAAATCTTTAAAAATGCTTTAACAGGTCAACCAATCGGTGGTGGTAAAGGTGGTTCAAACTTCGATCCTAAAGGTAAATCAGATTCGGAAATCATGCGTTTCTGTCAAGCATTCATGACTGAATTATACAGCCATATTGGTCCAGATGTCGATGTTCCAGCAGGTGATATCGGTGTTGGCGCTCGTGAAGTAGGTTTTTTATGGGGCCAATATAAGCGTTTAACAAAAGCAAACGAATCTGGTGTATTAACTGGTAAAACTCCTGGCTACGGTGGTTCTTTAGCCCGTAAAGAGGCAACTGGTTATGGTACTGTATATTTTGTAAATGAAATGCTAAAAGATGTCAACGATTCATTCGAAGGTAAAACAGTTGTAGTTTCTGGTTCTGGTAACGTTTCAACATATGCTATTGAAAAAGCACAAGCTTATGGCGCTAAAGTTATTGCTTGCTCTGACTCTTCAGGCTATGTTTACGACCCAGAAGGTTTAGATCTTGATGCAATTAAAGAAATTAAAGAAGTAAAAGGCGATCGTATCTCCACTTACTTAAACTATCGTCCAAATGCTACATTTACAGAAGGCTGCACTGGTATCTGGACGATCCCTTGTGACATCGCGCTTCCATGTGCTACACAAAATGAAATTAATGGCGATTCAGCGCGTACTTTAATCTCTAACGGAGTGAAAGCTATTGGTGAAGGTGCAAACATGCCATCAGATCTTGAAGCAATTAACGAATTCTTAAATGCTGGCGTATTATTTGGTCCTGCTAAAGCTGCTAATGCCGGAGGTGTTGCTGTATCTGCTCTTGAAATGGCGCAAGATTCAAGTCGCGTTTTCTGGTCATTTGAAAAAGTAGATGCTAAATTACATGAAATTATGAAAAACATTTACGCAGACAGTAAAGCAGCTGCCGAAAAATATGGTTACCCTGGGAACCTTGTAGTTGGCGCGAACATCGCTGGCTTCGTTAAAGTTGCTGATGGTATGCTAGCTGAAGGCGTTTATTAACAATAACTTCAGAATCCTTTCAATCCACGTAAGGTGATAACAAACATTCGTTATCACCTTATTTTCCATTAGAAAAGAAGTTAAAAAGCACAAAAAATATCGTTTAAAACGAACATTTTTACTATTAAACATTTAAAACATTCGTGTTATAATAATGAAGTACTACGAAATATTGGAGGGTTTTTTGTGGAATTATTGTATACAGGTAAAACGAAAAATGTGTTTCAATTAGAAGATGGTCATTACTTATTAAAATTTAAAGATGATGTAACTGGAGAGAACGGCGTATTCGACCCAGGTGCTAATACTGTAGGGTTAACAATCGACGGTGCTGGTTTAGCTGGACTTCGCTTAACTTCTTATTTCTACTCAAAACTAAACGAACAAGGTGTTCCTACTCACTACGTTGATGCAAACTTCAACGATGCAACAATGACAGTAAAGCCTGCAACTGTTTTTGGTAAAGGTTTAGAGGTCATTTGCCGCTTCAAGGCAGTAGGCTCTTTCCTACGTCGCTATGGTGCATACGTAAAAGAAGGACAAGACTTAGATTCTTTCGTAGAAGTTACTATCAAAGATGATGATCGACTAGATCCTCCCATTTCTGAAGATGCTTTAGCCATGTTAAACCTGTTAACACACGAAGAATACGCAATTTTAAAGCAACGTACAATTGAAATCGCTAAATTTATTGCTACAGAGCTTGACAAAAAAGGGTTAACACTTTACGATATTAAACTTGAGTTTGGCCGCGATGCTAAAACAAATGAAATTTTATTAATCGATGAAATTTCAGGTGGTAATATGCGTGCTTACAAAGGCGAACAATACATAGAACCATTAGAACTTGAAAAAATTATGTTAGCTGAATAAAAAACCATTCTATTAAAATGCTATGCCTGACTAGATACGAGTAATCAAAAAGAGTCGCTTTCTTGCGGCTCTTTTTGTTGGTAAGATGTTTCTTCGAAACTTTTCATTCGTTCACTCGTATACTAATTATACGCATAATGCATTTATACTATTATTTTGGAGGTAATTTAATGGATGACTTTAATGAAACATCACAAGAAAGGCTAAAGATTAATCCATTTTTGTCTATTTGGTTGCATCCAAAGCAAACAACCCGTTACATGATAGAAGAAAAATCAATAGGTTTTGCTCTTCTTCTTTTGTCAATTGGTTATATTGGTGTTACACTTTCAGACCTTATTGATAAGATATCCGTGATAGACTTTTCTCCTTGGCTTATCTTACTATTTTGTGTTATTGCATCACCGATTTCAGGAATAATCGGTACAGCTTTTGTTGCACTCATCGCTTGGCTATTCGGTAAACTTTTTAAAGGAACAGGTACGTACTCACACTTATTCAAAGGGCTAAGTTTAACGGCTATTCCATCTATAGTCCTTATTCCTTTTTATTTAATTTGGTTATTTACATCACCTGAATCTTTAATGGATCCTAACTTCGCCGGGCCTTACCCTTGGGTTTTTTGGATTGCAATTTTATTATCGATTGTGGTTGCAATTTGGAACCTCATTATTACAGTAGGAATTGTTGCAGAAGCACACCAAATAACCAATTGGAGAGCGTTCTTTACACTCTATATTCCATGCATTATTCTCATTGCCCTCATTATTCTGGTGATTGTTCTCTTTGCAGTTATCGGCATTTTAGCCGGAACAATGTAAAAAATCTCCCCTCTCTCTATGAGAGTGGGAGATTTTTTCACATTAAACTGAAAGCACTGTATTTTGTTGGAATAGCTCCGACACACCAGACTCAACAGCTGCTCCACTTACAGCTTGGGAAACAATTTCAACAACCCGCTCATCTAATGATTTAGGTACAATATATTCCTCCGTTAATTCCTCATCACTTACAAGAGCGGCTATCGCTTCCACTGCAGCTATTTTCATAGCCTCATTAATATCTGTTGCTCGAACATCCAATGCCCCACGGAAAATACCAGGGAAAGCAAGCACATTGTTAATTTGATTTGGATAATCGGAGCGTCCTGTTCCCATAATACGTACACCCCATGCTTTAGCATTTTCATACGTAATTTCAGGATTTGGATTTGCTAGTGCAAACACGACTGGATCATCATTCATTGAAGCAATATGTGCTTCTGTTAATAAATTAGCAACCGATACGCCGATAAAGACATCAGCACCTTTAATGGCATCTTCCAATGTCCCATGTATTTTTCCAGGATTTGTTAAATGTGCCACTGTTTCTTTAATTGGATTCATACCTTCAGCGCGACCTTCATAAATGAGGCCTTTTGTATCGCACATATAAATATTTTTATAGCCCATTTGCACAAGAATACGTAAAATAGCAATACCCGCTGCTCCTGCACCATTAATTACGACCTTCATCGTTGCCACATCTTTCTTCACAATACGATTGGCATTAATCATCCCTGCACCTACTACAATCGCCGTTCCATGCTGATCATCATGGAATACGGGAATATCACATTCTTGGCGCAGACGATCTTCAATTTCAAAGCATCTTGGGGCTGAAATATCTTCTAAATTTACAGCACCAAAAGTAGGAGCAAGCGCCTTCACAATGCTGACGATTTCATCCGTATTCTTCGTATCTAAACAAATAGGAAAAGCATCAACATTGGCAAAACGCTTTAATAAAATAGCCTTCCCCTCCATTACTGGTAATGCTGCCTTCGGACCAATATCCCCTAACCCTAATACCGCCGTTCCATCTGAAACAACTGCCACCATGTTACCTTTCATTGTATAGTCGTAAACAAGTGATGGATTTCTCTCAATCTCTACACAAGGCGCAGCTACCCCTGGCGAATACGCAAGACTTAAATCATATGAATCTTGCACAGGCACCTTAGAAATCACCTCTAATTTCCCGCTATAATACTCGTGCATTTCTAAAGCCTTTTTCATAATGTCCATTCAATCCCATCCTTTTCTTTTCAAATTATTATATATTTCAGAATCATAATACTTTGTGAAAGTAAAGTCAACGAATTTTCTGTCAATTTTAGTTTTTCATCTAAATAGCGCTATCTATTCTCATCTCCGCTAATTTTATGCTTTGTTCTTAACTTCACAATCAATTATTATAATATAATATTCGCATCGATTAGCTTTATTAAAAATGTACAAATACCGCCATTAAGCCTGTTCAACTTTTCACATAGTATTTTTCTTGTGTAAATGAGAAATTTTTCACAAACTAATGTAAGCGTATCCATTGTTCCATCTGGTTCCGTCACATTTTCTTCACATTTTTTCACAAAGTTTTTTATTATGCATCCTCAAGTATTCTTTTTTTCCTTACTGAATCCCTCGATTAGCAAAAAAAGAGCCCTTATTTTAAGGACTCATGCGTAAATTGATTTATAAAAGCAGTGATAATATGTTTGGAAGACCACTGTTCTCCTGATACTTTTGTAATCGGATAATCACGAGAAAAGATAGCTTTTGTAATTTCATCAACTAAATAACCTTTAAGAAACAACTGCCTTATATTACTCTCCATATCTTCTAAATAAGCAATTTTTTCTTGTATTTTCGTTCGACCATCCGCTATAAAGCCTGCATGACAGCAATAAACTTCTTCGAAATCATAGTTTAATATTTTCTTCAAAGACGCCAAGGTATGTACGATATTTTCTTCATCAAGGACAACCTTAGTTTTCGTCTGTATATACAAATCTCCTGTAAACATAGCACCAGTTTCTCGATTGTAAAATGATACATGATCTGTCGTATGCCCTGGTGTTTCGATAACGTCCAATGTAGCTGATTTCGTTTGCAATGTATTGCTTATTGGTTGGGCAATAAACGCTGGTCGCTCCCCCCATAATGCCTGTCGATAAAATGGATACTCTCCATCCTTTGCACAAAGACTTACCGAATCACGGTGAACATAGATAGGTACACCCTTATGTTGCTGAATCCATGCTGCATTTCCTGAGTGATCCTCATGCGAATGAGTGAGCGCCAATTGTTCAATCGGTATTTCGTTAAAAAAGGATTGGAACTCCTGTGAAAGTGAATATGAGCCTGTATCAATTAGTAAGCCATCTACAAAAAAGCTATAAACACTCATTCCTATCCCCTGAACTGTCACTTTACCGTGAGCGCATTTCACATCACGATTTTGTTGAATCTCTATACTTTTCTCTCGTTCAAACATCCTTTCCCCCCCCTTTGTAAAAAGAGTGTAGCATAAAATGAATAATCAGTCATTTTATGAATAAATGCTACGCAAATGGAAAAGGAATCGTAAGTTGACGATTACTATCAAAACAGCCCCTTTTATTAATAGAGAGATTATAATTTTAAAGGGAAGCCCGAATTCAAAAAATGCATGGTTTTATACACATATTCTTAGCTAGATATAAGTACAATCACAATTACATTTTTAAAATCTTATCAAATTACTAGACTGTCGTTTAAACACTCGAGGGCTTTTTTGTTAGTGTAAATCCAAAACAATTGGATCAATTTGTTTTTTAATCCTTACAGTAGACGGCACTAATTTTAAATTAGCTGGGATTTGTTCGAAATTCTCAAACTGTAATTTGTAAACGGTACGATTATTTGTTCGCTCAGAATAATTTACATTTGTCCGGTTAGAAATAATTAAACGATCGTTAATGACCATCTCCCAACCAGCTGCACGAACTTTTTGATCACCTTCCGTAGAAATTTGTAAATGTAATGTACCTTGTTTGATTTCTAATGAATCAATTGTATATGTTACGTTATTCAATTTGAATGGCTGTAATTGTTTTGTATTCACTTCCGTCTCAAATAAATCGAACGCAGATGCTTCCATTTGAAACACTTCAAACGTTGCTGGGTTAGTATACTTTGGGACGGATATCGTGTATACCATTTCGCCCAATACATCTGTGTCGAAACCACTAGGACCTGAAAAGTCTGTAATCATTGGTTGTTCGCCAGTACGTCCATCACGTCTAGTAGTTAAAATTAATTTTCCTGCTTCATCTCGGATTTCAAATCGGACGTCTGTTGTTACTTTACCGAAAAAGTCATCTTGTGCATTGTCAAATTTCGGCATGTTCGCCACTTCTATATATTGGTATTTATTTAAATGATGTTTATATATATTATCTTGATCTCGCTGGTATTGTTCTTTAAATTTAACTCGATATTGAATATCAATGTTTTCCCCATTTCCGACAACTTTATCAATAGAAACATCCAAGAATGGCTCATTATAATTTAAGACTTGTTCACCATCTAAATGTTCTTCCTGCTCGCTACTATTCGTTTCTACTAAATGTGTTGGCTCATCAATCGGCTGTGCCACTTCAATCGGTGGACGATTCCAATAATAAAACGCAAAACTTAGCATAATAATAGCTGCACTGATTACAGTAATTTTTAAAGAATACCAAGATTTTTTACGCTTTGTATTCGTTTGAATACGTTGCATAATAGCATCACCTTGGCTATGTGTCATCATTGGCTTATTGAGCTGTGCAAATAATGTTTTTTGTTCATTTACTAATTGCTCATATTCACGTTGACAATTTTCACAGAATTGCAAATGAGCTTCCATTTTCTTTTGTTCAATCTCATCTAAAAAACCTTCTACATAATCTTCCAGCAAATTCGAATCACATTTCATAAAAATAACCTCCTTTTGTCATTGTGATTGACCTAAGCTTTCTTTTACTTCGGTGTAACTTATTTCGAACATCATTTAAAGAAATTTGAAGCACTTCGCTTATTTCATCGTAGCTTAGCTCATTTACATATTTCAGTAACAATACCATGTACTCTGTTTCATCCAACTGTTGAAGAAGCTTTTCTAACTGCTCATTTCTTTCATGTAACAACAATATTTTTTCAGGAAAACGATTATCCATTACATCACTGTCGATTCGTATCGTTTGTAACTTATGAACCCGTAAATAATCGAAACAATTATTGACTACAATTCGGTATAGCCACGCATTAAATGAGCCCGTTTTTTTATACTTATGTAAGCTATAAAATACTTTTATAAAAATATCTTGTACGATATCTTCAGCTACCGACTGATTTTTTACTATTCTTATGACAGTGATAAAAACTTTCTGCTCATAATGTTTTACAATATGTGCAAAATGATGACTTTCACCGTTCTTTACTCGTGTGATTACTTCATCCATCTCCATTTGTTTCACCTCCCTACTACTATAACGATAAAAATTGCATTTCCTCTCAAATTTTCCCTATATTTTTTCTCTAATTTCGAATTTAGGATTTGTTATTCAAACAAGCTCTCTCTGAAATGTTTGAGTCTGCTTACATTTAAAGCAATTAAACCTTCTCTTGCCCTCACTCCAAGAAAAAAACGCCCACCAAAGTGAGCGTTTCTTCCTCAATCATTTATTCATTTGTTCCTTTTTCTACATCATATTGTGTAATCCAGTCACTAAAGCTGCCTACATACAGTTGAATATTTTCATAACCTTCATCTGCTAGTACTGCATACAATGGTGATGCTGTAACACCGCTGCCACAATATACAACAACGTGCTCGTCTTGTGCAACCTTGCTGCGTAACTCATCATTGGCTTGTAGACGACCATCTGACTTTAATTGTTCCCAGTCAAAGTTTTTTGCTGTTGGAATATGCCCAGCTACCATATCAAGAGGCTCCACGTCACCACGGTAGCGAGCTGCGGCACGTGCATCTAGCAACGTCGCATTGACTTCTCCATCTACAATAGCTTTAACTGCTTCACGTGGAGCATATAGCTCATCTCGCCAAACAAATTCAATCGTAGTCGGTGGATATTTTATAATGTCTTTTGTGAAAGATATTTTTTCCTCGAGCGCAGGTGCACCACCATTCACAATCACTACATTTGGAAAGCCTGCATATGTCAGCATCCACCAAGCACGTGGTGCAAATGGCGCAGCCCCTTGATCGTAAACGACAATTTGATCTTCATAATTTAATCCTAATCCTTGAAATACTGCCGATAGCTTTTCCTTACTTGGCATAGGATGGCGGCCATCGCTAGACCCCATATCTGATAGATCCTGCTCTAGATCGATATAAATCGCTCCTGGTGCGTGTCCCTCTTCAAATATTTTATTCCCCGCCTCTTTGTTTTGTAAATCAAAGCGGGCATCTAAGAAACGGACTCCATCTAACTGAATTTCCTCAACTGATTTGAATACTTTTCCCAAATGAATCACCTCATGCGTATTGTAATTGTTCGTAAATAGCTTTCCAAGAAGCTAAACGACTTTCTTCCTGAAGTGCAAGTCTTTCTGTTGCAATTTGTTCAAGTGCCTGATGGTAAATATGCAGACGTAATTTCTCTGCTTCCTCAGCAATATAGGTAATAGCCCATGTCATGAGGGATACTTTCTGTGAATCTAAATAGTTTTGCGCATCTGGTTTTGTTAATACTTCAAGCGCCTCACTTAGTTTCATTTTTTCATTCTTCTCAAAGAATGCCTTTTGATTGCGGAAGTGTGATTTAACACCCGAATATTTCGCGATATCTGTAAATGGTCCTTCAAAATCAAGTAAATCTGGCTCAGAAGATTCAAACGCTAAGAATGAGAAGCTACGGTTTAATTCTTTCAGCTCACGTACTTCATCTTTAAAGCGTAATTGCATCTTCTTACTAATAAACTGTGATAAACGGAAGTTTGTTACACGCATTTCTTGTGTAAAGTCAAAACGTAAACTTTGCATTACTTCTTTTAAAGCATGCTCTAATGCTTGCTGAGCTGGCATTGCTGAAAATGTTGAAGGATTGTAGCCTTCCTTAAAGAACTCTGGGTAACGATAATACACACGCTGAAGAACATAATACAATAATTCATCAAGCTCTTGCTTCGTTTCACTTTCTAACATGCTTGTATTAAGCGTATTAAACTTCGATGTTATATGCTGTTCAAGAGTTGTTAATTCCTCTAAACGCTCATCCTTACGCTTTAAGTTCTCTTCTGTCTGCGTAATTAAGTCACCTAAACGTTGTTCCGTTTTATCGACTTCCTCTGCAAGTGCCTGAACAGCCAATGCACTTAATTCATCATTTAAGAATGTGTGGAAGGCATCTTCGAAAGGTGGCATACCTGATGTTAAATCAGCACCCTCAACTTTTTCCTTTAATGCCAATAAGCTCGACACACCGTAAAGTCGAGGGAAGCGAATGCCAAAACGTTGTAGCTCTGAACGCACATAACCTTTTACATCTTCCTGCTCTTCTTCTGTTGTCGCTAAATCAATCGCATTGACGATAAAGAACATTTTATCAAGTTCGAAGGCATCCTTCACACGCCCTAGCTGAATTAAAAACTCACGGTCAGCTTTAGCAAAAGCATGATTATAATAAGTAATAAACAAGATTGCATCAGCATTACGAATATATTCAAACGCAACACCTGTATGACGCGCATTAATAGAATCTGCTCCTGGTGTGTCAACAAGTGTCACACCCATGCGTGTTAACGGACTATCATAATAGAAATCAATATTATCGACAAAGCATGATTTATTTTCTTGCGCAACAAATTTTTCGAACTCTTCACGGTTAACACGTAATACTTTTCCAAGCTCAGACTTAAATGTTGGGAACCCTTCTTTATATGCACGAATAAATGATTTATGCACATTTAGGCGTTCGTCCGATAGCTGTACCGCAAGTCCTTCATCTGCACGATTAAATGCCTCTTCTAAAGAAGAAACTGATAATCCAACTGCTGCATATGAAGCTTGAATATCCTCTAGCATTTGGTCAGCTGTTTTTAATAGTACATCTGCTGTTTCATGCGGATGCTCTGGTGTCACAGGACGAATTTTATTAATAGCCGCTGTTGTAGGGTTTGGTGATACAGGTAAAACTTTAGCACCCATTAACGCATTAGAGAACGAAGATTTCCCTGCACTAAATGCACCGAAAAGCGCGATTGTGAAATCTTTTTTCTGTAATCGTTCTACTTTATTTTCTAAGTAAGTTGCTACTTCCGCAAAGCCTTGTACATCTTTTACCGAGTTTGCCGTATGAAGTGCACGCTTCACTACACCTTCAATAGGAAGGCTAGTTGCGCTAACTGCTTGCTGTGCCTCTTCCTGTTGTAATGCTTCTTCTTTTGGCTTTAACATCGATTCATCAAACAATCGAATATCTGCTAAATCTCGCTTAAAGGCTTGATCCCAATTTGTAAGTTGTTGATTTGCTAGCTGACGTATTTCATTGCTTGCCTGGTGCATAATACTTGCACTATATTGCTGATAGCCCTCGATTTCAAGCACTGCCTGAATAGCATCAACTTTCGCTTGCATCCCAGCCATTTTTAATTTAGATGGAGCAGCTGTTTCAGTAGCCACTGCTTCTAAAGTTGTTGCTTGTGCATCCTTCCAATTATCTGTTTCCTGGATGAAGTAGCGTTTTGTTGCCTCTGCTACACGGTTAGCGAAGTTTAATACGGCATCTCCAGTTAATATGGCACCAGCTTGTACCTGCTGCTCAATAAGAGAGAATGGTAATTCAAAGGCGTAGGCATCAATAGCGGTAGCACGTTCTTCATTTAATGCACTAACATCCTTTAACACCTTTTTCATTAGCCCTTTTAAATGTCCAGTAATCTGTGCATGCACAACATTTTGATAGGCACTATAGGCATCCTCTTTACGGCGGTTACGCTCTTCCTCTGTTTTTTTCTTAGCAGTAAATAAGCCCCCTACCTTGAAACCATCCTGCTGACTCTCTAAATACAGACGTAATTTATCGCGTAAATCAGCTGGCATAATGGCAGCATTCGCAAGAAGTTCTTTACGTTGGTCCTCGAACGTTTCATTCCATGCTTCAATCGAGAACAATTCAACTTGACGATTTAGCTTATTGTATTGCTCTAAAATATCTTTATGGTTTGCCCAGTCATCGGCACTTAATACATCTTCATCGATGTCTAAACGATCTTCTCTTTCTTCTGTTAAATAAGTGTCGTGCTCACTTTGTAATAAACGCAGCGTATTTGATGCTGTCTTTACAAGTTGATCCTGCCAATCATTCATACTATCCATAACAATTTTCTTAACAGCTTTAAAATCGTTATAAGGGTGCTCAGGCTCTCTTAATGAAGTGAAAAATACACCTTTTGGTACTACACCCCAAGCCGCAAAGGAATTGTGAACTGTTGCTTTAAATTCCTCAAAGCTTAATTCATTTTCATTATGCTTATCAATCATGTTTACAATTAAATAAACGTTTGGATTGTACTTCATTAATTGCTTTGTAAATTGGAAATTCAATTCTGATTGCACGTGATTGTAGTCCATTGTATAAAATACGATATCAGCAATATGAAGGGCTGACTCTGTTGACATACGGTGTGCATCATCTGTTGAGTCGACACCTGGCGTATCCATAACTGTGACACCTAGTGGTAATGTCGATGTACTATGACCAATTTCAATTTGAGACACTAGGTCCCCATCTTTACTAAGCTCTTTCACTGTTTTAAAATCATAACCCGCTTCAAATTTCACAGGTTTTTCATTGTGCATATAGACAATCGCAAAGTCTTCATCTGATTTATGGACTTTGACGATATTGGCACTCGTTGGAATAGGACTTGACGCAAGTAAATCTTCACCTGATAGCGCGTTAATCATACTCGACTTACCAGCAGAGAAATGGCCAGCAAAGCCGATAACATATTCTTTTTGCTGTATTTTACGTGCAAAAAGTGATGTCTTATCCATACGCTCTGTATCACCATTATGCTGATAAATTATGTATTGTAACGACGCTTGCTTTAATAGCGCCTCCAACTGTTGTTCAAAATCATTCATAAAACCAGTAACCCCTTTATTCATATTAATCAATTTCGCCTTGGCGTAATTGCCGCTGTCGCTTCGCTTTCGCGCAGATAAACAATGCGTCCGGATTTTGAATTGTGCGAGCACAATTCACTCCTTTAAAAATCCGTGACATCCGCCGGAGGCTTAATCTTCATTCAGTAATGTTTAGAAAGGAACTATATCCTGATTCATCTTACCACTTTAGAGGTGGTAGTTTTTCTGAATGAAGATAGTCATAAATAGTATTCTACCTTATTCGACAAACAAAGTATAACACTAATTTACTTTGAAAAGCATATATATAAAGGTTTCAGACGCCATATTCATCCATATCGCCCTGTTTAACCAAAAAAATGCATTATTCAGGCTCACTATCAAAACGTGGGGTTGATTTCATACGTTTTAACAAAATGTCATTCTCAATTTGTAGTGATGGGCCAATATTTTAAAAAAACTACTAATTTCTATTTCAAAATGGTTGCACAACTAAGCAATTTATTATTTTCTTCATATTTTAAGGTAAGGCAAATTAAGTTTTAAAAAAGTTTAATGTGTGATTGTAATACTAATAATAGTGAAAATTACAAAGTTAACTTGGGGAAAAAATAATTAAATGGGGTGATAAAAAAATGGTGAACTTTAGGAATCACCAAAAACTCGAGCAAAAATGTGGATGTGAAGACCGGTTTATTTGGCCTCGTATAAAAGCTAGTACTCTTCCTCCGGTAGACCCTCCTCCAGTCATTGAACCTAATGGGAATATCATTCCAACAGTAAATAGATATTTCTATATTGCTACATCAGATATTAATTTAACGAATGGGGCGACACTATTTGCTAGTCAATTTTGGGGTGATGATGGGAACACAGCAATTGAATTTATGATTTTCAATCCGAATGGCTACGTTAATCTTTACATCAACGCCGTAATGCAGGAAGGTGGAATTTACACTATAACTCCAACCTCCTTAACTTTAAGTCCAGATAATTCAATAATTTATAGAGGTACTCCAATCATCATAGAATCAATAGGATTTTCTACAATGTAAGTAACATACCTGAAAGGGGGTGAAAATAAGTGGCACTTTCTATTATTAATATTCATGTCAATGTTACAGGTACTTCGGCTAGATTTTTCAATGTTTTAGCTGCACCCTTAACGATCTCTGATGGTACAACGGTTGCCTCTACTACCTTTTTAAATGATAGCGGTTCTGCTGCAACTACTTTCCCGATCGTAACAAACGGGTACTATAATTTATATATAAATGGGGTGCTTCAGGAAGGTGGTTCTTACTCAGTTTCTGCAACAGAATTAACATTCCATACTGTTACAGGCACTTTACCAGCAGGAACTCCAATTATTGTTGAGGCTGTTGAATTAGTGACTACACTTTAATCGCCTTAAGTAAATCAAAGATACTTTGTTTCATGAGTAAAAGAATAAACCTCATATAAATAAAAAAATGGATGCCTTAAAATATTTTAGGGCATCCATAAATACAAAACGATTTGTGTGTTGGCTAATTCACATCGTATGAGCAAAATCAATCATTCGTTGAACGAATTGTCTCCTCGATACAAAGCTTAATGGAAGTTATTAAATCTTGAATATTCCATCCCGGTATTTTCCCATGCTGAATCGCCAAATCGAATGATGCAGGAATATGAATAAATCCAGCGCGGACCCCCTTATGTTGCTTTGCGTAAACTAGCCCCTCATACATAATATTGTTGCATAAATAAGTACCTGCCGTATTTGATATTTCTGCTGGATACCCTTCTTTGCCTAATCGATTCACCATATTTCTAATAGGTAAATTCGTAATATACGCGTCTTCACCACCATCATAAATGCTTTCATCTGTTGGTGTATAACCATTGTTATCCGCTTCACCATCTTTAATATTAATCGCAATTCGCTCTGGCGTTATTTTAAAACGTCCTCCAGCTAATCCTAAGGAAATAATGATTTGTGGCTGTATCTCGGCAATATATTGTTTCAGTTGCTGAGCAGATTGCTGAAAATCCACAGACAGAATGCGTCCTACAATTTCATAGCCATCCATCACTTCTCCATGTAAATTTTCTACAATTTGCATTGTAGGATTAATTTTATACTCAAGAAATGGTACAAATCCTGTTAATAATATTTTTGTCATTGTCTTCACCTAATTTCTCTAGGACGTCGCTGTATCGTCCATCCATTTTTATTTACTGTTTCTGATACTGTAACCTTAATGATTACTGATTAAACGAATGAATCACTTACCCTATTTGTATTGATATACGTTTTTGTTTAATTCTACAAAAATACTATTCACATTTACAATATATTTCAGAAAAAAACAAATAATCCTTTTCTTTTTATTACATTGAAAGGATTAAAGATAAATATTATTCAAAAAAAGCATGGTCTCAAAATTACTCGGACCATGCTCTATCTGTATAAAAAATTGAAATTCTATTATTTTAAATGTGCAGTCGTCTGTTTCATGACGTGTGTTCCCACTCCAATATAGATAACCACTGCCGCTCCAATAAATACAAATGTCATCGCTGACCGCTCCTTTTTATATAAAAATTTTTATTCGAAAAGACTTTAACGTCCATTTATTGATTTTGAAAATCATTCTCATTAATATAATATAAATTTCCCATTAATTCGTCAAGACATACTTTCATCTTACCCATTTAACATGGTAAGATGTAGAAAAGTCGGAAAAAGGATGCGGTAATGATGAGTAATTCGAAGTACTTTCAAACTATTTTAAACGGGACAATTCACGCTTTAAAATCGATCCTACCTATGGATATAGAGGTGAAAACACCTAGTATTATTTCTGAACCATTTCAACAACAGCAAATGGGTGTTTTAATTGGTTTAATAGGAGATTTAAAGGGCCGTGTAATCATTGATTCCTCTCCTGAAATTTTTAGTGGCATCGGCAATACAATGTTTGGTATGCCTCTTGAAGGAGAAATGTTGGAATCCTTTACAGGGGAATTCGGAAATATGATTGCAGGAAATTTATGCACTACTGTAGGACAAGAAAGCTTAGAAATTGATATCACACCGCCAACAGTGATGGTTGGCAACACAAAGTTATACGGCTTTGAAAAGGCATTTGTACTCCCTGTTACAATTCCAAGCGTTGGTCCGCTGACAGTTCTTTTAACAATTGAAGGAGAATAGAGTACTAGAATATCGAACTGTTCCAAATGATATATCCTATGCCAATACATTAAACATTTATGACCATGCTTTATCATTCTCTATAATTAACAATGGATGCTCCATTAGGCTCAAGTCCAAATTTCAATTAGTAAAATCTTTCGAAAAATAAGAGTTTTTAATAATAATTCCTCTAATTCTAACCAATAAGTGGCTATCTCAATGACTATTGAGGTAGCTATTTTTTATTCCCCCCTCAATTTTTCACATTTTTTTCACATATTTCGCCAAGATGTGTGATTTTTTTCACATCAAAAAGAAATTTATTTATATATCATGGCAATAAGAAAGACACAATAAAAGCGTAGGAGGAGCAAAAATGGCAAATAAAAAAAAGTCAGATGAAAATTTAAAAGGTTCACTCTATGCGGTATTTGGAGTAGGAATCATCATTATCTTGCTTTGGGTGTACTGCTTCGATTTGTTCATCAATCGTTTTTAACTTCCTTTCAGCGGGTTTCCACTGAAAGAAATTAAAGCCTCCGGCGGATGACACGGAATTATGCCGAGGCATAATTGATTCTACTAAGAAAGGACAGAGACATATGCACTTACATAAGTATGAGAAGTATTGGCTTGTGTTCGGAGTCGCTACTTTAGTAGCATTCCTTATCATTCTAGGCATCGGTGCATTCCATCAAGGCTCACATCCGAACAATGGTAAAAAAACACTAGATTATGAGAAAGTAAAAGAATTTGCACCCTTCGATAACCCGGGTGTACATAAAGTAGAAGGTAAAGATTGGGATTACGAAGTAGTTGTTTTAGCTTCAGCATTTAACTACAATCCTCCAGAAATTGAAGTGCCACTTGGAGCTAAAGTGAAATTTATTGCAACGAGTGCAGATGTAATGCACGGTTTTGAAGTTGCAGGTACAAATATTAATATGATGCTTGAACCAGGTTACATTTCTGAATATGTAACTACAGTAAATAAAGAAGGAGAGTTTTTAATCGTATGTAATGAATACTGTGGTACAGGACATACGATGATGCACTCTATGCTAAAGGTGGTGAAGCCAAATGAGTCTAAATAATAATTTGACGAAAGTGGATCGTCGTGATGCGAAGCTAGCGATGGCACATATTTACGTGGCATTCATCGCATTGTTATTAGGGGGTCTTGCAGGTTTATTACAAGTTTTCGTTCGTTCTGGTCAATTTACATTACCAGCAGGCATTGGTTACTATCAAGTTTTAACCGTACATGGTGTTTTACTCGGTCTTATTTTAACAACATTCTTTATTTTTGGTTTCCAAATTGCTAGTGTTAGCCGTACGTCAGGGACTTTTTCAGACGGTCAACGTCGCCTTGGCTGGATCGGCTTCTGGTTAATGACTATCGGTACAGCAGCAGCTGCAGTAATGGTTCTACTGAACGAAGCATCTGTTTTATATACGTTCTATGCTCCACTGAAAGCTCACTGGATATTCTATTTAGGCCTTACATTAGTCGTTGTTGGTTCTTGGGTTGGCGGCGCAGGTCAAGTTTTACGTTATGCACAGTGGCGTAAAGAAAACAAAGGTAGTGGACAACGAAGCCCATTACTGTCATTTATGGTTGTTGTCAATAATTTAATGTGGTTCGTAGCAACTCTAGGTGTAGCTGTTTCTGTTCTATTCCAGTTACTTCCATGGTCCTTAGGCTTTATCGAACGTGTTGATGTAGCACTATCCCGTACATTGTTCTGGTATTTCGGTCATGCCCTCGTATACTTCTGGTTATTACCAGCATACATGGTTTGGTATGTCGTTATTCCGAAGGTTATTGGAGGGAAAATTTTCTCTGATTCTTTAGCAAGACTGTCATTTATGCTGTTTTTAATTTTTTCTGTACCAGTTGGGATCCATCACCAATTAACAGAGCCAGGTATTGATGGCACATGGAAATTCATACAAGTTGTTTTAACATTTGCGGTAATCGTACCATCCTTAATGACAGCCTTCTCGATGTTTGCAATGTTCGAATTACGTGGTCGTGAATTAGGTGGGAAAGGGCTTTACGGTTGGTTTAAAAAATTACCATGGAAAGATGCTCGTTTCTTCGTGCCATTTATCGGTATGTTAGCATTTATTCCTGGTGGCGCAGGCGGTATCATTAATGCTTCTTACCAAATGAACCAATTAATCCATAATACTATTTGGGTTACAGGGCACTTCCATTTAACGATTGCAACAACAGCCGTTTTAACTTATTTTGGTGCGGCATTTTGGTTAATTCCATATTTAACAGGTCGTACATTGACTAAATCTTTGAACAATCTTGGTAATTTTGCAGCTATTTTATGGGCTACTGGTATGACAATTATGTCTTCCGCTATGCATATCGCTGGTCTGATCGGTGCACCTCGTCGATCTGATTACTCTGAGTATGGCGGTGCTCAACAAGCTTATGATTGGATTCCTTATCAAATCGCTCAAGCTGTTGGTGGTACGATACTATTCATCGCTATCTTAATCATCCTTTATATTGTGGTGAAATTAGCATGGTTTGCACCAAAAGGCGAAGAGGAATTCCCAGTTGGTGAAGTACATGAAAACGGTGGTACTACTCCAGCTATCTTAGAGAACTTTAAAGTATGGCTTGTTATTTTAGTAGCATTAATTTTATTTGCCTATACTATTCCAATTATCGATATTATTTCTAATTCCCCTCCTGGCTCTAAAGGCTATAAGCTTTGGTAACAATCTCTTGCATCTTCATAAAAAGCGATTTCTCTACTCTGTAATATTAAAAACAAGTTATGATGATTTCTTACATCATAACTTGTTTTAATGTTTCACATTATATAAATATGTTATAAAAATGTACATTACTAAATTCAATTTTAGTAGTGTACATTTTTATTTTGCTTAACATTTCTACTAGGATTTAATAAAAGGGTTAACATTTATAATTGCAAGAAAAAAAGTTAATATAGAACAGGCGTTCTTTTGGAGGTGTTAGTAATTGTATTGGTATGAGTATTGTCCAAAACATATTGAAAGCAAATATGAATTATTGGTATTTAGAGATAACCAACCGTTCCTTTCCTTGTCGGATTATTACTTTGATTGTGTAGGGAGAATCGATAAGAGTTCTGCAACTTCTTATTTGAAATGTTTACTTCCCTTTTTCAAGTGGTTAGAGGAAGAAAGTAATTATCAAGGGCAACGAGTGGAATGGAATGATTCAGAGGAAAAGATACGAGTAGTTGTTGAGGAATATTTGAGGCATGAAATGAAGTGTAAGGTTCATGATAAAGATTCGTTTCGTTTGGTAAGTTTAACAAATAAAAGCCCAAACACAATTAGCCGTTTTTTATCAGCGTTAAAATCCTTTTATAAGTCTATGATTCATTTAAAACAATATACACATAGCAATCCATTAATGGATGGTCAAGCTTTCTTGCATAATTATAAAGAAGAATTAAAAGGTGTTCGAGATGGCAAACCAAGAATGCCTTCGGTGTCAGGAACAGAAGAACCTATATTTGATGAAGCGACATTAAGAAAGATTTCCCCTGAACGTGATGTAAACATCGCTAAAAAGAAGTATATGCAGCTTACAAAAGAAGAATTGGTAAATAGATTGCAGAAAATCAGAAGCGATGGGTCGCTAATCATTTTGAGCAGTTTAAATAGAAAGTTAATTGAGATACCAAAATAGCCTTGTTAGATTGTTTTAACAAGGCTACCTTTACTTTTTTGTTCAACTAAAGCACCATAGTTGAAGAGAAAAGTAAAGTTTATTCAACAATTGCGCTCGTTTGTTTAAGATTTTTTTGGTTACCTAATTCCACTTCAGGAGAAGATTTCTTATATCCCAATTTACCCTTTGTAAAAATAAGAATTATCAAAGCGAAAAGACCTAATCCTAGACAAACAGATAAATCAGATTCTTTCAAAGCCGGGTTAGTAAAATGAGGTTGTATAAAACTAAAAGTATTCAAACTAGCGTGAACCAAAATAACAATAAACAAATTTCCTTGTTTGGAGTTGAACACCCAAGTTAAAATGATGGAAGCAGCTAGGCATAGCACAATAAAAATAGGTAAATCGTAATAAAGAAGAGAAATGTTTGAACCCGGACCTCCTCTTTGTGCTGCGGTTAAAAAATGAGGTAAATGCCAAAACGCCCAAAGAATTCCGAGCAATAGCGTTGCTTTTAATGATCCAAACTTAGATTGCATTCGAGGTAAAGCAAAACCACGCCAACCGATTTCTTCTGGAAACGGGCCACCAAAGAAGAAGACTACAACAAGATAAATCGGGTATGTTGCGTAAAATTGCGTTGTAAGCCCTTTAGAATTTGGAATCCCTCCGTTTAACATTACAAATCCCAAATATATCACAGTAGGAATGACGATAAGTGCAAAGAAGTACCATTTTAAACCTACTTTAAGTTTCCATATTCCTTTTGTAATAACTCTCCAAGCTCCTTTTCCTTCGAGAGTCCGAATCATAATATATGTAGCTAACATAGGACCAACGAAAGCATTAAGTCCAAAGAAAACATCGAAAATTTTAGCTTTGGGGATGATATTCCATTGAGATAAGATAAATGGAATTAATACAATCCACGAAAATAAATATGCCATAACAAAGAATGAAGTTAATGGATGAGATTTTAAAATTTCTTTTAGATTTCTTGAGGTACTTTTTGATTCTGTTAAAGGTTTCAGTACAAACCACTCCCTCGATTATAAAAGACTTTGATAGGTATAATATTGGTTTTTTGATCAATAACACCTCGTAAACCCACATTTCAGGTTAAATGTCTCCCTCATACTAAGATATGTTTAAAACAGCAGAGGTATTACCTCCTTGTTCAACTAAACTGCCCCGTTAGCCATCCATGTAGCGCAAAAACCAGCGCTACACCACAGAAAATGAAAGATGATTAAGTTCTTTCATGGGAGTTGAATAGCAACAATCTTTTCGAAAACAGCCATTAAAAAAGATAGATTAGACAATTTATCATTCACAAACGAGAAATAACTTGAAAATAAAGGAGTTTTACATTTTCATTTCGCCTAACGTTGCTTCTGGTTCTTCTTCAACTAAAGCACTCCGTTAGTTGAAGAAGAAGGTTGAATAAGAACAGAGACGCTTATTATACTCCGAAAACAACACTACTACCTGAATTTTCAGAATATTAACTTTATTGTGTTAACTCCATGTTATTACTTGCTATCATTTTCGCTTCAGTTCGTGTTATTTTGCCGCCTCGCTACACCCCACTTGAAATAAAATCAGACAGAATAATAGTGATAAAAAAGTTGATTCCTTTTTATTTTCAAAGTTATCCTCCTTTCTACAACTTCTTAATACTTCCTCATTAACTTGCTCTAGAAAAGCAGAAGATTACACAATATGCCATAATTTGTTATAACTAGTTTCTCAAATCGAATACTATTTACACAATATTCAACCGATTTATTTTGATATGATAATTATAGAGGTGATTGATATGGAGCGACATCATAAAATTGGACAAACGATTAAATTCTTCAGGCAATTAAACAATATGAACCAAGATACATTGGCTGTTGGTATTTGTACAACGTCTTATTTAAGTAGAATTGAGAACGGATTAGTAGAACCAAATGAGACATTGTATAGAATGTTATTTGAAAAACTACAGTTGGATTTTACAACTTATGTAGAAGAAGGTAAAAACCAAGAGCAACTGATTGAACAAATTTATGAGAAGTTATTATCAAATGAAAAAATCAATGAAGAAGAGATGGAGCAGCTTCATTTACTTTATGTACAGCGTACTTCGCCAAGTTTACAGATGCAAGTAGACTTAGTTTATTGCCGGTACTTATTGAGTCAAGACTGCATGGAGGAAGCAGGTGGCATTTTAGCCTCATTAGATGACTTACTATCACCTAGTGGCTCAAGAGAGTGGCAATTATTTGTTGCAGTCAAAACATATTATGAACTAATGATCGGAAACTACGATGCGATTTTAAATCGAGAGTTCCAATCAAACAGCAAGTTTCACTTATCCAAAAGCTCTTCTTTTGAACAAGCAAATTATGTCTACCATTTAGCTTTTGCTAGCCATCGCGCTTATCAATTTTCACTCGCAAAACTATATATACAAGAAGCCATTCAGTTATTTAAACATCAATATAAGCCATTATTTCAATTAAAGCTCTATTCAATGTATGGCGTTATTTTAAATGGTTTAGGTCAAGTAGAAGATGCTTTAAAAGAATATCATGCAGCAATTGATTTACTACATCATGTCCCATCAATTGCTACAGATGTTCAGTGGTCATCCATTTATAACAACCTAGCATTTGCATACGAATCAGATAAACAATATACGAAGGCAATTACATATTACGAAAAGGCACTAACATACAAAAAGGATATTCATACGCTAATAAACTATACGCGTACCATATTATTTGGCGGTGAACAGGAACTTTTTTCAGAAAAACTTCATGAGCTTTCAAAAAATGATTTTACTCAAGGTACTCATCAGCAAATGCAATTCTTTTTAATGCAAGCGTTTGAACAAATTGATGGGCTAGAAAGCTTGGAGGAGTTTTACAAGATAGAGAAAAAAGTTTTTAAGTATTTTATAGAAGAACAACATATTGAATTGATTTTGTCTTATGGTCCTCTTGTTGCAAAAATGTATGAAAACTCGAAACAATATAAACGTGCAGTAGAACTTTACCGTCTTTTATTTGAAACAAGTGAGAAAATGCGACAAAGAGTTGCTGGAGGCTATCATTGATGAAGTGGTCGAAGCATTATGTGTATTTATTAACCGGTTTAGGTGTTTCACAGTTAGGTAACTGGATTTACTTAATTGCTTTAAACGTGATGATCTGGAATTTAACACATTCTCCAGCAGCTGTAGCTGGCTTATATATTATAGGTCCTCTTGTTCGAATCATTTGTAATTTTTTCGTTGGATCTTATATTGATCGTTGGAACAAAAAGAAAACAGTTATTACAACGGATTTGATACGAGGATTCTTCGTTTGTCTCATGCCTTTTGTTGACCAACTATGGCTTATTTATGCTCTAGTAGGCGCAACAAATATTGCAAGTACCTTTTTTGGTCCGAGCAGTACGTACTTAATATCTGTGCATGTACAAGAAGGACATAAGCAACGTTTTAATGCGCTTCATTCTACATTAAGTTCAGGTTCGTTTATGGTTGGTCCGGCACTCGCAGGGCTTATTTTAGCAACATTCAGTACAAGTGTGGCAATGTGGGTGAATGGAGTGACATTTTTTATTTGTGCCTATTTATTAAGCTTGCTTCCGTCTGAAAATAAAACGAATACAAGTCAATCATCAAAAATAACTCTGTTAACAATTAAAGAGGATTGGCAAATGACAATCACTTACGCTAAAAAGCTTCACAGTTTTACACGATTAATCGTGATTTATTCAATAGCCCTCATGATTGCTTTTGCATTAGATTCACAGGAAATGACGTTTCTGTTAGCACACCTTGAAATTTCTGAAAGCTTATACGGTATTACCGTAACCGTTGCGGGAATCGGAGCAATTGTTGGTGGGCTATTGGCTACTGCTTTTGCGAAAACTTTTAGTGTCATGGTTTATCTAAAGGTTGGATTTTTTCTTTCTATGCTTAGTTATTTAGGTTTTTATTTAGCAAACTCTTATGTTATAGCTGTCATATGTTTTGTCACATTAGGGATGTTTATGGCTTTCAGTAATACTGGATTTGCTACACTCTATCAATCAACGATACATCCAGATGTGATGGGGCGCTTTAGCAGCATGTTGAATTTAATTCAAAGTATTCTCCAGGTACTATTTACAGTTGTAATAGGGCTTTTAGCTGAATGGTTTTCACTTCAATGGACGGCTGTTATTTTCGCTAGTTTCGCTGTACTTTTAGCGGTAGGTACTTCATTTATAAGTTTAAAAGAACAGCAAACCTCATGATTTTTAATCGAGCATTTTAAAATGGAGGCACAAGATGATTTCATATAAAGTAACATGTATCTTTTGTAAGAAAGATTTTCAGATTCTAGAAGGAACAAATAAATACCGTGTCTACAAGCAGAATATGGCGGGAAGATATTCGTGTGATATTGTGACCGTATTATACAGCATGAAGCAAAGAAAGCTTTAATGGGCAAATTACAATAAGTAAACTAGACAAGTCGTTTTCATTAGCAAATCTAATCGTGTAACTCATTATATCTTTCTTTTTACTAACTTGTTCAACCAAATTACCTGTTAATTTAAGTATATTACTTCATAAACTCAATTGAATTTTAACATCAATATCCAAATACTTTTTATTTAAAGGTATTCAAGAAAATGGCCCGATTGTTGAACAAAAGTTAAACAACGCTCTTCAACTAATCTGCCCCGTTAGCTTAACAACTTCCTATATAGAAAGTTATGGTATAATTTTCTATAACTATAAGGAAATGAGGTTTTTTCTATGCCAGAAATTAAGTGGGGATCCCCATTGAGTTTAGCTTGTTTAGGTGTATTCCTTGCTGGACTAGGAATCTTTTTCAAAGCAATATGGAGTACTTTTTTGTAACAGACTATTTTAGTCTGTTTTTTCATTGAATAAACTGGAAAGATAATAATTCTTTTGTTTAGTAAATGACATAAAAGCTTATTGAGCTAACCTGCTCCGTTAGTATAATAAGAAAAAGAGCTGTCTAAAACAGCTCAATGATCTTCAAGTTAAGCACCCGTTAGCACAATAAGGGGACTCGTCAGATTTATGCGGATTTACAACGATAAGACTTCAATTTTTATACACGATTTTATTCATCAAAGACGATGGTGCAACATTACTTAATACAATTCCTTACCTTTATTAAATCCATCATTCAGCTACTTTTGGATGCAGCATAAATTGGACTGATTTTATCCATTGCTACTCCTTGTTTTTTATATTTAAAAATAAACAAGCCATTGACTAATAAAACCAATGATCCAAATGCCAAGGCTGCCATAGAGTTCCATTCAGAAATCAAACCAGATAGTATAGTCGCTAACATTGCTGCAATTCCACCTAAAACGTATATGGAACTTCGAACCCTGGCGATCAAATGGTCTGGAGTAATGCCCTGTTGAACAGTTATCTGAACAACAAATGCCATAGAAAGTGCCCCATCAAAGATTATCATTCCGAAACACATGACGATAAATGAATTTGATATCAATAATAAGATTCCAAATGAAGATATGATCATTAAAGTACTGAGAAAGTATAACCAGTTTGCATTTTTAAATTTGTTCATTATAAGTACGCCAACGACATTTCCTATACCAGCACAAGATAACAGTATTCCAATATACTCTTCTGAAAAATGGAGAGTATATTTAGAATGAATGATAACACTAAGCACAATAAAACTGGTTGAAAATCCGAGTACCAAAGCCGAAATCGTCGATACAATTTGAGCTCCATTAGCATAGAGGTACTTTACACCTTCTTGGGAATCCCGAATGAAACTCTTCAGTTTCTGTTTTCCCTTCATGGGCTTATCATCCGTTTCCTCACTTATATTTCGGTATTTTATAAGTGAAATAAATAACATTGAAATAAGTAATAAACTACCACAAATAGTTAAGGTAATGTTCGGGCCATATTTCGCAAGTATAATTCCACCTAAGGCTGGACCAATTAAGGTTACAATCGCATCAGCGGCTTCTAATGAATTATTAGCACTTAATAAACGTTGCCTCCCAACAATTTTAGGTACCATAGCTGAAAGGGCAATATTTAACATCAATCCCACTAAACCCATGAAAAATAATATTGGCCCAATAACAAAAAGGCTCGTTATATCGATTGTTATTAAATATGCCAATAGAAACAATAATATAGCATATATTAAATTACAGATCGAAGAAATCAAAACAAGGTTCTTTTTCTCAATCCAAGTACCTATTGGAATAGAAAAAAACACGGAACTAATTCTCTGAAATAAAAGCACTAATGAAGTCATTAATGGCGATCCAGACAGACCCAATATGATAATAGGTATGATTAGCTCGCGAAAACGTTCACTTAGAATTTTAGATATATTATGAAACCATAACTTCCCAAAATCAGCATTAATCATTAAATTATTCAATTTGAACACCTCTATAAAATTTGATTTACCACCTTCCTCTTATTTAAAATCTGAGTAATCAATCTACTATACTCATAGCATATCCTCCTTACAAAACTTCATATATATATTATTACATAGAATATTCCTTAGAATCGATAATACATATTTGGATTTATATTTCCCACTCTTATCCAACAAAATGGCCCGATTGTTGAACAAAAGTTTAACAACACTATTCAACTAATCTGCACCGTTAGTTTAATAAGGTATAATTTAACATCTTAATTGTACTACACTTTAATTTCGCAAATATATCTAAATTTACTTTTAATCACAAATAAAAGCTGAACCAATAAAAAATTAGTTCAGCTTGAAAATAACTATTTATAATGTTGCACATTTCATAAAGAATACTGATGTAACAAGTGCATTACTTTAACTCTTGACTTTTAATAAAATATAGTTGAGAAATCGCTTTTTCCTTTAAAGCTGATACAGCTTTGTATACTTTTCTTGTAAATAGTGTGCTAAATACTTTGCGTTTAGGCCTTCGCCTGTCGCATTCTGTAGCAATTCGAATGGCTTCTTAAGCGCACCGTATTGATGGACTTTGTCTGTTAACCACTCTCGAATTGGAAGAAGCTCACCCTTTTCTAACAGCTCATCAAAGTTTGGAAGATCTTTATCCATTGCATGTTTCCATTGTGCAGCGTAAATCATTCCTAGAGCATAGGATGGGAAATAGCCAAACATGCCCCCTGACCAGTGCATATCTTGAAGTACCCCTTTTGCATCTGTTTCAGGACGAATGCCTAAATATTCTTCGTATTTATCATTCCATACTTGCGGAAGATCTTTCGCTTGAAGATCGCCGTTGAATAGGTCGCGTTCAATTTCATAGCGAATCATAATATGTAGTGGATATGTTAACTCATCTGCTTCGATGCGAATAAACGACGGCTCCACCATATTAATTGCTCGTAGGAAGTCAGCTAATGCTACATCCCCAAATTGTGCAGGTGAATACTTTTGAAGTCGCTCGTAATTATGCTCCCAGAACTTTTCGTTCCTACCTACAAAATTTTCATAAAATAAAGATTGGGATTCATGTATTCCCATAGATGTACCCTTGGCTAACGGTAAACCATCAAGCTTCACATCGATATTTTGTTCATACATGGCATGCCCACACTCATGGATTGTTCCAAAAATTGCTGAGCGGAAATCATTTTCATCATATTTCGTTGTAATACGATTATCTCCATGATTTAAGCCAATCATAAATGGATGTACACTTTCGTCTAAGCGACCTGCATCAAAATCATAGCCAAGTTGCGCTAACATTTCTAATGATAATGCACGCTGAGATTCACGAGGGAAATGCTTAAATAAAATGCTTGTATCTGGTTTATTTGGTGAAGCTGCGATTTTTTGCACAAGAGAAACGATTGTTTCACGTAATTCACCAAAAACTTGATCTAAAACATCCGTTGTCATATCCGGTTCATATAAATCTAGTAATGTATTGTACGGAGAACCGTTTTTAATACCCCAATATTGTATAAATTTCTTCTGCCAGCTTATAATTTCCTCTAAATAAGGTAGGAATAAAGCAAAATTATTAGCTTCCTTTGCTTCTTCCCATGCTGTTTCTGCTTTAGATTGTAGAATGACGAATTTCTTATATTCATCAGCCGGAATTTTTTTATTTTGATCATACTCTTTACGTACTTCCTCAACTAAACGCTGCATAACATCATCGAGATCTGCCTTTTGCCCCTCTAGATCCGTTAGTAATTGCCCTAACTCTTCACTAGTTTGCATGTCAAATAAGGAGGCAGATAATGTTCCAACTACCTCTGAACGCTGAGCTAACCCCTTTTTAGGTGCACCTGTGCGCATGTCCGATACGAAAAACATATACATCTCTTGAAAAATGTAAACATCTCTACTGTGACACAACTTATATCTTCCGACTTTCGTTTTTGTGTCTTCCTTATTCTCCGAGTCTGGTTTCGCAAAAAGCTACTGCCATTTGGTATGACTCTCCAAAGGCTTAAATTCCGCAGTATCGTTGCGTACACATCTAAGGTTAAGTGTCAGTTAAATTCCTTAGATTGAGTAATTTGCTAAGTTAATGCTTGCGTTCAAATCTCTATCCAACTTTAATCCACAAGAACAGATAAATAATCTGTCTTTCAATTTCAAATCGGTTTTGATTTGTCCACAACTAGAACAAGTTTTTGATGATGGAAACCATCTGTCGGCTTCAACAAATTCAATTCTGTATTTTTGACATTTGTATTGAATTTGCCGTTTGAATTCATATAGCTTTTGCCCGGCTACCGCCTTCGCCAGATGTTTGTTTTTCATCATACCTTTTACATTTAAATGTTCCATTACAATACGAGATGGTTTGGTTTTCACAATCTCATTAGAACTCTGATGTAAATGATTTGTTCGGATGTCGTTAAGTCGCTTATATAAATTACGGATTGCAGTGTGTTGTTTTTGAATATTTTTCATATTCTTTAAAGGTGTTTTATAGATTGGCTTTCGGTTTTTAGTATACTCTTTCGTGTTGGCTTCGAGCTTACGAGCTTGTTTTCGTTGCTCTCGTTTTAACTTTTGCTCTAATCGTTTGACTTCTTTGGTTTTGTTGATGTTCTTTTTGAACTTGCCATCAGAACAAACTGCCAATTTTTTGCTCCCTACATCAATTCCTAAACTTTCGCCTGTCAAATCATATTGCTCAAATTCTTGCTCATATCCAATGGATAGGAACCAATTTCGTCCGTCAAATGAGATGCGTGGATTCGAATATTTTTGACCCTTTTTAAGCTTAGGAAGCGCAATGTAAGTTTTTACATTGCCAATCTTTTCACCTCTAAAACCTTCATTTGTTCGTTTTAAACTTTCATAATTTACATAAAAGCTAACTTTACTTCTTCGTCTGCTTTTGAACCTTGGCTTTTCAGTCAAGCCTTCGAACCAACGCTTTCTAGCAATATCGGCATCTTTCACCGCCTGTTTCATCACATTGCTTCCGACTTCCTTTAGCCATTTATGCGTTGATGGTTTCAGTTCGTTATTGATTTTCTTACGAACTTCGCCCTCTTTGACTGTACGCTTCTCATCGTGATAAATACGTTCGCTTTCAGCCAAGAAATAATTGTAAGCCCATCTCGCGGTCCCTGCAGACTTCCAAAACAAAACTTCTTGTTCTTTAGTTGGTTTTAGTCTTATTTTTGTCGCCAATATCATTGTTTTTCCACCTCGTCAATCAATCGTTTAGCTTTCTTTGGCCGAATAATTTTTTGACTTGGTGTACTGACTCGACAATAGCCAATTACCAACTTTTGTGTGTCTAGTGCATAGCCGAACTGTTTTAATTGTACAACAGAGTAATATCTCGTACCGCCAGAAGATACATTCTCGCACTTTGTTTCCATTCTTCTTAGCGTTACAACATTTACACCAACACGTTTAGCAAATTTCTCAATGGACATTAATTCCATGTGTACCACCTCTCTTTCACTATGATAAAATCACATTACCCTGTTTAGAGAGGTTGCTAACATTTTTATATTTACTTTGTATATATTTTTCTTGTTCACACGAAGGCGCAACCCTCAATGCAGTCTTTCTCTCACGAGTAGACCTCTTATGCTTTCACATAAGCGCAGACTATATCTTCATCTTATCTTCTAAATAAGAGCCACATTTTTCTTCCGCCATTCGCTTGCGGTTTTACTCTCCCTCAAGGAGATAGTCGTTGAACGTCTTCCATGTCTCATTAGAGATTTAGGAGTTCGCTGCTAAACATCCATTGCCAAAGCACTTAGCGCTACCGTTTTCCGTTGTCACGATGATCCTTTACGGACACTGAGTAATTTTTTTCAGCTTATGCTATCCTTGTTGTTTTTTCTGCTTTCGCACCGTTACGTCTGCCGTTTCCAGTTCCGCTTTGGTCACAAGGCTTTAGGAGTTAAAAGCAATTAACGTGGAGTTCGCACCAATCGCTTGATACGAAGGGTATTCTGTTATAAATCTATATTTCTATACATATTTGTATAGTTTTATCTAAATTTGTCACGACAGTTTAGTTACCCAATAAATCACACTTAATGCTTCTCCGTAGTGCTGCATTTTTTTTACATAATCAGTAAATTGTTGAACAGTCATACTTCATCCTCCTTTTCACGCTACTATTTTATCATATTTTCGAAAATTTTGTATATTATGGACTTTATAGTATTTTTATAGCAATAATAACTGTTCACAATTTTATATCTACAAAACTATTCTATTGCGAATGGCATATACAACCGCTTGTGTTCGATTCTCTGCACCAATTTTTTGTAAAAAGCGAAAGAAACATTTTAAATCCATATTTATTTCATCCCGTAAGTTGTTTGTATCTCATATAAATAATATACCGGCGAGCACATACACTACCAAGCGGTATAAACATAAGAGCATTCGTTAATGATATGACAGCATGCTCTTTTCCCCATTTTGCTGCAAGTAGACGCAAAAGAAGAATGCCAAGAAATAATATAACTCCAGCTACAGAGCTTTGTGTAGTTACGATTCCACTTTCATGATTAACACGAATTTTTTCTAATTTTCCTCTCCATATCCCGATACCTATGCCAATTATTAAACAAATGAAGTACAAGACAAAGCTTATCGGCGTTAATTTATCTGAATTTAAAACGGAAGTACACGTTATCCCAATTAACAAAATCGGTATTATCCACATTCGAGTTGGTCTAACTTTTTTCTCCCTTAACATAAGAAGAATAATGACTAAAAGGATAACCAAATAACTACTCATTTCTTTCCCTCTCTTTATTTAATAAATTCTTAATAAAAGTATAATTTAATAGAAGATAAAAATAGTCCATTTTTTAGATTATTTTTTGAACTACTGTCCTCTCAAAAAAACCTCCCCGGTTAGGAATGTAAATGACTTTTGCCACCTTTTCATTTCTACTCGGAGAGGATCAACTTAATTGTAAGATTGGGTATAAGAAGTTGTTATTTGGATAATTTATATATCTTCTTTTATGTACAACATAAATATTATAATACTGCTGGAATTATATACTCTTTAATTAATGGCCATCTATCTCGTGGATTCATGATGAATTCTGAACTTATTGCCACAACCATATTCTTCTTCGGTATACAACAAATCATATTGCCTCCATCCCCCATTGCTGAATATGTAGAAAGTCCATTTTCTTGTCGTAGCCACCATAAATAACCGTAATTATTATGGTTCATTTCCGTGGATTCACGAATCCATGTCTCTGAGAGAACTCTATTATCATCCCAAATGCCATTGTTTAAATAAAGGTAGCCAAATCGTGCCATATCACGAGTAGTTAATGTTAGCCCCCATCCACCTGTCGAATGACCGTATGGATCATGTACCCACCCCTTAACGTTTTTCCCGAATAAATCATCAAACCCATATGCGTTCATTTGATAGTCAGGAATTTCCTTCATGCCAAGCGGTGTAAACAAATGTTCATTAGCGAACGCTCGTGCACTCTTACCTGTACTTTCAGTAAGAATAGCTGACAATAAATGTGCGCCAGCTGTAGAATATTTAAATGCGCCTAAATCACCGTTTTCACCCATTATATCAAGTGTATATTTTATCCAATCCTGCTGTTGACATAGAACATCTAGTGGCTCATGCCAATCCTCAAATGGATATGGTACTGTCATCGTGAGAAGATGTCGTATAGTAATCTGTTGTTTCTGCTTATCAGCATCAGAAATATATTTAGGGAAAAAATCTAACACCTTTTCTTCAACGCTTTTAATATACCCTTTATCAATAGCGATGCCTATAAGCGCAGATATTACACTTTTGGTAACAGATGCTACATGGTGACATTTATCAGGACCTTTGCCGTTAAAATATTTTTCATAGGCTAAATGACCATTTCTAATAATTACAATGCCATTTATATTGTGATAATCACTTTTTACCATGTGCTCAAGCTTAGAAAGCTTTTCATTATTCATATATATGCTTTCAGGCTCTACCTTGTGCCAATTTATTGTTGTTTGCATAGGAACCTCCTAATGGTCGTTTTGTCATTTTTTCTTTACAGGAAAATATACCTCAGTAATATAATCCCCAGGGGAGTTTGCTTGATGTGGATCTGTTACATATATTTCATATGGCGGCAATATCAATTCATAACCCTCGTTTTCAATCCACTTCATCAAATTAGCATAGACAGATGTTAATTCGGGATATGCTCCCTTTAAAACGGATTTAGCACAGAGGCTACCAGGCAAATCTCTCGTTCCTTTGATAGACTCAGCTATTGGAATAGCGAACTCAGTATCATTACCAGTAGGATTAAATTCAGGGCTATGGTAAATTGTCATCGGCTTACCGAGTAAAGTGAGCTGCTCCTTCGCAATTTTTTCATATAACTTGCTAAAATAGGTACCGTATCCCGATGAATAGTCATCACTGCTCATTATTAGACGCTTAAAAAGGATATTTATTGGCTTTGTTTCAACCAGCTGTACTTCGATATCGTCAAGGTACGACATAATTGGTATACCCTTTTCTAAGTTTGCAATATCATGACTTAGTTGTTTAACAAGATATTCAAAAGCCTTTAGTTTTTCTTGAATTTCATTTTTCTTTTTGTTAAGGGCTGAACAAAGCATTTCTTCGGATTGATCCTCTTCTAATTCCATCATAGTTCTAATTTCTTCAAGGGAAAAACGATAGGATTTTAAACGGTTGATATAGAGCATCCTTTTTAGTTGTTCAATGGAATAATACCTATAACCGCTTTCAGCATTAATCACATCTGGATTAATTAATCCAATTTCATCGTAATATCGAAGTGTTTTTGTGGAGACACCACATATCTTCGAGAATTCTCCAATTGATAGCACAAAACCACCTCACTCTTTGATTTGTTACTTGCTACAATTCATTTATACACCTTTCCCTTAGGGCAAAGTCAATCAAGACTTATGCTTTACTACCTTTATCTTTAACTTTACTTGACTGAAAAATTTTATTGACCGTTTAGTACAAAAAAGATATTCTATTAATGTAAACGAGAGGTGGATAAATTTGACTAAACGAGGCAGACCCCGAGAGTTTGATTATTCCTCAATTGTAGATGTCGCTATGAAAACTTTTTGGATAAGAGGGTATGAGGGGTGTTCTACACAGGATTTATGCAATGATACTGGACTCGGGAAAGGTAGCTTATACAATACTTTTGGTAGTAAACATGAACTTTATAAACAAGTATTAGAACGTTACCATGAGTTTGGAATTAAGGAACAGCAGGAATTATTAAATGCTCCAATTCCATTGAAAGAGCGGTTTTGTAATTTTTTCGAATGGGCATTAAAGGAAGATTTTGAGAATATCGATCAAAAGGGTTGTTTATTAATTAATGCGAGTGTGGAAAGAGCTAAAAATGACGTAATGGTTCAAGAAATTTTCTCACGGCATGTCGAGCTTCTTAAACTAGCTATTGAAAAAGTAATGGAGGAAGGATTACGAACTGGCGAAATTTCAAAAAAGCAAACAGCTGAGGAATTAGCTAGTCTATTTTTAAGCAGTTATTACGGGTTTCGTGTTCTTAATGTTTCGATGCAAAATCGGATGTTGTCTGAGCAAATTATGAATGGAACATTGGAATCTATTTTTGGCGCTTAGTGCGCTCTTTTTTAGCATCATTTTTGTACCAATCGTTACAATAATAAATTAGGAGTGTTTTTATGCCATCGATTATTTATTTACTAGCTCTAGCAATTTTTTGTATGACTACATCTGAATTTATGGTTGCAGGTATGATGAACGAGCTTGCTCTTGCATTTCAGGTTCCTATATCTTCAATCGGGTATTTAATTACAGCTTATGCAGGAGCAATGGTGATAGGAGGTCCCATTTTAACGGCAATTCTCTTAAGAATACGCAGTAAACAAGCTTTATTATTTTTAATGTTTGTATTTTTAATTGGCCAATCGCTCGGAGCTATCGCTTGGAACTATGATAGTATGATGGTTTCACGCATTATTACCGGTATTGCTTCATCTTCAGCATTTGGTGTTGCCATATCCTTTTCTGCAACATTGGTTCTTCCTAATTCAAGGGGAAAAGCTGCATCTATTGTTCTTGCAGGTTTAATGATCGCAACAGTCCTAGGCTTACCTATAACAACAGTTATCTCGCAAAATTTTGGCTGGCGTACGAGTTTTTGGTTTGTTTCTATTCTCGTACTAGTTTCCGGGATTATGATTCAATTGTTACTACCATCATCGCCAAACAAAGCACGTTTAAACTGGAAAGATGAGCTCATGCGCTTTAAAAATATTCATCTTTGGGCAGCGTACATAACAAGTATGTTTATTATAGGTGGTACGTTTGCAGCATTTAGTTATTTCACGCCAATCTTTACAAATATCACAGGCTTTTCAAGCGCAAGTATTCCCTATTTACTTGCTCTCTATGGTAGTGCAACAGTCATTGGGAATATAATGATTGGCAAATTTGCTGATAAGTATACAATGGAAACACTCTTGTGTGGATTGATTATTTTAATCGTAGCATTGTCTTTATTTGCTTTAGGAGCTGAGAATAAATATGTTGCAGTTATTACTACTGTTTTTATTGGCTTCACTGGAGTGGCAATGAATCCTGCTATGGTGGCGAGGGTGATGAAAACTGCTAATAATGGCACGATGATAAATACCATTCATAGTTCTTTTATTACGCTTGGTATTGTTATTGGTTCATCACTTGGCGGCCTAGGTATTAGTAAAGGATATGGCTATATATCACCACTGTGGATTGGCGTTTGTTTAGCTACCCTAGGATTACTATCATTATTCCCATATTTACATAAAAGGAAGGAAAATTAATGAGTACTGCATCACATGTGTTCCGGTGACTACCAAGCCGTTTTTCAGCAGGTGTGTCTAAACATTCACCCTATCTTAAATTGCTCAATTTGAGTTGTATATACCAAAGAAGCTCTCCTCATCGTTTTCACGATCAAGGAGAGCTTCTACTTTTATATAAATACGGGGAGTTTTACTAGCTTTCAAGTCCAATGTTAGGTTTCCAATCAAACATTTTTAAGAGTTAAAATTTATAACAACAGATATATAGTTGGGGATCCTACATATCAAAGAAGTTAAATGTTTTGACAAATTGTTAACACTTGTTTAACGGCTTCTGCCGATTGATGGAGCGCCGCTTTTTCTTCATTTGTCAGGTGCAATTCAATGACTGATTCAATACCATTGCCACCTAATATTGTCGGCACCCCTAAAAATAATTCGTGGTAACCATACTCTCCTTCTAGTAGGGCGATAGAAGGAATTATTTTACGTTGATCTTTCATGATGATTTCAACCATCTGTGCGCAGGCAGCAGCTGGTGCATAATAAGCACTGCCATTGCCTAATAAACCAACAATTTCTCCGCCACCTTTACGTGTACGTTCTACGATTTGCTGTAGTCTATCTTGAGGAATTAGTTTTTCTAATGGGATCCCTCCAGCATAGGAATATCGAATTAAAGGGACCATTTCGTCGCCATGTCCACCTAAGACGAATCCTGATACATCCTCTGGTGCAATTTGCAGTTCTTGTGCTACAAATGTATTAAAACGCGCTGTATCTAATACACCTGATTGACCGATGATACGATTTTTCGGAAAGCCTGTTTCCTTATAGCAGACATAGGTCATGGCATCGACTGGATTGCTTAATATAAGGACTATGCTGTTTGGAGCATAATGTTTTATTTGTCTAGATACTTGTTGAATAATTTTTGCATTCGTCGTCACTAAGTCATCTCGGCTCATTCCTGGTTTACGAGGAATACCGGCTGTAATAATGACAATATTTGCTCCAGCAATATCCTCATAATTGCTCGTTCCTTTAATAGAAACATTAAACTTTTCGATTGGTCCTGTTTGTAATAAATCCAGCGCCTTTCCTTTTGTCGGATTTTCCGCTTCTGGAATATCTAACAGGACAATATCTCCTAGCTCTTTTTGTGCCAAAAATAAGCTTAAAGTTGCACCAGTATGACCAGCACCGATGACAGCAATTTTACTTTTTCGAAATGTCATTTTGCCTCACCTCGATTGTCAGTGGCTGCTGTTTCCGTCGTTTTTTTAGCACGTGTTGCTGCTGGTGCCGGCTTTTTCTTCAGTGCTTCCGGTCCTTTAATCATCTGAAAAACATCTTCATCAGGTCTCGGAATTACGTGAGCGCCTAATAGTTCTCCAACGCGTTTAGCCGCCTCTTTTCCAGCATCAACAGCTGCTTGAACTGAACCAACATCACCTTTAACTACTACAGTAACGATGCCACCATCAACAAATTCTTGTTTGACGATGGTCACATCTGCCGCCTTTATCATCGCGTCTGCTGCCTCAAAAGAACCAACTAATCCTTTCGTCTCAATCATTCCAATTGCGCTACCCATTTTCCTCACCTCGCATCACTTCCGTAGAATCAATAATACCTATAACGACCGCATCGATAGGCAATGGATTTTCTTTCATAATATATCGGGATGATCCACCACTTGTAATGAGCACATCATCTCCAATTCCTGCCCCGATACGGTCAGCTGCTACAATTTCTGTACGAATCGGCTGTTGATTGGAATCGATTGGTTGAATAATTAATAATTTTAAGCCATTCAACCCTTCTTCTTTACGTGTTGCCCATACACTACCGATCACTCTGCCCATCTGCATGAACTTCACCTCTTTATCCCGTATGGACTATATTTACTCAGAGCGAATTGTTAACGTCTTATTCAGCTCTCGTATTTTGTCATACGCCAATGCTGTCACAATTGTTTTTTTAGGAACCACAATTTCCTGCGCCTCTATTTCAAGCACTTCTACTTGCGAAAGTAGTTTCTTATCAAATTGATAGCTTAATGGTTTTTCAGCCTGACTTACGACTGGCGAAAGTTCTTGAACATTCATTTGTCCCTTAGCTTGAGCATTGACAATTTCCGCAAATGCACCTTGCTGGATTAAACCGGCATTTGCCTCATCTGTATCGATATGCATCTCCAATCGATAACGCTCTGAAACGCGAATCATTACATTTGATAAAATAATCGGTCTTATACCTTCTACTTTAATTTGTACCGATTGTCCGTCCACTACTTGGAACTGAGCACTGTCAGTCGGTGACATATGAATATGTGCTTGTGCAATAATGAGTCCCTCATTTAGCACGACACTGCCCTTTGGACCAATAAGTGTAACGGGGCTAGAGCCTTTAATATCTCCTGATACCCTTAAAGGTGGCTTAACCCCTAATTTCATCGCGTCTGTCCAGCTAATTTCTACTTGAGATAATGAACGAGCAGGGCCTAAAATGCGTACTCGTTCAATAGATCCCTTCGGACCAGCAATAACAACTGTTTCCTCAGCAGCAAATTGTCCTGGCTGCGAAAGCTCAAACTTAGGTGTTAATTGATAGTTTTCACCAAAAAGCTGCTCCACTTCCGCTTGAGCAAGATGAACATGTCGTGCTGATACACCGACAGGGATCTTTCCGTCATGCTGAGAGGAAGGCTGATTTTTTAAAACTTGTTGTAATACTTCTTCAACAATTTCTTGGATTAAATTTTCCTGCATCTAACCTCCTCCTTATGTCAATGATCTAATAATTCTTCCTTGGGCTTGTTGTTCAATAAAGCCAGCATTTGCTTCATCTGTATCGATATGCATCTCTAAACTAAAATCGTTTGATACACGAACTACAACCCCTCGAAATGTCACAGGTCGCTCACTATCAACTTCAACAAATACTAATTCATTATTTTGAACGTCCAATGCTAACGCATCTTCTTCCGTCATATGAATATGTGCCTGTGCAATAATGACTCCCTGCTTAATGATAATTTCTTGTTCTTGATTGATTAATTTGATGCCAGCTGAACTTTCAATATCACCCGATTGTCTCAAAGGAGGGGTTAATCCTAATTTCATTGCATCTGTTCGACTAATTTCCACCTGTGTTGCCGCTCTTACAGGACCTAATACACGTACATTGTGAAGAATACCTTTTGGTCCCTCAATAGAGACACGCTCTTTAGCTGCAAACTGTCCTGGCTGCGAAAGATCAAAATCCTTCGTTAGCGCTGCATTCGGACCAAAAAGTGCCTGTAAATCTTCTTCACTGACATGTATATGACGAGCTGAAATGGCCACAGGAAATGTTTTTGTCGCTGTATTCAAGTTAGCCACCTCTATATCTATTTCGCTATATTGTTATAGGAAATGAAGCAGGATGAGACGCAATGTGTAACATCCTGCCCTTCCGTTTATGATGTTCTATCTGTCGGTTCGAGGATTCTTTCCGTCACCTCGGACCTTCTATCCGTCACTTTGATTTTTATCCGTCGCTCCTGGGATTCTTTCCGTCGCTTCGGACCCTCTTTCCGTCACTTTGACTTATGTCCGTCACTCCTGGGATTCTTTCCGTCGCTTCGGCTTTTCTATCCGTCACTTCGTTGATTCTTTCCGTCGCTTCGGACCCTCTTTCCGTCGCTTTGACTTCCATCCGTCACTTCGGCACTTCTTTCCGTCGCTTCGGCTTTTCTATCCGTCACTTCGTTGATTCTTTCCATCGCTTCGGATCTTCTTTCCGTCGCTTTGACTTCCATCCGTCACTTCGGGGATTCTTTCCGTCGCTTCGGCTTTTCTATCCGTCACTTCGTTGATTCTTTCCGTCGCCTCGGACCTTCTATCCGTCGCTTTGACTTATATCCGTCACTCCTGGGATTCTTTCCGTCGCTTCGGCTTTTCTATCCGTCACTTCGTTGATTCTTTCCGTCGCTTCGGACCCTCTTTCCGTCGCTTTGACTTCCATCCGTCACTCCTGGGATTCTTTCCGTCGCCCCGGATCTTCTTTCCGTCGCTTTGACTTCCATCCGTCACCCCGGGGATTCCTTCCGTCGCTTCGGCTTTTCTATCCGTCACTTCGATGATTCTTTCCGTCGCTTCGGACCCTCTTTCCGTCGCTTTGACTACCTTCCGTCGCCTCGGATCTTCATTCCGTCGCTTTGACTTCTATCCGTCACTCCGACTTTTTCTTTCCGTCGCCCTTGTCTGGACAGAAATAAAATTAAGCTTCTGCTTTTGGTAAAATTAATTCTAATTCATGGTGTGGGCGTGGGATTACATGAACTGATAGAAGTTCTCCAACACGTTGGGCCGCTGCTGCACCTGCGTCTGTAGCTGCTTTTACTGCGCCGACATCACCACGAACTAATACAGTGACAATACCGCCACCAACATGTACTTTTCCTACTAAATTAACGCTAGCAGCCTTCACCATTGCATCTGCTGCTTCAATTGCTCCTACTAATCCTTTTGTTTCTACCATTCCTAATGCTGTACTCATTTGTCATTCCTCCAAATTATTTATTTTGTAATGTTATTTGTTTTAATACTTGATCAACAATTTGTTGAACTACTGCTGTATCCAAAGATGGATCTTGTGCCTTGATATTCTCTACTACTGGTTTTGCTAAAAATTCTGGTTTTGGCACTTCTACATCTTTAATGCCGTAAGCCATACGTTTAATATTCAATAAATGTCTCGCTGTAATGTTATCGGACGTAATATTGCCACCAAACGTACCACACCCTAATGTAAAGGATGGGGCCAATCCAGTAGTTCCACCAACAGCGCCGATGGATGATAATGTATTAACAACAATTCTAGACACCGGTAATTCAACTGAAAACTGCTCAGCTAAAGCTGTATTTTCTGTATGAATCGAGCATGTATGCCCGCGTCCACCTATGTTTAATAAATCAATCATCACCTGTTTTGCCTCTGTACTGTCCTCGACAGTGTATAACGCAAATATCGGTGATAGTTTTTCCAGTGAAAATGGAATGTTTTTGCCAATCATCGTTTCCATACCAACAAGTACTTTTGTATCTTCCGGCACGGTAATACCGATAGAATCAGCTAAGCAAGCTGCTGACTTACCTACAATTTGAGGATTTACCTTCCCAGGGATAGGAGAAATCAACTTCTCCATCTTCACCTTCTCTTCATCACTCAAAATATAAGCGTTGTTTTTCTTTAGCTCTGTTAAAACTTGTTCGGCAATGACTTTATCTACAATAATCGATTGTTCTGTAGCACAAATTGTACCGTTATCAAAAGACTTACTTTGGACAAGCTGGCGAACAGATTTGGATATATTCGCCGATTTTTCAATGTAAGCTGGCACATTTCCTGGTCCTACACCATAAGCAGGTTTGCCTGAACTATAGGCTGCTTTTACTAGTGCACCACCACCAGTCGCTAAAATTAAGTGAATATCTGGGTGCTTCATTAATTGCTGCGTAGCTTCCATAGAAGACATTGTTAAACAGTGTAGCAATCCTTCTGGTGCTCCTGCTTGTTCTGCAACTACTCTACAAATCTCTAAAGCTTCCTTTGTACAATTAACCGCATATGGGTGTGGGCTTAGTACGAGACCATTTCTAGTTTTCAATGAGATAAGTGTTTTAAAGATTGCTGTTGATGTTGGATTTGTCGTTGGTACAATGCCCGCGATGACTCCAAACGGACTAGCAATCTCTGTCACTTTTTTCATTCGATCGACACCAACGACACCAACAGTCTTCAAATCTTTAATATCTTCATAGACATCTCTAGAGGCTACCTCATTTTTCATTTTTTTATGATTAGGTATGCCCATTCCTGTTTCTTGAACGGCCATATTTGCCAAACGTTCTGCCTCTTTAAATGCGGCATCTGCAACAGCCTTGATGATATGATCAACTTGCTGCTGTGAATACTGCATGTAAGCAGCCTGTGCCATATTGGCATGTCTCACGGCGTCTCTCATTTCTTGAATTGCTAATAAATCTTTATCTAGTGTGGCCACTAAAGCCCCTCCTTTCTAAACAACTGGGTTTCTCGCTAAAATTTCAATAGCTTCTCTAAAAGCATTAGCAGCAGCTTGGCAGGAAGATTGGCTACCACTTACTAAACCGCCACCGAAATTGGTTTCAGATGGTGGACCAAAGAAAACCTTTAACTCTACATCTGCCGCTTTTAATGCAGCATCTAAACCAACTACAGCCTCAAGTGGCGGTGCAATTAAATATGCAAGGGCTGTTCCAACCTTTACGTTTGCTAGCTCTGCCAAATACGTACCACAGCTCGCTACAGTATGTGCAAAAAGAGCGTGGCTTTCATTTTGAAGAATGGCTTCAAAATACGTATCAAACTGGATTTTCTGCTGAATCGCATCGAAACCACTGCGTATTTCATCAGGCGAGCTACCAGCAATGATGCCAATGACCTCACCAGATAATGGCCCAGATGCGTGTGCCGCTCCAGCATAGAAGCTTTTTGCATAAACAACATCAACATCTGCTTTTTTCGTAGCCTCGTCCAGCGCTACATATCCAACATCATCTATTGTTAGAGTTACGAGTCCAATGCTATTGTGATATGGCTTTAAATCTAATTGCTCTGCTAATTCATTATTCACTCTTGGAATGATTTGCATTGCCAAAATTTCTGCCATAATTTTTTGAGGATTCATTGTTTGGCCCCCTAACTTTCTTTTGCCACAAGACCTACTCCACTTGCCTTGTAATGCAATATTTTTTGAACGACTGTTCCTAAATATGCACCTGCCTCTAATGGCGGGATACCACCTTTATGAATATTCGAAACGACCATTCGATCTGCTTCTACAGTGCCCATTCTAGGTTGATAGCATATATAGGCACTCATTGACTCAGCAGATACAAGTCCTGGACGCTCACCTATTAAATAAACGATTACTTCTGCTTGTAAAAGCTCGCCAATTTCATCCATAAGAGCAACACGCCCTTTATCAATATAGAAAGTAGTTCCTATTTCAATATTTAAATTACTAAGACTTTGCTGTAACGCTAAGTAAACATCTTGCACATTTTCTTCAATCGCACTTGCACTTAATCCGTTAGAAATAATGATTTGTACCTTTGGGTTTTTTCTACACTTCGATTGAATAAGTGTCTTTGCTTCATCTGATAAACGACGACCTAAATCCGGTCTAGTAATGTATTCTTCCTTATCTGTCACTCTTGATGTTACTTGAAAGACATCGAGCTTTTGTAGTAGCCCTTCTGTCACTTCTCCGTATACTGCATCTACTGCTGCCGCATGATCGAGTCGGAACTTTAGCCAAGTTTTTGTTTTAGGTCTTGTTCCAGCTCTGCCAACACCTATTCTTGCTGGTGTATGCTTTTTTGCAGCTTGAACACTTTCAGACACTTCATCCTCTTCAAATTTAAAAGCTGTGATAGGTACTGAAGTGTAAGTCGATTCATCATTACTTGCACTGTAATATGATTGTTCATGATTACTTGATTCAGTATGATAAAGTCTAATTAGTGGTTCATTAGATTGTTCTGTTACGCTCGGACTTGCTACTTCATCAGCATACTTAGCATTAGCTACTGTATCGTGAAACTTAATAAGTGGTTCCTTTTGGTCTTCTGTTAGCACTTCTATGTCATGAGAAGATTTGTCTAACGCATTATTGCCCATCTTTTCCATTACGAGCTGCGTAATCATCGATACTAGTTGGTCATTCAATTGACTCACCTACCTTTCAAATATAGATAAATCGCCAGCTCTTGCAGATAGACGACCATTTTCATAAATGCCCATTTTTTCTAACCACGCTAGATATTCAGGTGCTGGTTTTTTACCAAATGTTTGAAGTAATGTAGCGACATCATGGAAGCTCATGGACTGATAATTCAGCATGATATCGTCGCCCATAGGTGCAGCGATAATAAAATTGACACCAGCTGCTGTTAGTAAAACACTTAAATCTTCAACATCATTTTGGTCTGCCTTAATATGGTTCGTGTAACAAATATCAACGCCCATTGGGATGCCGTGCATTTTGCCCATAAAGTGATCTTCTAGTCCTGCACGTATAACCTGTTTGTTATTGTATAAATACTCGGGTCCAATAAAGCCAACAACCGTGTTCACAATATACGGATTAAAATGTCTAGCAAAGCCGTAATTGCGCGATTCAAGTGTTACTTGGTCAATACCCCTATGTGCCTCAGCAGATAGCTCCGAACCTTGTCCAGTTTCAAAATAGAATAAGTTCGGACCTGTTCCTGTTCCTTGCTTTTTCACAAGCTCTTCTGCTTCTCTTATTAAGTCAGCAGAAATGCCGAACGAGCGATTGGCAATTTCCGTTCCAGCAATACTTTGGAAAATCATATCGGCTGGTGCCCCTTGTTTAATAGCTTTCATTTGTGTTGTAATATGTGCTAACACACAGTTTTGTGTAGGAATCGACCAATCATTGATAAATTCCTTTGTGGCTTGCAATACTTTTTTCACACTTTCAACTGAGTCATCTACTGGGTTAATTCCAATGACTGCATCGCCAATACCATAGGACAATCCTTCTTTTAATGAGGCAATAATCCCGTCAATATTGTCTGTTGGATGATTCGGCTGTAATCTTGAGGAAAGTGTGCCCTTTTGTCCGATCGTAATATTACAAGTTGACAGTATTTCTACTTTATTGGCAGCATGGACGAGATCTAAGTTAGACATTAGCTTAGTAACGGCCGCAATAATTTCTGAATTCATGCCCTTGCTTAAGCGTTTTAATTCCCGGTCGCCTGTTTCGTTGGATAAAATATATTCTCTTAGTTGCTCGATACTCCAGTTTTTAATTTCTCCATAAATTTGCTCATTGATATCACCTTCAATAATGCGTGATACTTCATCATTTTCAGAAGGAACTAATGGATTTTCTCTTATATCCTTCACTAACAGCTCACTGAGAACGGCCTTTGCCGCAATTCGTTGCTGTACAGATTCAGCCGCGATTCCAGCTAGCTGATCTCCTGATTTTTCTTCATTGGCCTTAGCCATTACATCTTTTAATGAATTAAAATTATATTTTTCTCCACCAAATATCACCGATAGATTCACATTCATCCTCCTTACTTTGAATGGAAAGCAAGTGTTTTTACAACGACTGGGACAACACCAGATGGTAGTACTTCCCCAATGTCAATATAATCACCTGTTTCTACTTTGATTTGATCGATGCAAATGATGGGAACTGTTTGATTGATTGCTCGTATCGTTTGCCCAATAACCTTTGCATAATCTGATTGAATGACTATGATAATTGGTATTTCCTTGGAGCTTCTCATAGCTAAGTGCTTCAAAATGGCCTCACATAATATATGGACATCCTGGAAACTTAAATAGGGTAAATGACTAAAATAAAGTGCAAACGGAGAACGATTCTCCTGTATAGAAAAGAGAGCCTCAGCTCGTGCAACAGCTGTTTTCACCGCATAGTCGAATTCTTTGCTGTGCGTATCCATATGGCAATTGAAAACAGGCACATTTTTCAAAGGCAATACTTCCGCATCTACCTGAATCGTTGCACCACTAATCTCAGTTGTTTGCGTACCCGCACCAGTCACTGTTGCCCTCGCTGTTTCCTCTGGTTTTAACCATAAAAAGGATTGTAGCTGTTCATGCTGTAAAAGCTTTTTTGCCAATTTTTCACCGATATCATCATACTGTCGATTTATACATTCATTTTCATAAATACAGGCAGCTACCCCACCGGAAAAAACGATTGCATCAATTGGTTTATCCCAAGTTGGCAAATGTCCTAGCAATAAAGGATGCTGTTCTTCTGTTAATTGTCCGCTTAGCGTCATCGCTACTATATCCGCCATTTCTTGTATTAGTTGTATGACACGTACATCTTCTGCTGAATCACCAACCGTTAATGGCTTTGACCATTTCTCCATTAGTTTCATAATGGGTGGTGAAATCGATTGAACAATGCCATTCTGAAATTCTATAAGTCTTCCACCGACATGCAATGTACACGTACCCATTACTTCTCCGAATTGCATTACCGCAATATTTGCTGTACCACCACCGATATCGATGTTAGCGATAACTTTGGCAGTATTTTTAGATTGCTGTAATGTACCTGCGCCTTTTGCCGCAATAATCCCTTCCAAATCAGGTCCAGCAGTAGCAACTAAAAAGTGCCCGGCTGTATCTGCAATCGCATGAACAACCTCGCTGGCATTTTCCTTTGTGGCAGATTCGCCTGTTATGATAATGGCACCTGTTGAAATATCTGCCGGTGAAATGTGAGCCAATTGATATTGCTGAAAAATAAATTGCTCGATTTTTTCCATGTCGATAATTTCTTTATTGATAAACGGTGTTCTAATAATTGGACTTTGATGCAAAATCGTTTTTTCAATAATTTCTATGCGTGGCACATGCGTTACACCTGCAACGTTTTTCAACAGAAAACTACTGACAACCATCTTTGTTGTACTTGTACCAATATCAATGCCTGCACTATAAATTTTTTCTGTCTTCAATTTACTCTCCCCTCTCGCCACTACGGGCAATACATGAGATAAGGACTATCACGATCCTTCACAAATTGACGAATTTCTTCCTCAGTACTGAGCTGTATAAGTGGTGCAATAAATTTAATACCTAGCTTTTGCCACGAAGAGGTTTTCACAATAGGACCATGCGTCATGACATTTTGTAATAGCGATACTGCTCTTTCTACATCTGCAAGGGGTGCATCAATTTTTGTAATGACACCAATTTGTATTTTGGGAATTCCTAAGCTAAATTGCGGAGGAAAAACACTCTTTGATGAGGTGGCATCCTGCAAATAAATCACATGTGTCACTTCAAGCGATGTCGCCATAATGTTTCTGTAATACATCGGATTTTCTATATATTCTCCGGGTGTATCAACTATCCAGTCATCATAAACGAGCGCCTGTGTTTTATTGGCTTGTCTATCTTTCCCCAATAACGCATTCATCAGTGTCGACTTACCTGCTTGCACACCACCTATGATCATTACTCGATTTTTCATACAGCACATCCTATGACTTGGTTATTTTTGATGGCGTATAGCCTAGCATCGCTGATAGAAAACGATTAATCTCTAACATCGCCATTTCAACCTCGGAAACACTACCAACAATAACGAGACTGCCAGTAAAGCGATCTAAAAATCCTAGTCTTACATTGGCTGCCTTTGTTGCTAAATCTCCTGCGATAATAACTGTTTCACTCGGTGTACAAGTCATGATGCCTAGTGCACCGGCTTCTTGAATGCCGAGCTTTTGAAACATCTCAGGATCAGGATTTGCTATTAGATGACTCAATGTTAGTTGCTTTCCTGGCACAAACTCCTGAATAAAGCGTTTCTTTTCTTCACTCACACATCATCACTCCTTTCAAGATTTTTATCTGTTAAATATTCACCTTCTTTAATAATGCCTGCCTTGCGATCCTCTTGTTCTAGCCTTAGAGCTGTTGGAACAGATAATTTATAGGCTAAAATAATAGCGATCACACCCGCTAAAAACTTACCAGTAATAACAGGTAAAATAATTGTCGGCTGGAAATTAGCCGTAAACGATAAATGATCTCCTAGTAGGAATGCTGAACAAACACCAAAGGCAATGTTAATAACCTTATCTTTCGGCGGCATATGTCGAACGAGTGTAAACATGGCTAAAATATTGGCAATCGTCGCTAAAAGACCTGCGCTTCCTACTGATGATAAGCCTAATTTTCCACCTACTGCTTCTAGAGGTTTCGATGCATATTTTCTTATTAAGTACACCATTGGGAATGCACCCGATAACATAATACCGATATACCCTGCTGTTTCTAATGCCCGGAATTGATCGATTTCATCTGCCATGATCGGATCAAAGCCCCACGCACCAAAAATTTTGGTGAAAACACCTGTGAATATTTCTACAATCGAGAACACTAGCACAAGCTTGATAGCAGCATCCATCACGCGTCCAAAAATCATGAAACCTTTGATCATGCCATTCGGAATTAGTTTAAGACCTAGCGCAATTAACACTACGAAAATAAATAAAGGCAATAAATTAATTAATATTTGTAAAACAGAAATGGCAAACACGTATGTTGGTGCAGCTGTTGTACTAATCACTTCACGAACATCTGTATTAAACGTCACAATCATGATGGAAGAAATAAATGCTCCAATCGGAATTGTTAAAACACCTGCCATAATACCTAAAGCCATATATTTATGATCACGCTTATCTAACATGGCAAGTCCCATCGGAATAGAGAACACGATTGTTGCGCCTGACATAAATCCGACAACTAGAGCCATAACCCATCCTTCATAAGACTCTTTTAACGCATTCGCTAATTGGTATCCTCCCATGTCCGAGGCTAAAATTGTCGTTGCTGCAATTGCTGGATCTGCACCAATCAATTCAAAAATCGGACTAATAAAATGACTTATAAACCACGTTAAGTAAGGTATAGCAGCCATGATCCCTGCAGCAGGTACAAAAATATGTCCAACCGTATGAATACCATTCATAAACTCTTTCCCGATTCCATATTCAGCATCTCGAATTGCTCCGATTGCCCCTAAAACTGCACAGGTCATAATAATATAAACGATCACCGTTCCTACCATTGCCATCCTACTCATCCCCCCTTTAATTTTTCTATTTATCAATTTCGCCTTGGCGTAATTGTTGCTGTCGCTGCGCTTTCGCACAGAAAACACTTGTGGCTGGCGCTTTGTTTTCGCCACAGAAAACATCTCTGAATGAAGATAAAAAAAGACGCATTAAAGAGGAATTCTCTTTAAAGCGTCTTTGCTTTAACTATTTACTTGTAATGTATTTATAATGCGCCTTGCAATAAGCGCCATTTCCTGTTGAGTCTGCATACTCTCATTGCGAATTTTTTTATAAGCTTCGTCCTCGCTAAGGTTCTCTGACTGCATTAGCAAACCTTTTGCTCGTTCGATTATTTTTCGCTTTTCTAATTCTGTTTGTTTATGCAGCAATTCCCCGTTTAGACGGTTGAACTTATCAATCTGGTGAAATGCCACTTCCAACGCCGGAAGGACATTCCTCTCAGAAAACGGTTTCATAACATAGCCTAAAATATTGTCCTGCTTCATATACAGTAACAATTCTTTTTCACTATAAGCTGATATAAATAGCACCGGTATACCGAGCTGCTGTTCAATAATTTTGCTTGCCTTCAAACCATCTAGCTTTGGCATTTTAATGTCCATTAAGATTAACTGTGGCTTATGTGTAAAAGCCAACTCAATTGCCGATTCTCCATTATTCGCTTGTGCTACCACTTCGTAGCCGTTATCTTCTAGCATAAACTTCAAATCAATGGCAATAAGTGACTCATCTTCGACAATCATAACTTTCCTAGTCATTTAGGATAAATACCTCCTCACTTACAGGGAACTGAATTTGAGTATGTGTACCTTGTTCACTAGGGATAATTGAAAATGTGCCAGCTAAATCATATTCAACAAGCCTTGTAATAATCTCCATTCCAAATGATGCCTTCACCTCTTGCATTCCAACGCCATTGTCAGAAATATAAAGTGAAATAGTGGAAGCATCCTGTTGAAATTGAATATTGATTGTACCCTCCTCACGACCAGTAAAAGCATATTTCAGTGCATTTTGCAGTAGCTCACAAATGATTAACGCGAGCGAAACAGCTTTTTTAGAATGACAAAATAACTGTACATTATCATCATGAAAAGTCAACTGAATAGATGGTGTGTTGGATGTCCCAACCATTTTATGTCCAATTTTTTTAGCCAACGCGATAACGTCTACTTTCTCTTCAGCGTTATCCTCATTTTCTAAAATAAGTTCATAAACTGATGAAATACTATATATTCGATTTAACGCCTCTTGAAAAGCACTTGCACTTGAAGCTGACAAGTCATTTCGCATTTGCAAGCGCAATAGACTTGTAACTGTCTGTAAATTATTTTTCACTCGGTGGTGAATTTCTCGTATAGCAAATGTTTTCATCATTAGTTCATTTTCTTTTAGCTTAAGCTCTGTAAGATCATGAATAATGAGGAGTGTCACTCTATCGTTTTGATCACGAATAGGAATTTTCTTTACAATAAAGGATTTACGATCAATCGTAATTTCTAAGAAAAAGACATCATCGCCTTTATCATAGACCTCCTGTAAAAAAGGTAAAATCTTATTCAATGCAACGTTGTCAAAACGTTCTAGCCCTGTTAGTTCCGATATAAATCGGTAACCTGCAGGATTGCTATAGATCACTTTATTTTCATGATTTGTGAGAATAATTGATTCAACTAGCAAATCAGAAACTACTGGAATCGGTTGAGAATTTGGCTCTACAATATGCTCAATTAATGCAAAAGGCATATGACGAAAATCATCTTTAGGTGTTGTTTGCATTTCCACCTTTTTTTCCTGGATTAACACTGCAATAACCTGTTGGTGGTTATTAAAGAGAGGGACAACGTTTTGTTCAACCGTTATACCTTCCTGTGTGATTGCTCTAGTAATTGATGATTTTTCTTTATTTTTAAAAGCAGCAAATACTGCTGGCTCGAAGCTTTCAAAGACAAATTTGCCAATTACAGATTTTTCGTATAAGCCTCTTTCTGTTTTTGGGAAAGCTTCTGCCACAACAATTGCATGTGGTAAGTTTTCCAGCATGCAATCTATGAACATATAACAATCTGTCAACTCAGCATAATACGATAATGTAGCTTCTATTTCTATTAACTTTTCTACATCTGTTGCAGATAAGCTCGTAAATTTTTGGCACAGCGATTGAATGTTCGACAGGCTCAAACCCCCTATCATAGAATAATCAAAAATTAACGTTGATTATTCTTGAAATTTCTTGTCATCATTATAAACCTTTTGCAAAATTATTTTCAATATAAAAAATAATTTATTTTAATAATTTTCGTTACATTACAAAGAACTATATAGCTTAAAAGAGAAATATTCAACACTTTTTTTCAATCTCATCATTATCTCACGATAAAAATATTATATTAATATATAAAAAAGCGAGATTGCAACAGATGCAAACTCGCTTTTTTCTACTTTATTTCTGGTGTAACGGCTAATATATTTTCAAATGTTTCACGTTGCTTTGCTTCTTCTTCATTTAACAAGATATGAATATCTCCATGGTCGTTTGAAGTACGAATTAAACGCCCCATTCCTTGCTGTAAACGAAGTTGCATAAACGGTAATTCCACTTCTTCATATGGATTTTCTGCAAATGTACGTTTCGCATCAAATAATGGATCATGTGGTGGGAAAGGCAAATCATAAATAATAACTCGTGTTAATGCCTCCTCCGGCAAATCTAGACCTTCCCATAAATGATAGGAGCATAATGTTTTGATGGTGCCTTCTTGGAAATCACGAACAATTCCTGATAGTTCACGGTCCCCCTCAAACGCTACATACATCCGTTCCATAAGAGGTAACTCTGCTTTGAAATCTAACATTGCTTGTTTTGATTTAAACAAAATTAATGTTTTTTCACCGTCACGTAATAGCTGTTGAACACGCGCCGTTTTCCCCTTTTGAGATAGCTCATGTAAATAAATTCGCATAACTTCTTCATAATCGAATGGAGATGGAACAGAAAACGATTGATAATCGCGAATTCCTAAGCTATAAGCAATATAGGAGAAATCTTTGTTGACTGATAAAGTTGCTGAAGAGAATATTATTGGAAGTTTTTTAGAGAATAATTTTTCTTCTAAAACTTCTGTGATGAGACGCGGCATAATTACGAGCGTTTCCTCTCCATCAGTTTCCTCTAACCAATCGACTGCATCTCCCTGCGCTATGAAAATACGTAAGGATGCCTCGTATTGTTCTAAATACTCCTCTGCCATATTTAATTCATACTCTGGAATCATATACATTTCAGATTCAAAGACAAGTTCCTCGAGTAATGTTTCAACATCAGCAATAAGTTGTTTACCGTATTTCAATAAATTTGGCGATTTATTAATACGTTTACGCTCTTCTTCAGAAGCTACTAGATCATCTCGTAGCTGGTCAAAAAATAACTCATGGTCATCTTGTAATTTTTCCATCGCATATAATGTACGTTCTCGCACACCATCTACCATTAAACGCTCTAACAATGTAACAATTGTTGTCGCCTGTACTTTATACGTCATTGCTTTTTGTGCGGCATATTCTAATAAATGGCCTTCATCTAGCACCATCATTGACACTTCAGGTAATAAAGCTAATTGCCCTTCACGTTCACGAGAATCCTTTGTAGCTAAATGCTCCATTAAAAAATCTTGTGAACAAATAATGAGATCCGCCGATTTACGATAATGTGCACGATGTAATGTTTGACCACATCGATTACGTAGGTCACATACTGAACACTGCATAATCGAGTTGTAGTTTACTTTTTGCCAATCTTCATCACTGACAGTTGGATAATCACTACGTTCACCATAAGGTTGTATAGCAATCATCGAGCCTTGTGCATATACTCCATCAGGTATAGAAAACGCAATATCGTCGATCCATTCATCGGACACTACTTTTTCAGCTTCCTCAAAACGCTTTAAACATAAATATTGGTCTCGTGACTTTGCTAAGCGAACATCAATTTCAAGACCTAACGTTTTTTGTAGCTTATAAATATCGCCGCCCTCTTTTACTAGCTGATCGATTAAGGTTTCATCAGCACATGCGATCAGAGCTGGTTTTCCAGTATAGCGTGCATAAGATACTGCAGGTAGTAAATAGGCAATTGTTTTCCCAGTCCCTACACCTGCCTCTGCAAAAAGCACGTTTTTCTCTTTTAAGGCCTGCTCAATTTGATATGCCATAAAAATTTGTTCATCACGGCATTCAAAGCCCTTTTCAGGTAATTCATCGTAAAGGACGTCCCCCATCCAGTCACCTAATGACTCAAAAAATGAGCGGTCCTTCGTTAATACAAATGGTAAAGATTTACGCAATTGACGTTCCCCCTCTAACTATCTGTTCCTATTATACGCGACGAAACGGAAGATAAGAAAAATTCTTATCTTCCGTTACCGTTTGTTAATCTCTTTTAGACTTTTGTCCCCAGAACTGGTAATAATTCGTTTCAATAAAGCCATTGAATAATTTACGCTTCTTCGTCGATTGACGACCGTACAATTCCTCAAAGTTTTTCATTGAAGACAACATGTATACAGACCAAGTCGGATAGTTTTTCATAACTTTTCCTAAATCACGAATTACCTGTTCCACGACTTCGATGTCGCCAATACGCTCTCCATATGGTGGATTACCAATCATAACACCATCTGTTAGCAGTGTTGTAAAATCACGTGCTTGCATTTGCTTGAACGTCATCATATCACCAAAACCTGCTTCTAGTGCATTTTCTTGTGCAATACTCACCATACGATGATCTATATCAGACCCGATAATTTCTAATGGCTGATCATAGTTCGCTAAGCTATCCGCTTCATCTCGCACTGCATCCCAAATTATTGCCTTCATCCATGGCCAATTCTCTGAAATAAATTCACGATTATAGCCCGGTGCAATATTTTGTCCAAACATTGCTGCTTCTAATGCAATTGTACCTGAACCGCAGAATGGATCAACAAATGGTCGATTCGGATTCCACTTTGAAATTTGTACGAGTGCCGCTGCTAATGTTTCTTTTAATGGTGCTTCGCCCTGTGCTTGACGATAACCACGCTTATGCAAGCCCGCACCCGAAGTATCAATAGTAAGTGTAGCCACATCTTTTAAAATTGAAACTTCAATTTTATAAGTTGCACCAGATTCATCTAAAAATCCTAAACGCTTATAATGTTGTTTCATGCGCTCAACAATTGCTTTTTTAGTAATTGCCTGACAATCGGGTACACTAAATAATTTGGATTTAACAGATTTCCCCGATACTGGGAAAGCCGCATCAACTGGTAAGTATTTTTCCCAAGGTAGAGCTTTTACACTTTCAAATAACTGTTCAAAAGATTTAGCAGGAAACTGTCCTACAACGATTTTTACTCGGTCAGCTACACGTAGCCATAAGTTTGTTCGTGCAATGGCCGTCTCGTCACCTTCAAAATACACTTTACCGTTATCGACTGTTGTTTCATAACCTAATGCCTGTACCTCTTGTGCTACAATCGACTCTAATCCCATTGCAGCAGTTGCTACTAATTTATAGTTTGCCATACACTAATTCCTTCCTTGATGTTCAATTTCCCAATACTCCATAAACTCAATAAGTTCGTGAAGTGGCAACGGTTTGCTGTAATAATAACCTTGAATTATATCACAGTTCATTTTACGTAGTATATCCACTTGTTGTGCTTGTTCTACACCTTCAGCAACAACTTTCATTTTTAGGCGATGCGACATTTGAATTATCGCATCCACTACTGCCTGTTTTTCATCGAGTGAGCCAATATGCTGAATGAAGCTGCGATCGATTTTTAAATAATCAAGGGGGAAGCGAACTAAATAACTAAGAGACGAATAACCTGTCCCAAAATCATCAATAGAAATTTTAAAGCCCATTTTCTTCAGTTGCACAAGCTTGCTAACCGTTTCATTGGCACTGTTCATCACAGTACGTTCTGTAACTTCGATTTCAAAATTGTTAGCAGGTGTGTTATAACGCTCTAATATTGACTGAACAGAGTCTAAAAAGTTTTGTTGCTTAAAGTGAATGCTTGAAATATTAATAGCAACTGGCGTTTTGTAGCCACCTTGACGCATCTCTATAACTGCCTCACAAGCTTTTTCTATGATCACTTCACTTAAAGGAATGATTAATCCTGTTTCCTCTGCATAAGGAATAAATTCTGCTGGAGAGACAAATCCTAATCTTTCACTATTCCAACGAACAAGTGCCTCTAATCCTTGAATCTCTTCATTTTCCATAGATATTTTAGGTTGGAAATGCAGCTCAAATTCTCGGTTTTCGATGGCTCTTCGTAGTTCTGAATCTAATAATAAAACACGCTGAGAGTCAGTCTTCAATTCATCAAAATAAAACGCATAGTCGTTAAGCCCATTCTTTTTTGAATAAGTCATTGCCTTGTCAGCGCAATGAATCAATTGCTCCGTTGCTTCACCATCTAATGGATACATACTGATACCAATACTCGTAGAAATAAAAATATCTTGACCATTAATATCCAAAGGCTGTTCAATAATCCCAATAATTTGTTCAGCAAAATTTGCGGCTTCTTTAGCATTCTTCACGTTTGTTAACGTAATAATAAATTCGTCACCGCCATATCTAGCAATGATATCTTTATTTTTTAACAATGTTTTTAAGCGTTTCGCCACTTCGACTAGAATGGTATCTCCGACTGCATGACCTAACGTATCATTAATTTGCTTAAATCGATCTAAATCTAAAAAATAGACTGCATGCTGTACTGAATGAGAAATAGTAGAAGTTGATTCTAATAGATTATCCATTCTTTCAATATATGCAAATCGATTTGATACTTCCGTTAATGAGTCAGTTAATAAACGCTTTTCTAGTTCATTTTCTACTATTTTTCTTTCAGACAAATCTGAGAAAATACCACAGTAATTTGTAATTTCTCCCTCATCATTGGCTACACCAACAATTGTTAACCATTCTGGATATACGTCTCCGGTTTTACGGCGATTCCATATTTCCCCCTGCCAATTGCCTTCTTGTCGTATCTTTTGCCACATATCTAAATAGAATTGCAATTCATGAACACCTGACTGTAGAACGGCTGGCGTTTTTCCAATCACTTCATTACGCTTATAGCCGGTAACAAATTCAAATGCAGGATTGACCAATTCTATTCTTTTCTCTTTATCCGTAATCATGATGCCTTCCGATACATTTTCGAAGATTTTTGTCATTAATGCAGTAGGATATTTGGAAATCGAATTTAGCTTCTCCAGACTATCGTTCACACCGTTCATGTTTCTGCTCCATCCTATCTCTCTTTACTACCCTCATTTTTTAGAAAAGCGCTTTTGCGCCAGTCTACTCGTATGTAGACAATATGTACATCGTTGCGATAACAGTTTATTAGATGTTTATGTTTCGAATCGTAGCGACAGAGGCATGACCAACAGTGTACAGCCTTATTCTCAAACGTATATCGCGCATGCCTAGACATGATTAACAAGTAACTTTTTCTTACTTTATTCAAAAGAAAAGCTCTCCACCAAATTGGAGAGCGCTTGTCATTTCATAAATAAGCATCAAAAAATTCCATAAGCCATGTTTTGTTCCCGAGTACTCAAACAGCTATCGCCTCGTACGGCCGGGTAGTAATCATCTATCTACAGAGCGAACTCTGTCCCTCTATCCGTTCAATTCCTTCAAGAGAGTGCCCCTACCATAATTTGGGTTTCTCACTCGTGGGGTTTACCTCGTTCCACCTTGCATGTTTCCAAGCAAGCTACGTCACTGTGGCACTTTCAGGAAGTTTCAACCATATCATTAAGACTTAGGTTTTCCTTCCGCCGTCAGCCTTTACAGCTGCCTTACCTTATTTTTTCAGTAAGCACGAACACTACGGTCATCTCAGAACCGTGCGAGCATGGACTTTCCTCTACGACGTCTAGCGCCGCAGCGATTACCAGAATTTCATGATGATAAAAAGATTATACTAGAGTTTTATGATAAATACAATATATTTGACAAAAAATTATTCGTACAACTTACTTCCGAATACGTGTTTCTCTAAATTCGAAAGACGTTTTAAAATATCAAAGTTTGTCGTACCAGTAGCCGATGCGACAGGTTGTCTCTTAGGAGTATTATCAATTTCTTCTTTTAACTGTTTATTTTCTTCACGAAGTTGGGCCACCACTTTTTCAAACGCTTCATAGTCTTGTATTATCTCATCAAGAAATGAATCGACTTCTTCTACATTGTAGCCTTTAAAATTTTTCTTAAATTCCTTTTCAAGGATCATTTTTGACGTTAATTTAATATCCATTCACATCGCCCTTCCTCACACTACATGCGTTACATTATAGCATACTTCATCACATTATATCGTCTGAAAACATCAAATGTAAGGCTAAACTTGTCGTTTCTTGCGTTTACCTGGGAAATTATTTCTTATTTCCTAACCTGAGTAACCTCTTTTCCCACGAAATTTCCCATTTCTGCTTTTGTTCTACTCTCCATTGCTCATTCTTAATTAATTTTATGCCCTCTTGCGTATAATAAATGGCCTGATCATAATCTTTCATTTGATGCTCATATATCATAGCGAGCTGTTCTAATACATGCAACTTTTTTCGTAGATCAACGAAATGGAGAGCAGCCACAAATGCATCGATTGCTTCACTAAACTTTTTATTTCTTTTATGCTGGATTGCTAAATAATATTGTGCATTGCCTGCTTCAAGTGCATCAAATTGGGTCGTTACCTTTTCCAAAACTTTTACGCTTTGTGAACCCTCTTTTAAATCAGCATACCATTTCCCGATATTTGTAAACGTTTTTGCCGATTCTTCGCTTGTCTCTTCAAATAGCAAATTTGTAGAATGGACATAAAGCGTAATCAGTGAAAGTAAATCCCATTCATTATGAAGAAGGACTTTCATAAGCGCATCTGGAACACCGCTTTTGATTGCATCTAAATAAATAATTGGTGCAAGATATCCAGGTATATCTCCAATGCGTGAAAAACCAAGCTTCTCTTCTTCCACAGATTTTAATTTCATTCGTTCCATATCATTTTTCCATAAACGCTTTGAACTATGCAACAAATCAATTTGCCGCTGTGTACGCAATTTAGGTAATTCTTTTTGGTGGAGTGTCCAACGTGTTTCAAGTTGCGGCCAGTCAAAGCTTTTTCCATTGTAGGTAATAACCGTTGCTGTTTTTTGCCAAAGCTTTGATTCAAAAAGTAACGCGGTCTCATGTGCGGGATCGGCTAGAATATATTGAGTTAAAATAAAGCTTCCATCTTCTTTTGACACTTCTAAAAAGCCCAGAAGAAAAATTTGTGTACCTACACCCTTTAAGCCAGTAGTTTCTGTATCAAAAAACAATACCTTTTCATTCATTTCTAACGCATATGGATGTTCGAACTTTGCCTCTTGCCATTTTACTAATGCATCAAAATATGACTGCAACTTATAATGACCATGTTGAAAACTAAAAGGATAACGCACTTGTCGTTTAAAAACAATACCGAAATCATTTTCTACAACTGTCAGGCCCGCCTTTTTCCACTGCACAGTATAGCTTGGAGCAATAGGTTTTTGATAAGCAGGTTTTTCCTCTTTTTTTATAGTTGTTGTCGTTTTTTTACCGAGCATTTTTTTCATTTGTAAAATTTTATTTTCGTAAGACATTTACTTCACTCATTTTCTGCATGTAAAATTGCTAAAACTTGTAGTACGTTTTTCTTCGCTTGCTGTAAACTATTTTGAGTTTTTACCACAAGTATAACCTATAGTAATCATAGTGCAACTTTTAGCCATTGCACAAAAAGGAGGCGATTTTCAGAAGGGCTGGACAAGTGCTCTTGTCGCTTTACTTTCGTCGTAGAGTACGGGTGGATTTAGTGGATAAAGTTAATCAACACACCTTATATAATAATTGAAATCTTTTTCTGATAATCGAGAGTATATTTTTCGCTACAAATAGAGCAACCGTAAACTTATACGCATGAAAGAAGAGGGCTTAAAGGAATAGTATTAGACTTTTCCCTATCAAACCCTCTTTGTACTCTAATTTAAAATTTGAAGCAGCTCTATTACTTTTTTCTTCCCCTGCTGCAAGCTATCTTGAGCCCCAATACAAGATGGACAGCCAGACTCACAAGCACAGCTCACTACATGGTGCTGTGTTCTCGATAATAGCTCTTCCCACAGTTCATAAACTTTTTCACTTAGACCAATACCACCAGGATACTTATCATAAACAAAAAACGTCGGTTGCTCATTATGAGTTTCCTTTACCTGTGGAACAACTGCTACATCACTACTATCACATTGAATAAACAAAGGTATGAACGCATTCATCGCATATGCAACTCCTGTCATAGCATCTGTTAGCTCCGCCTCCGACCATTTTTCTAGCGCAGAGAATGATAGCCACGAAGAGCTTGTGTGCATTTCATCTGGTGGTAAATGAATAGGGCCAGAACCAATATTATCGTGTGTACCAAAGCGAATTTTTTTAAATATCGTTGCCTGCGCGACTAAGCCAACATCTCCGAAGCCAATAACTCCACCCTGATAATCTCGGCTCCGATCTTCCTCTAGCACCTTCATCTCGACCGCTAAATTAGCGTCAGTATAGTAATCGACATCTACTTCTCGTACAAAGGCTTTCTTTTCTTCCCAATCTAGCTTTTCGACTTGAAATTGAATGCCCTGATGCAAATAAATAGCCTCTTCATGTAGCAATGTCATCGCACTATGGCGATCCATTTCACCGATAACTTTTGTTTGTGCAGCAACAGTCATATCAATGATCACAACATTTTCTTGTGAAGCAGAACGAAGACTAATGTCATGTGCCGGGAAACGGTCACTCATCCAATGCCACTTCTCACTCGTTTTAAAAACAACGCCTTCTTCCGATAAATATTCCAGTAACTCCTGAATCTCATATTCACCATACGTATCATGTACGGAAAATGGTAGCTCAAACGCTGCACATTTCAAATGATCCATTAAAATCAACATATTTTCAGGATAAATACGCGCTTCCTCTGGTGCACTGCCAAGTAAAAAAAGTGGATGGTTCACTACGTACTGGTCAAGTGCTGCCGATTGTGCTACATAAATGATTAGCGCCTCGTCCTGACGACGGCCAGCACGACCAGCTTGCTGCCAAGCACTAGCGATATTTCCCGGGTATCCTGTCATGATACAAGCTTGTAATTGGCCAATATCAACGCCTAATTCCAGCGCATTTGTACTAACCACAGTTTGAATAGTACCATCACGAAGCCCTCGTTCAATAACACGTCGCTCAGATGGTAAATAACCACCCCGATAACCTCGCACCGATTCATCTAAAAGCTTATTGCGTGTAAGCTCCTTTAAATACGTTACAATCATTTCTACTCGCACACGACTTTTAGCAAAAATAATGGTTTGAATACCTGCTGTATATAATCTTTTCGCGAGATCGCTCACCTCTAAAACAGCACTTCGACGCACGCCAAATGTTTTATGGACGATAGGTGGATTATAAAAAAGAAATGTCTTTTTCCCAACTGGCGCTCCAGAATCGCTGATTAAGGCATGGCTTTCATTCGTTAAAGCTTCTGCTAACTCTTTTGGATTTTTAATGGTTGCTGATGTACAAATGAAAATCGGCTTACTGCCATAAAACTCACAAATACGCTTTAATCTTCGAATAACGTGCGCAACATGCGAGCCAAACACACCTTTATATGTATGCAACTCATCAATGACGATATACTGTAAATTTTCAAATAGCGAAACCCATTTCGTATGATGTGGCAAAATCCCCGAATGAAGCATATCAGGATTTGTCATCACAATATGCCCTGCCTTACGAACCTTTTGGCGAATGCCAGGCGCGGTATCCCCATCGTACGTATAGCTTAAAATTTCCTCACCGCTTTGTTCGATTAGTTCATTTAGGTCATTTTTCTGATCCTGCGCTAAAGCTTTCGTTGGAAATAAATAAATCGCGCGTGAATTTTTATCTTCTAATATTTTTTGTAGTACCGGTAAATGGTAGCAATATGATTTTCCAGACGCTGTTGGTGTAACGGCAGTAAAGGAAACACCCTCCATCGCGTAATCAAACGCCTGGCGTTGATGGGTATACAGTTGTTCTATCCCTCTTGTACGGAGAGCCTTTACAAGTGAAGGATGTAAATTCTCTGGAAAAGGTGCATATTTAGCTTCACGCCCTTCAAGCGTTTGCCAGTGTAAAATACGTTCCTTTAACTCCTCATCATATCTCCACTCGTTTAATAGTTCACTAATGGTCCTTTTTTTCGATAACATCTGTTTCTCTCTCCTTCACTAGCCTTTCAAAAATTTTTAACGTATAAGAGGTTGAATGAATCGCATCTAAAAAACGCTTTTTACTTGTTTCTTTAAAAAAGGATTGCACAACAAATTGCTCCATCGATTCCACTGCTGAAGCAATTTGCTGTGTATGCATATATTTTGGCTTATTTTTTTGAATCCACTCATTCGCCTCCTGCTGCCATTCCTTTAAAAGCTGGTGAATGACATCAGCGTGTGGCTTAACCTCCACAAAAAAGTCAGGAGTACGATTCTCCTCACGCATTTTCCAAAAGCGTGAAACACATTTTTCACATTCATCTATCAATTGGGAAGTTTGCTGCATTAACAACAATTTCGCACCTCATCTCATTAATGAAGGTTCATCACCATAAAGTAGGGTTGACTCCGTTCCGACTGCGCACTTTCCTGAAGGCGTCCAATAAGTCGCTTAGGAACAAAAGGGGTTCTTCTGTGCGAAAGCGGAGCGACAGCAACAAAGGGGGTTCTTCTGTGCGAAAGCGGAGCGACAGCAACAAAGGGGGTTCTTCTGTGCGAAAGCGGAGCGACAGCAACAACTGAGGTCCTTCAAGCCTTAACCTATTACATGTCACACGTTTCAACACAACTTTTGGTGATGAACCTTAAAATTTTATCTTATTTAGGTAACCATCCTTAAAATGAAGATTCATCTGCATTTACATGAAAGCAGCGAACCTACTATTTTAAAATTCGTTCTATCTTAGTCTACAAAATAATTTATATTATATGAGTAATTTTACTACCAATGATGTTTTAAAGCTTGGCTCATCACCTTAACTTGAGATGCATTTCCGTTTCGACTGTGCGAAAGTGCAACGACAGCGTACAATGTTGACCACAAAAGAGTTAGCACAGGACGTAATGCTTTTAGCCTTTGTCCCCACCACTGACTCGTTCTCTGGCCTCACCAGTGACTAGAGCGTTACCCAGTCTTCACACCAATCAGCCCATATAAATGGCATATCTTTCAAGAAAATGACATCCCTAGCTTTTGGTGATGAGTCCTATTCAAGGTACACCACTCATCGTGGTAGATAATGTATGAAAAATACTCATATTGGGTTATTTATATTGCATATGAGTTAAGTGTACCAAAGTCTATCATTTTTCACTACTAATAGGCGAACAAGCATTCTTTACTTGCCAGTTCTTTTCTGCTAAGCTTACTTTCTGGCTAACAGATTTGAGCTGCATAAAAAAATTCATGCTCTGTGCGTTGTTTTCCAAAGACACTCTCGTTAACAGTAATTGATTGACCAGATCCAACTGCGCAACTAATTGTTTTAACTTGTTCAAAATAACGCCTCCTTTGCTTTAATTTATGTATTCCTCGCATGTATAAAATTACCTTCATGCGTGACAAAATAAGCGTAAGTTAGCTGAAAGAAGAAGTATTTCGATAAAATTTAATTGAACTAGTCTATTTTCGTAGTCTTCAAAATCGTCTATCAAGTATAGAAACTAACGTAGAGACCAGTTTTTTCTATAAATTCGTTTGGAAATTTCATCAGTTAATTTGACGATTCGCGGGTTATATCACATGATATTTTTCGACTTTAAGAGGCGAAAATTGCCCAAAGATCAGTTATTTAATGGTAATTTAAACCATAGTTAATCTAGCATCAATCATACTATTAATAGAAGTGGAGAACTGCTACTTAATCATGGTAAACTATTGTATAATAGCAGTATTATAGAGGGTGAACTACGTGACAATTCGTTATCCGAATGGGAAATTATATTCCCCTAATCCAACTGTTCAAAAAACAGCCAAAAAGGGAAAGGACAAGGATTTTTCTTTTAGTAATCGAGGGAAAACACTAGAAGATGAAATTAATGAAGCAAACGATTATTATGTAAAAAGGCGACTTGCTATCATTCATAAGAAACCTGTTCCCGTGCAAATCGTCAAAGTAGAGTACCCATCACGAAGTGCTGCAGTTATTCGTGAGGCTTATTTCCGGACACCGTCGACAACAGATTACAATGGTGTTTGGAATGGGCATTATATTGATTTTGATGCAAAGGAAACTGCTTCAAAGACCAGTTTTCCACTAAAGAATATTCACGTACATCAAATGACACATATGCAGCAAGTGACGGAACAAAATGGTGTGGCTTTTATTATCGTTCGTTTCTCAGCTTTTGAACGATATTTTATCGTGCCATACGATGTTTTACAAAAGGCCTGGCTAGCGATGGAAAACGGTGAACGTAAATCGATTCCCTTTTCAACTATAGAAAAGGAAGCTTTTGAAATTCCTACAAGCTATTATCCACGGATCGATTATTTACCGATTGTCCAAAAGCTAATTGAAGCAAAAAGCCATGGTTCTGAAAGTGAGGAGATAGTAGAATGACTGAACGTCGTCCGACACGCGGTGAGCATCAAAAGGCTCTCGCTCAAAAAAATAAAAAAAGCGCTCCGAAACCATCGAAGAAAAAATGGTTTAAGCGCATTACATTAACAATAGTAGCTGTTATAGCTGCATGTTTTATTGGAGGTGCGGGGTTATTCGCCTATTATGCAAGTAGCGCACCTGAACTAGATGAGAACTTACTGAAGGACCCAGTTTCCTCAGAATTCTATGATAAAAACGGTGATTTATTTGCAACGATTGGTGCAGAAAACCGTAAATATGTAAAATATGAAGATATACCACAGGATATGATTAACGCGATCCTTGCAACGGAAGATGTACGCTTTTTCGAACACGGTGGTATGGATTTTTATCGCCTTGGTGGTGCAATACTCGCTAACTTCCGTGATGGCTTCGGGGCACAAGGGGCTTCGACATTAACACAACAAGTTGTTAAAAACTCATTTTTACAAAATGAAAAAAAATTAAAACGTAAGGCACAGGAAGCTTGGCTTTCCTTCCAATTAGAACGTAAATATACAAAAGAAGAAATTTTTGAAATGTACTTTAACAAAATGCTGATGTCAGGTCGTGTTTATGGCTTCGGTACAGCAGCCCAATATTTCTATGGTAAAGAACTAAAAGATTTAACTTTAGATGAAGAAGCATTACTTGCAGGTTTAGTACAACGTCCAAATGCTTACAATCCATTGAAAAATCCTGAACTTGCAGAAAAACGTCGTAATACAGTTCTAGGATTAATGTATCAACATGGTAAAATTACAAAAGCTCAGATGGAAGAAGCTAAGAAAGTAGACGTTCAAGCTGGCCTAGCTGACGATGCAACACGTCAAAAATTTTCTGGCTCTAAATACGATGCCTTCCTTGATGTCGTTATAAATGAGCTAGAGCAAAACGGTGATGGTAGTGCAATGGCTGAAGGAATTAAAGTATATACAACACTTGATCCAAAAGCACAACAAATTGTTGAAAACATTATGAACGATGACAGTAACTTCCCAACAAAAGAGATTCAATCGGGTGTGTCAGTCATTGATACGAAAACTGGTCAAATTCAAGCAATCGGTGGCGGACGCAATTATGGGACTGAACGCGGTTGGAACTATGCATATGACTTAAAACATCAACCAGGTTCAACTATGAAGCCATTACTAGATTATGGACCAGCAGTTGAAAATTTAAAATGGTCAACTGGTCAAACAATTGTAGATGAACCTATGACCTACTCAGGAGGAAAACAAACGATCAGGAACTGGGATAATAAATATATGGGTGCAATAACAGCACGTAAAGCTTTGTATGCTTCACGCAACGTTCCGGCTGTTAAAGCATTTAAAGAAGTCGGTCCTGATAAAGCTAAAGATTTTGCTAGTCGTTTAGGTATTAATACTGAAAGCGTTATGGAATCAGATGCAATTGGTGGTGGGGATATTACAATGTCTCCTACTCAAATGGCAGCTTCCTTTGCAGCATTTGGGAATAACGGTGTTTACACTGATCCTTATGCAATTACAAAAATCGTTTACCGTGACGGTAAAACAACAAAAGACTACACACCAGAGCCAAATGTAGCAATGAGTGATTATACAGCTTATATGGTGACTGATATGTTACGTGACGTTGTCGGCAATAAGCCTGATGCATCAGGTACTGCAGCAAATGTACCTGGATTAGATATCGCAGGTAAAACAGGTACAACAAACTACGCAGCTGCTGATTTTAGCAAGCATAATTTACCGGATACAAGTGTACCGGATTCATGGTTTGCTGGGTACACTACAAACTATTCAATCGCTATTTGGAGTGGTTATGAAGGACACTTTGATCCTATTACAACTTGGGATGAACGTCGTTTACCACAACATTTATTTAAACAAATTATGAAAGAGATTTCGGCGAACGTTGAAACACCACGTTTCAAAAAACCAAACTCAGTTGTGGAAGCTACAATTGAAGTAGGCACAAAGCCACTTAAATTAGCAAGTAATTTCACTCCAAGTGAGAAACGTCAAACAGAGCTATTTGTACGTGGTACAGAGCCTAAGGAAGTTTCAAATGAATACGCAGTGCCAGAACTATCTACACCTTACAATGTAAGTGCAAGCCTTGATATAGAAGGTCAATCTATCAATATTTCTTGGGAGCATGATGCCATGCTTAATCCGGAAACAGATGAACCACTACCAACTACCTTCGAGGTATCTGCTAAACGAGAAGGTGGAGAGACTATTTCTCTTGGTAAAACGGATAAAAAAGGCTTAACAGTTAGTAGCAAACAACTGGAAGATGGCAATTACACGATTTCTGTCGTAGCAGTTGTTGATGGTACACGCAGTAAACCAGGTACAGCTACCTTCCAAGTAACCGGTACGACTGATGAAGAAGATAAAGATAAAGATAAAGAGCCAGATACTCCGGATCAACCTGATGTTGAGGAGCCAACAGCACCTGATCAAAATGGCAACAACGGGGACAACGGTAACCACAATGGTAACGGAAATGGTAACAATGGCAATAACAGCAACAATGGTAATGATAATGGCAATGCTAACACTGGTGGGAATGGTAACACTGGTGGGAATGGTAACGCTGGTGGGAATGGTAACAACGGTAATACAGGAAATAACGGTACCCCCCCAGGTAACAATGGCAACAATAATGGTAGTAAGCCACCAACAACGCCAACTGAACCAACCGCACCGGATGATGGTACCGGTAGTACTGAATAAAAAAAAGCAGAGTAGCATAACGCTACTCTGCTTTTTTGTTGTTGGAAAACTATATGTCTATAAGTCAAAGTGTCATAATAAAGTATGACTCTTCGGCAAAACGAGAGGTTGATTTCCGTTCCGGCCTGGGCGCTTTGTCGCTGACGCTTCGCTTTCGCACAGAGCAAAGCTTCCTGGGGGCGTCCGATGAGCCGCTTCGCTCCAGGGTCTCGGGCCAACAGATGTTTTTTGCGCGAAAGCGAAGCGGCAGCAGCACCGATGTTGGTCACGAAGGCGTTATCACAGTACGTGATGGTTTTAGCCTTCGTTCCCCTATTGCTAATCCCCAAGGAGTCGCCCAGCCTCCACTCCAATCAACCACATCACATAGAATGTTTCTTTGGCATGGCTAGTGATAATTTGAAACTTCAAAAGTTACTTTTTTTTGCGCGAAAACGTAGCGATAGACTGTGGAAATGGCTCAACACTTTGACCACAGAAAAGCGCGAGAAATTCAACATTAATTGATTTCTCGCGCTTTTAAGGTTTTGACCAGTTATGTACCAGCCTCTTTTTATATTTCTGTGTTTATTTGTTGTATTACTTTTTTGCAGCCTGCAAGCGTAGCCGTGCTGCTCGTTTTTTTGTTTCCTTAAATAATTCATCGAGCTGACGATAACAGGCATATTGGCCAGGCTTTGCTTTTATAAAGGTTAATCGTTCGACACCGTTAATAGGCAACACTTCATCCCCTACTTCTTGCACTAAGCGTTCAAACAATAGAATGGCCATGTCCATCAATCCTTTTGCTTCACCATTTCTTGCATCATGAGCTGCATGAATTTTGCCTTCGAGTTCCACCCACTCTGCAAACCAGGCATCTACTTTTTCCTTTTCAAGTGCCTCTACATTCACGCTTCCTTCACCAACCCTTTCTTTAAACGCTTTTGCCCTTCTCTACAGTCATTAAGTAAAGGGCAAGTGTGACAGTTAGGGTTTTGAGCTTTACAATGATAACGACCGAAGAAAATTAGTTGATGATGTGTTTTCGACCACTTGTCCATCGGTGTTTTTTTCATAATTGTTTCTTCGACTTCAAGCACTGAATCCTTCCAGCGACATAGCCCTAATCGTTTAGAGACGCGCTCTACATGTGTATCCACTGCAAGGGCAGGAATTTCAAAAGCAACAGACAACACGACATTAGCCGTCTTACGACCAACTCCAGGCAATGTGACTAGCGCTTCTCGACTTGCAGGTATTTCTCCCTCGTATTCCTCTAATAGCCTTTGACATAATGCTTGAATATTCTTTGCCTTATTTCGATACAAACCAATGGAGCGAATGTCCTGTTGCAGCTCTTCTAAAGATACAGCTAAGTAATCTTCCGGCTTTTTATATTTTTGAAACAATGTTTTCGTTACTTTGTTTACAAGTACATCTGTACACTGTGCCGATAATAACGTGGCAATAGTTAGTTCAAACGGATTGTCATGTACTAACTCACAATGTGCATCAGGAAACATACGATCCATTTCCGCTAGACAATGCTCCCATTGTTTTTTTGTTAACATGTTGGAAGCCCCCTATTCTCTTTCTTCTAACCAATTATAAAATGGTACTTTATTTGTCGACTGCGTTTCTTGCTGCACTGTTCGGACTGGCGGTCGGTTAAATGTTTGTTTTTCACGGAACTGCTCGCTTTGCTTCTGTGCAGCCTGTGGTGTCGAAATATTTTTCTTTTTCCACTCCAGTAATATTCGATCTATATAACGAATACTTAGCTTGCCAGCAAACACAGCCTCCTTAAGCGCCTCCTTAATAAGCGCCGGACTGTGCTTATCCTCATCTAACCAAAATCCGATTTTTTCTAGCTCTAAAGGAGATAAAAGACGCCCCATTTCCTCTTCAAATAATCGGAAAACCTCCCCCTCTTCTTGTCGAAGTGATGTTGCGGATTTTTGATGTTCCTTCATTTCAATTATCTGCATAATACGCTCCCACAGTGGGTATACCGAGTATTTTTCATATAGTTTGCCACTTGCATCGACGTCGCTTGTTATTTCTAGGAAACCTTTTTGCATTAATCGCTGTAGACGTGAAGTAATGTCATTGCTAGGCATTGTTAGACGATTCATTAGATCATTAGGCGTTGGAAAATCATTCCCCTCTATATTGAATGCAAGTAAATGCATAACAATAAGTGCCTCATCATCCTCAATATTTAACTCCTTATAAAACTGAAAAAAAAGCTGAGGAATTTGAATCATTCTCTGCTCAGTCCATGTACGGAGTCGATTATTATTTGCGCTCATATTATACTTGACTCCTTTTCCATCGTAAGTAGAAAAGCCGCGTAGACATATCACTACGCGACTTTTTTAATTTTGCACTTTCAAAACCTAAATTGCTTAAGGGTATAAGCGGTTTAATAAACGTGGGAATGGGATTGTTTCACGAATATGCTCCGTGCCAGAAATCCATGCTACTGTACGTTCTAATCCAAGACCGAAGCCTGAATGTGGCACAGAGCCTTGTTTACGTAACTCTAAATACCATGCATAAGCATCTAAAGATAAATGATGTTCTTCAAGACGAGATTTTAATAAATCAAAGTCATGGATACGCTCAGAACCACCAATTATTTCACCATAACCTTCTGGTGCAATTAAATCTGCACATAATACTACATCATCGCGGTCAGGATGTGGTTGCATGTAGAACGGCTTAATGCCTACTGGGTAGCATGTGATGAATACAGGTTTGTCATATGAATTAGCAATTGCTGTTTCATGTGGTGCACCGAAATCATCGCCCCATTCAATATCGTCAAATCCTTGTTCATGTAATAAGTTAATGGCATCGTCATAAGAAATACGAGGGAATGGTGCTTTAATATTTTCAAGTTTAGATGTATCACGGCCAAGACGCTCTAAATCTAATTTGCAATTTGCCAGAACTGATTGCACGATATGCTCCACGTATTGTTCTTGCATTTCTAAGTTTTCTTCAAATTCAACAAACGCCATTTCCAGCTCAATCATCCAAAACTCGATTAAGTGACGACGTGTTTTAGATTTTTCAGCACGGAATGTTGGGCCGAATGAGAACACTTTACCTAAAGCCATCGCAGCCGCTTCCAAGTAAAGCTGACCAGATTGTGAAAGGAATGCATCTTCATCAAAATATTTTGTATGGAATAACTCAGAAGTACCTTCAGGAGATGATCCAGTTAAAATTGGCGGGTCCATTTTTGTAAAGCTAGTGTTGTTAAGAAACTCATAAGTTGCACGAATAATTTCGTTACGGATTTTCATGATCGCATGTTGCTTACGAGAACGTAGCCATAAGTGACGGTTATCCATTAAAAACTCAGGACCGTGTTCTTTTGGCGTAATCGGAAAATCTGTTGCAGCGTGAAGCACTTCAATACCAGTTACAACAAGCTCACAACCAAAGCTTGAACGCTCATCTGCTTTAACCTCTCCTGTAATGTACATAGAAGTTTCTTGGGACATACCTTTTGCAATGGCAAAAATTTCTTCGCCTACTTCTTCTTTTACAACAACGCCCTGTACAAAGCCAGAACCATCACGTAGTTGTAAAAAGGCAATTTTACCACTTGATCGTTTGTTCGCTAACCAAGCACCTAGCTTGATTGTTTCGCCGATATGCTTTGGCATATCTTGAATCATAATTTTTTTCATAGAAATCCTCCAAAGTTGGTTAAAAGGATTAGTCTTGCCATTTTGATTTTACAAATGTATCAATTCGACGGACTGCCTCTTCTAATAAGTCTAAAGATGTAGCATAAGATAATCGCATTGTAGTTGGTGCACCAAATCCAGAACCTGGAATCACTGCTACGTTTGCTTCCGTTAAAATATCCGAAGCGAATGCATCTACTGAATCATAGCCAGTATGAGCCATAGCTTCCGCTACATCTGGTAATAAATAGAATGCACCCTGAGGTTTTAAAACGTTGAAGCCAGGAATTGCACTTACCTGTGGATAAATTTTTTCAAGACGAGATTCGAATGCTTGACGCATTTCTTCTACAGCGTCTTGTGGTCCATTATACGCTTCCACTGTTGCATATTGTGCAGTTGTTGTTGCATTTGATGTAGAGTGTGATGCAAGATCGGTCATTGATTTAATAATGTCCGCATCCCCTGCAGCATACCCGATACGCCAACCTGTCATAGAGTGAGATTTTGCAACACCATTTACAACGATTGTACGTGCTTTCACTGCATCAGATAGCTGTGCAATTGAAAAATGCTCAATACCATTGTATACAAGCTTCTCATAAATTTCATCTGACACGATTAAAATATCTTTTTCTTCTGCAACAGCAGCAATTTCAGCAATCTCTTCACGAGAATAAATCATACCTGATGGGTTGCTAGGAGAGTTAATAATAACTGCTTTTGTTTTATCTGTCACAGCAGCTCTTAATTGATCCGCAGTAATTTTATAGCCTTGCTCACGTGTGCCTTCCACATAAACAGGTACACCGCCTGCTAATTTTACTTGCTCAGGATAAGATACCCAATAAGGAATTGGAATAATAACTTCATCGCCCTCGTTTAAAATAACTTGGAATAAAGTATAAAGAATATGTTTTGCTCCAACACCTACAATTACTTCATTCGGCTTGTATGTAAGATTGTTGTCGCGTTGAAGTTTATCGATAATCGCTTTCTTAAGTACTGGAAGACCGCCAGCAGGTGTATATTTTGTTAAACCTTTTTCCATCGAGTCAATAGCAGCATTTAAAATATTTTGTGGCGTGTTGAAGTCAGGCTCACCAGCACCTAGACCAATAACATCAATACCTTGCTCTTTTAATTCCTTTGCTTTCGCAGTAATTGCTAAAGTTGAAGAAGGTGTTAAAGTTTTTACACGGTTTGCTAATAAATTTTTCATACGGGATCTACTCCTCTTATAAATTCGTAATGCGCTTCCACCAGTCGCCGTCCTTAAACATAATATAGACATAGTTGAGCTTATCGTGATCGTTTAGGTATGTAATTTCCCAAACAGCACCTGGCTCCTCATAGCCTAATTTGATATTAAGGACTTTTTGTACATTGCCTTCTTTTTTCAAAACCGATAATGCCTGCTTTTCCGTAATACCATCTTTTAAAAGTACTTCCTTAATAGAATCAGCTTTTAGATTCGTCGGAACAAAGACAGCTTTTTTATCACCATATTCATCTACCCCGAACACAGTGACATACGAATGTTTGCCATTATATGTGTAAGACTCCGAGACAATTGCGAGGGCTTTGGCATCGAGTGCCAACTGTTCAGCCTGATCTTCAATTGAATGGAATGGAGCCTCGGCTTTCCAGAGTACTAAAATACTAATGACAAGTGACAACGAAACCATAAAGACAGAAATGAAAATCAACCAGTTTTTCATATATTCACCTTATGTTTCACATCTAGCATATTCTTTAACCCCAATGCCTGATGCTTTTGTATGTTTATAACTGCGTATACATTCATTTTGCTTTCCATTTTTGTCAACCTGCTTTCTTTCCTCATACCACAACATTATACAACAATTTTGTGCTGTCGTGTTTCTTAATTTCATATATTGTACGTTGATAGAATAACGTTTTCAAATGATTCGGGTAGTAATTTTTTTCTTTTTAGTGCAACCCATAAAAATAATAACCCTTTCAATTTAAAAATTCCTATTCACAATTGCAAAGAGGAAGTAAAATTTGCCACTAAAAAACCTATAATAATTCACAAATAGCACAGTTAAATGTAGATATTTTTTTATTAAGTACAATTATCTCCATTATTGTCCTAGTTGCCTATTGTTTTTACCCATATGATAAGGTAATGAGCAATTTTAAGAATTGAAAAGGGACGTGATGTTTTGACTAAAGAAGTTAATCCTACAGATCCAGCAACAATACCTAAATTTGTGGATGAGCTGCCAAAACCGGTTACCGCTAAACCTAAATATTATAAAGGTCAACAGAGAAAAAACTATTATGAACTTAAAATGATGCAAGCAGAGCATTCTTTCCATAAAGATTTCCCAAAATCAATCATATGGGGCTATAACGGGCTTTATCCCGGACCGACAATTGAGGCTACAAAAGACAAAAGCATTTATGTTAGATATAAAAATCAATTGCCCTTAAACCACTTTTTACCCGTTGATTTTTCACTTCATGTGGCAAACGATTCAAAGGAAGTAAGAACTGTTACACATTTACATGGCGCAAATGTAGATTGGGAGAGTGACGGCCATCCCGATGCATGGTATACAAGAGATTATGCGCAAACAGGTCCAAAGTTCAATAAAGAAATACATGAATATACTAATCATCAACCAGGCACAACACTGTGGTATCATGATCATGCAATGGCGCTAACTCGTTTAAATGTGTATGCTGGATTAGCCGGTTTTTATTTACTTCGAGATTCGCTTGAGGAGCGTTCTAACCTACCTTGTGGTGACTATGAGTATCCTATCTTAATACAAGATAAATCGTTTAATGAAGACGGCTCACTTTTCTATCCTGATGAACCACCATTTCCAGTTCCCGTTCATCCATCTATTACACCTGGTTTTGTTGGTAATACCATCGTTGTAAACGGCAAGGTCTGGCCTTATTTAAATGTCGAGCCTCGTAAGTATAGATTTCGTTTTCTCAATGGTTCCAATAGAAGAGGTTATGTCATTAGCCTTTCAAACGATGAGCCTATGATACAAATCGGAACAGACGGAGGCTTTTTAACAGCCCCTCAAGAAATTCAATCTGTAGAATTATTGCCGGCAGAACGAACAGATGTTATTGTCGATTTTTCATCATGTGAAGGTCAGGAAATAACGTTAGTCAATTCTGATGAAGATTTCATTGATGAACATACACGAGTAATCATGCAGTTTAACGTGTGTCTTCCTCTAAAATGTGAGGATGCTAGTGAAATACCAGAAAGACTCGCAGTATCAATGGATTTACATTCACACGATGCACATATCGAGAGACACTTACCATTAACTGCTACGACAGACGATTTTGGTCGACCAATGTTATTATTAAATAATCGTATGTATCATGATCCTACTACCGAAAAGCCTGCACTTGATAGTATAGAGATTTGGAATTTTATCAATGCCACGCAGTTTGTTCACCCTATTCATCTACATTTAATTCAATTTAAAATACTAGAACGACGCCCTTTCGATATGGAGCTATATCAAAATGAAGGTAGACTGGAATTTACAGGTCCCCCTGAAAAACCGCATAACTATGAGCAAGGTTGGAAGGATACTGTAAAAGCGGAAGCAGGGAAAGTTACGAAAATTATTATGCATTGGAAAGATCATGCCGGTCATTATATGTGGCATTGCCATTTCCTAGAGCATGAAGATCATGACATGATGCGACCAATACTTGTCATGGAGGATGTTCACCCTGTGCAAGAGCCACATGCTGAAATCCAACATGAAATAGAGCATTCGCAAGAACAGCATCATGACGACTCTACTATTGTTATGGGCAATAATGAGCACACTGTACCACTCTTGAACACTACTGCACACATCACGCCAACTGAATACTCTCAAGCTTCAATGCAAACAACGTATTTAGAAGACGAAATAGAATATACTCCGCAAACTATCCCTCTCTTAACTAGTACTCAAAACACTACTCACTCTACTGAAACAACTCATTTAGAAGACAATGTGGAATATAATCAGCTATCTTCTCCACTCTTGAACAATACTCAAAATATCACTTTTTCAAAAGTAGAACCCCCGGAACACCAAATTGTTCGTTCTGATATTGAAAGCATCCCTCAACCAATCTTCCCGTCTGCTGAGTCTCTGCCTCGGCAAAGGATACCTGTTAGGCGTCGGAGAAGATGGTACTAATGTTAAAAAGGCTGGGACAAAACTGGGCAACTCTTAAAAAGCGCGAGAAATCAATTTTAGAAACATTGATTTCTCGCGCTTTTCTGATGTAAAGAAATTCTTTTCTTGAAAATATACTTATGTCCCTACCTCTCTATGATTTTAATTCTTTTTAAATAGACTATAAAGAATAGGTACGATAAACAATGTTAAAAAAGTAGAAGTAGATAGCCCTCCTATAACTACAACAGAAAGAGACTTCGATATCATCCCAGTTTCATTCGAAATAGCCATCGGGATTAATGCACCCATTGTTGCAATTGCAGTCATCAAAATTGGGCGAATACGTACGACCCCTGCTTCAATTAAAGCTTTTTGCTTGGTCATTCCACATCTTTCAAATTGCTTCACCTTATCAACTAGAACGATAGCATTCGTTACGACAATTCCATTTAGCATTAGTAAACCGATCATTGCTGGCATACCGATTGGTTCCTTCATAATATAAAGTCCAATTAATGCACCTATAATAGAAAATGGAATAGCGAACAAGATAACAAACGGTGCTTTTCCTTCTTTGAAGGTAAAAACCATAACCAAATAAACTAAGATAACACTAATTGCTATGGCAATCGACAAATCTTTGAAACCATCATCCATCGATGCAGATACACCTTCCTTATAATAGCTAATATTTTCAGGAAGCCGTAAGTTATTAATTACCTTATCTGCTTTTGCAGTTACATCTCCTACTTTTTCATCAGTAATAGTTCCATACACCATGATATATTCATTGCCATTTAGATGAGTAATTGAAGTTACATTATTAACCCTCTTCAGTTCTCCTATTTCATGAAGAAAGACAGGCATTCCCATTGCATTACTGATTTGGAGCTGTCCTAAATCTTTAAGAGATGTAACCTCATCCATTTTCAAACCTAGGTTCACTTCTCTCGTTTCCTCTTCAAGTCTCATGGTCGTTACTACATCACCATTAATGAGTGTTCGAAGGCTTTGTGCAACTATAGCTGGAGTTAATCCTTTTGCAGCAAGTTTTTTATCATCCAAATCGAAAACGATTTCAGGTACTTCTCCTTCTAAAGATGTTGTCACATCCTTCATCCCTTGTACTTCTTTTAAAGCCGTTGTAATCTGCTCACTTGCTTTTTTAATATCCTCAAAATCCGCCCCGTTTACAACTAGGGTGTATCTGCTTTCTTCCCCTCCTATAATTCCACCGATACCTGATACTGTCATTTCCTCTGGTTCAGAGATCGTTGTTAATTGTAGGCGAACGTCATTTACATAGTCGGTCAAATTTCCAACAGAATCATTGACAACGAATGAAATCGTCGAACTTCCAGAGTGTCCGTCAATATTAGTATTTATAAGGTTGATGTCCTTTCGATCTAATAATATATTTTCTACTCTACTTACGACATCAGCTGTTTTCATTGGAGCAGTTCCTTTTGCCATTGTGATGTCGACCTTGAAATCATTCACTTTCTCTTGTGGCAAGAAGGTTGTCCCTAGCCTCGGTGCAATAATGAAAATAGAACCTATCAAAATTAATATTGCGATGGTTAGAGTAACTAAACGATGATGTAAAACCCAAGTCAAACTGTTGCGATACCAAGTTTGAAGTCTATTTTCACTTGATTCTTTAGGCGTAATTTTTAATAAAAAGATCTTGGACAATATTGGAACAACGGTTACAGCAACAATTAATGAAATCAACAATGAAATAACAATAGTCCATGCAAGTGGCTTAAAAAAACCTCCTACAATTCCTGGCACAAAGGCAAGTGGTAAGAAAACAGCAACTGTTGTGATCGTTGAGGAAGTAATCGCAGATGCTACTTCACTTGTAGCCTGCTCTATTAATTCTACATTTCTTTCTTTTGAAGCTCTTACTCTTCTAAATATATTTTCAATGACGACAATTGAATCATCTACAACTCGCCCAACTGCTACAGCAATACCAGCAAGTGTCATAATATTTAATGTATATCCCATTGCTTTCAACAAAAGAAAAGATGCAAAAATTGAGACCGGAATGGAAATGACGGCAATAATGGTCGAACGGATATTTTTTAAAAATAATAAGGTGATGATGATTGTCATTAATGCCCCTAAAAATACTTCACGTAGCATTGAATGGACCGATTGATTAATTTCGATGGATTGATCACGTAAGATTTCGACTTTATAATCTTCTGGAATAGCTAAATTATTTATTTCTTTTTTCACTTGATCAACGATTGCTACTGTATTAGCACCACCTTCAGGGATAATGCTGAAACTTACGCCAGGTTTTCCGTTAATGCGTGTCATATTGTTTGTGTAATCACTTTTATATGAAATTTCAGCTATTTCGCCTAAATTCGTGGTTGTAATATTTTGCGAATTTACTTCTTTAGTAAAAAGCTTTATGTCTTTAATGTCCTCAATAGATTTTAGCTCGCTATTTATTCGTACTGGCAATACTTCATTTGAAATGGAGATGTCTCCAGTCGGCGTTGAAAGATTATTTGCCAAAATAACTTCTCGAACATCGTTAAAAGAAATTTCTCTTGTCATCAATTGATGTGGCAGGAGTCGAATAATGACAAACTTTTCCGTTGTTCCACTAATTTCTATATCACTTATACCTTCTATTACAGAAAGTTGTGGAATTATAGTATTCTTTACATAAGTTTCAACTTCGTCATTTTTATCTGAAGCATATATACCCATTGAGAAAATTATTGGGTTTCCACCAGGTTTAGTTAATTCATACCTCGGTTCCCCTGCAAATTTAGGCAACTGTAATTTATCTACACTTCTCCTTACGAGCTGCTCCGCTTCCTTCATATTCATTGTCATTTCAAATTCAATAGTTGAATATACGGCATTGGCTACACCGTTTGTATAAACATTTTTTCTCCCTTCTAGCTTCTTAAATTCCCTTTCCATTTGCTCCCCTATATCATTCATCGCTTGTTCAGGTGAAGCTCCTTGATAAGGAATAACTACTGTTAAATATGGAATATCAATATTCGGGTACTTCTCACTATGTAATGTTTGTAATGAATAAATTCCTCCTACAATAATAAGAGGTATTACTAATATCATTGTTAAAGCATTTTTCATACAAAAGCGGATGAATCGTTTCATATTGCTCCTCCCTCAAACTATCCCCAGTCCTTTTATCCCTACTCAATTTGTATAACAGGTAACAATAAATCTAGTTGAGTAAAATCATCACCTCGATACCACTCAAGAATGGAGCGTGTCGGTACCCATTTATGTTGAAGCGCGTATTGAAGTAATTTAACGTATCCATCCTTGATCGTTGACATTTGTTCTTTAAATGGCAATGCCAGACATATACAAGAAGGCATATGTTCAATAAAATCACTTTCAGCTATATCATTTATGTTTGTATTTGCTGGAACACCAAAGCCAATTTGAGCTTTGATTACATCTTGGCCTGATAAATAATTTAAATAATAACTTTTAATGCTAATATTTAATTGTTTTAATTCATTTGCTCTGTTTTCAAAATGAGCTCCAAATTTACCCGTTGTGGATTGAGCTGTATACCAAATAATTTTTTCATCATTTTTATCAATCAAATAGATATCATCTCGAATGGGGTCACTTTCTAAATAGCGTAAGCTAATATCCAACAGTTCTCGTTTTTGTTTCATATTTTGAATCCACGTTTTCATCATTTCCTGGCGAGTCGTTTCATCCTGCTCGTGTAAATAATTTTGAATTTCATGTATAGGTACATCTGCTAATCGCAAAGTGGATATTAACTTTACAGTTGCAATTTGACTATCCGCATAAACTCGATAGCCATTTGAACTTCTTTCCTCCGGTAACAGTAAATTTTTAGTTTCATAAAATCGTAATGTACTTTTGGCTATACCTGTTCTTTCAGAGAATTCTTGAATTGTCATATATTTTTTCAAATCATCACACCTCTCTTAACTCCAATGTAAACCTTCAACCAACTTGAAGGTCAAGTATTATTTACCATATCAATATATTATTAGGGGTTTAAAGTAACCATTTTTATCCACTTTTAAATTGATTAGAATACGCTGATTTCCGCTACAATCAACTAAAAATAGGTACACATAAGTAAAATATCAACAAAAAGATCCTTTAATCGGTCAATAATAAGCCTATATTTCCTCAAAGCAATACACCTATTTTTTTATCTATAAAAAAGAGCCCCTTTTGCTGTGCTTTAAGGGACTCAAAGGTTAATCATTTGAAAATGATCGTCAGTATTTAATTTTGTTTAGAATTATTGAAGAGTAAAACATAGAGTAGCAGATTTCTTTTCAATCATTCTGCTACCTCGCTCTTTTCAAATCGTAAAATTCTCTTTGTTACAATTGCCATCACTACCATGGCCATACTAATCATTAAAATAGGAACGTAGACTTTAACACTAAACGCTTCAAATAATAAACCATACAATATTTGCCCAATTGGTGCCATACATTGTGAAACGGCAATGATAATAGCCATGACCTTCCCTAAGTTTTCATTAGGCGTTTCTTTTTGTACAAGTGTAATAACATATATTGAAATAACGGTCAGAATCATAGCGATGATAAGCGCACTACAAACAAATAAAGTATAAGACGGATAGAAACCTAGATGAAGCATGAGTGGCGTAACTGCTAGAGCCATTGGAACAATCAATAAAGCGGTGATAAACACCCAAAAGTATAAATTATTGATACCCATTTTTTTCGCAAAGTATCCCATAGATAAAGCTCCTAAAATTGTAGCAAAATCGATTAGCCCCATCCCTACACCATACAGAGTATCACTACTTTGCATTGTAACACGGAGAATAATCGGTACCCCCACGACAAACAACGGTGTTAATAATAAATTTAATAATGCCGCTAAAATCATACATTTGAATATAAAAGATTTCTTCACTACATAGCTAAAGCCCTCTTTCAAATCATTTACAAGCGTCGGAATAATATGTCCGCTCTTCTCTCGTCGGATAAATGGTATATGAATAAACATTTCTAATATGGCAGAAAGGAAAAAGAACACACCACTTGCCAAGACAAGTACTTTTAAGCCAATCATACCGTACAGTATTCCACCTAATACAGGAGCAGCTACATTAGACAATGATTGAATACCATTGACAATTCCATTTGCTTGCTCAAGCTTTTCCTCTTCTACAAGTACTGGAATACTTGCCATCACTGCAGGTGCATACATAGCACTAACAAAGGAAAGCAGTACCATCACAACACCAATAAGCCAAACGGAACTATTACCAATCGCTAGCATTGCGAAGAAACTAAACACAATTATGCTACTCGTAAAATCGAAAATCACCATCAAATTGCGTCGATTAAACCTATCAGCTATTGCTCCTCCAAGAGGTGCTAGTAAAATCGGGACACTCGATATCGCAAATAGTACTGCAAAAAGATCTGCACGTCCTGTAATATCTAGTACATAAAGTGATAAGGCAAACCTTAAAAGCGCAGACCCTAAAATAGAAATAATTTGCCCAATCACCATAAGGTTAAAATCTGTTGAAAAGCCTTTTCTATTAATCTGTGATTCCATTCATTAGACCCCTTCCTTTAACATTCATGACCCTTTTGAAAGTGTAGAAATTGTATTGTAAGAAGAAAGACATTACTAAAAATACTTATCGTACTTAACCAAATGAGCCACTCCATTTGCGTACTCCAAGACATTATTAGCAATAAGAACCCCACGATAATGGATACATAATTTCCAGTACGACTAATTTTTGAAATCCGATAAAATTTTTCCTTAACCTCATACGCAGATTTCTTTATTTTACGTTTCATAAGATAAACTTTTTCTGTTAACTTCTGCTTAGTATCTTTTGCTTTTTGAGGATAAAAAAATGGTGTATCTCCTTTAATCATGGCGTTCTTCATCTCCATATCGTCGTTTTAATAACTCAGTTAAAACTCGCTCTTGGAAGTCCGAAATCCGTTCTGGTTCCTCAATCTCCATATTTACCGTTTCTTCATACCCATCTAGTTCCTCACCATCAAAACGGTAAAGTTTTTGCAATAACTTCCACAATGTTTCAATTTCCTCAGTTTTAAAGTCTTTAAAGATATCTGCTAAAAAGTAAGTAGACTTCTCCGAACAAACAATCAAAGCTTTTTTTCCCTCTGAAGTAATCTCGACATTGATCGATCTTTTATCTAATTTACTTGGTATCGTTTGGACATATCCTTTTTTCACAAGACTCGTTATTAACTTATTCGCAGTTTGCTTAGTTGTCCCAAGCTTTTTAGCGATATTTACGAGCGTTGTATTTTCTACTGGTAAATGGGCAATGGCAATAAGAGCCATATGCTGTCTCGAAGTTAATACCTCTAAATATTCATCTCCTCTTATTTGAACTTTATTGACAACTGAAAACAATGTCGCATAACTTTGCTGCATAAAATGCAATTCCTTCAATAAAAGATTTAAATCCATATGTAGCACCTCTCTATTTAGTCACCATGTTTACCAAATGATACATAACGGTTCCCAAGAAGTCAACATGGTGACTTTTATACCTTTCAAATAGAATGAGATACCACACCAGTAGACCGACTGTCGGTTTATAATATTATATGATATCCCTCCAAAAAAAGGAACTTATTTTAAACATTCTTCTTGATAAATCCAGGAAATTTTCCATAGGAATAAATCCCTATCTATTCAATCATTTTATACCATTTCATACTAAATTATGTTAAAATTAATTTTTATCATTCCAATATTCCTTTTTATAGTATATTATATTCGTTGTTTCCTTTTATTGAAAAACTTGATTAAATAGGTGATTTCGTGAATCGATATTTTCAATTTTTGTTCCTTTGCCATAGATTACCAAGCCGATCTTTTTTTTATAGAGGTGTTCAATTTCCGATTTGCGCACGTTGCACAGGAATTTGTATTGGATATGTAATTGGCATTATATTGGCGTTATTTAAAGTTTTACCTTTTTTTTATGCTCTTATTTTAACAATTCCTATGATTATAGACGGAACGGGACAATTATTTAATAAATGGCTTAGTACTAACTATCGGCGATTAGTAACAGGAATACTCGGTGGAATAGGTATTGTTTTTATGATTTTACACGCCGCTCTCTTATTTTGGAATCTAACTATTTATCTCTATAAAAAAGGAGAATATATTGGTTCATTAATTTTTAACTAAGGAGACTGAAAATGTTTTGTACCTATTGTGCATCCAATCTATCAGAACAGGCAGAAATTTGCCCAAATTGTGGTGTTAGAAAATTCAAAGTACATAATTACTGCCAGAATTGTGGGAATGAATTAAATGCTTTACAAGAAATGTGTACTTCATGCGGTATTATTTTAAAAAAATCTCCAAAGGGTACTCATCCATTAGTTCCTGCATTACTTACATTTCTAATACCTGGTGTAGGCCAAATCATTAATAATCAAATGGGGAAGGGATTTCTTTGCTTATTTATATCTACAATAATTATTTTTTTCATTCCTTTTCCTTTAGGATTCATTTTTGTTGGTTTACCCATTTTAATTGATGCTTATTTAATCGGGAAAAAAAACAATGAAGGAAAAACAGTAGGAAAATGGGAATTCTTTTAATTTTAGGAGGTATAATTTAATATGTTTTGTCCACACTGTAATGAAGAAATTGCGGCACAAGCAGAAATTTGTCCAAAATGTGGTGTTCGTGTAAATAATACAAACCCCGAGGATAAACCAAATATAGCTATTAACATCCTTTCTTTTTGTTGTGTACCGCTCTTAGGGATTATTATGTACTTTGTATGGAAAGATGAAAAGCCTAAAGCAGCTAAATCCGCTTTAATATGGGGGCTGATTGCAATCGCTGTATATGTAGTAATAATGCTCTTATTTGGAATATTAGGGTTTGTACTTGGTTCTGTTGACGAGTATAATTATTAAAAAGAGGCTTGGTCTTAGCTATCGAAACTTTAAAAAGCGCGAGAAATCAATTTTAAAACATTGATTTCTCGCGTTTTTCTGATGTGGAATTTTTTATGTTCCTGCCACCTATCCTCATCACCTTCTCATTTCATATTCAGTTCATAAAGACATGCTATAGTTAGTAACATAAAAGATTCATATTTTATTGTTGATGAATTCGAAGGAGGATTTATTTTGCAGGAGGCTTCAAAAGATACGACAAAACTGAAGGATTGGCGGCGCTTTGTTCGCTTAGTCAAACAGGCTGAGCCACCAATATGGCTTTTAATTATTGCATTAATAATGAGTTTAGCAACTACGGGCGTAGGCTTTATCGTTCCGTTATTTACAAAAAAATTAGTCGATGGCTTTTCATTAGCATCCCTTGATTATTGGCAAATACTTTTATTAGGGATTGCTTTTATCGCGCAGGCTATTGCGGGTGGACTTTCCATTTATTATTTAAACCGTGTCGGACATCATGTTGTCGCGAAATTACGAGATCAGCTTTGGAGAAAGCTACTTCACTTACCAATTCCTTATTATGATGAGAACGATACAGGCGAAACATTAAGTCGTGTTACGAATGACACAGCTGTTGTCAAGGATCTCATTACGGAACATCTTGCGAACTGTTTATCAGGCGTTATTTCTATTATTGGATCGACCATCATTCTATTAATCTTAGACTGGAAAATGACCTTAGTCATGCTGATTGCTGTTCCGCTTGCTATGGTTATTTTAATGCTGTTAGGAAGACGAATGTTTGTCATTTCAAAAGGAATGCAAGATGAGACAGCAAAATTTACGGCTGTGCTCAATCAAGTTTTACCTGAAACGCGCTTAGTAAAAGCTTCAAATGCCGAGAATATTGAATATGAGCGTGGCAAGAAAGGCATTACAAACCTCTTTACGTTTGGTTTAAAAGAGTCTAAAATCCATGCTCTTATTTCGCCTCTCATTTCGTTTGTATTAATGTCAGTTCTTGTGGCTATTATTGGTTATGGCGGTGTACGAGTTTCTTCAGGAGAGCTTACAGCTGGCGACATGGTGGCATTTATTTTATATTTAATCCAAATCATCATGCCGATGACCCAATTAACAATGTTCTTTACACAGCTACAAAAAGCAATGGGTGCTACTGAGCGAATTAGTGCATTACTTGAGCATGAGGAAGAAAATATTTTCGAAGGAAACACATTAGAAAAAGTGGATCAACCGATTTATGTAAAAAATGTTGACTTTGCATATGGAGAAGACCTAATTTTATCGAATATTAATTTTACCATTGAACCAGGTAAAGTTACCGCCATCGTCGGACCTAGTGGCGGAGGAAAAACAACAACATTTTCTCTGTTAGAAAGATATTATCAGCCTACTAACGGAAGTATTACACTTGGAGAAACCCCTATCAACACGTACTCCCTACATTCTTGGAGAAGCCAAATCGGCTACGTTGCTCAGGAGAGTGCGCTGCTATCTGGAACGATTCGTGAAAATATTTGCTATGGCATTGACAGAGAAGTGCAGGATGAAGAGCTTGATAGAGTTGCTAAAATGGCCTATGCCGATCAATTTATTAATGAATTACCAGAGCAATTTGATACAGCGGTAGGAGAACGTGGCATTAAGCTTTCTGGCGGTCAACGACAACGAATTTCTATCGCTAGAGCTCTTTTGCGTGACCCTCAAATATTAATGCTAGATGAAGCAACATCTAGTCTAGATAGTAAATCGGAAATCTATGTTCAAAAAGCATTAGATAATTTAATGCAAGGTAGAACAACGCTTGTAATTGCACACCGCCTTTCTACAGTAGTAGATGCAGATCAAATACTTTTTGTGGAGAAAGGACATATTACGGGCAGTGGCACTCATGATACTCTATTTGAGACTCATGATATGTATCGAGAGTTTGCCAAGCAACAATTACGTATTAAAGAGGAATAACGAAGGGATTTGTTAGCATGACAAAACTATTAATTGTAGATGATGATGCGCATATTCGGGAATTAGTTAAGGTATTTTTACAAAATGAAGGTTTAGAGGTAATTGAAGCTACGGACGGTGTGGATGCACTGTCCAAATTGGATTCCGATAAGGTGGATATGATTATTATGGATATTATGATGCCAAATATGGATGGCTGGGAATTATGCGAAGAAATTCGTTCATTTAATGATAATCTACCAATCTTAATGTTAACCGCAAAGGGAGAAACCTCGCAAAAGGTAAAGGGTTTTCATCTTGGGACAGATGATTATCTTGTTAAACCATTTGAGCCTGCAGAGCTGATCGTCCGTGTGAAATCAATACTTAAAAGATACCATATTTCCCTATCTCAACTTGTGGAAGCCGGCAATATTAAGTTAAATCGTAATACACATGAAGTCTTGTATAGCGGTGAATCTTTAACACTTCGTTTAAAGGAATTTGAACTATTATTTACGTTAGCAAGCTATGCTGGAAAAACTTTTTCACGTGAACAGCTAATCGAAGAAATTTGGGGATACGACTATGAAGGTGATGAACGAACAGTCGATGTTCACATTAAAAGACTTCGTCAACGTTTCCCTCAAGAAACAAGCGGATTTTCTATTCGTACAATTCGCGGCCTAGGCTATCGATTGGAACTTGTTTCATGAGAAGACTAAAAAATTTTTTAAAGCTTTTTTTAACTTTAATGCTTCTTCTTATCATTAGCATCGTCTTTGCCTTTATTTCCTACCACATAACGTCCTGGATTTATGATTGGTTAGGCAAACATCCACAAGGTTTCTGGCTTCAATTATGGACCGTAGTTGGTGTTTTTGTTCTCTTTGCTTGCTCAGTCATCATCACCTTTTTAATTGGGCTAAAAAGACAACGGAACTATTGGAATACGATTGTAGATGCATTAAGCCGGATTGCTAAAGGTGATTTTTCTGTCAAATTAGATCTGAAAGCAGATGACGAAGATCAATTTGGTCAATTAATACATGGCATCAACCATATGGCAGTCGAATTAGGTGAAATGGAAAGAATGCGCCAAGAATTTATTTCGAATGTATCTCATGAAATTCAGTCGCCTCTAACATCTATTAACGGCTTTGCTAAAGCATTGAAAAACATAGACCTCCCAGAGGATAAGCGACAGCATTATTTAACAATCATTGAGATGGAAAGTAATCGACTATCAAAAATTAGTGACAATTTACTAAAGCTAACGTCGTTAGAATCACAACACCACCCCTTCGAGCCAAGGCATTACCGACTTGATAAGCAATTGCGTAATGTCGTACTATCGCTAGAACCAAATTGGTTAGCTAAAAATATCGACATGGATATGCAATTAGAAAATATTTCGCTAATGGCGGATGAAGATTTAATGAATCAAGTATGGATGAATTTACTAAGCAACAGCATTAAATTCACGCCAACTACTGGCACTATTACAATATCAATGACAAAACAAATGGACACGATCACTATTGCCATTCGTGATAATGGTATCGGTTTAACAACGGAACAACAAAAGCATGTATTTGAGCGATTTTATAAGGCTGACCAATCAAGGACGGCTGAGAATGGCGGCAGTGGTTTAGGACTATCTATTGTGAAAAAAATCATCGATATGCATAACGGAACCATTACTGTTGAAAGCAAGCTTGCTGAATATACAACGTTTTTTGTAACACTGCCAGTAGAAATAGATCAGACTCGTGCAAACGAATAGAAGATTCAATCTTCGTCCGCACGAGTCTATTAGGCAGATGAACTAGTAAGCTATTTTTCTAAAATATTGATAAACTTTTTCGAGTCTTCTGCTTTGTCTCCCCTTCCCACTCTCCATGTTGCCAAATTCAAAAAACTTCACTTGTTTAATGCCAACAAAATTAAATAACGCTCTTTTCATTAATATTTTATGAGCATTATTTAGCCATAATAGTGGATATTTTGTTGGCCCCTTCATTGTCGAAATACACACCACTGATTTTCCTTTAAGAAGCCCCTCAGGAAATAGTCCTTTTTTATCTTTATAAGCAAAATTGGCCGAAAACAATTGATCAATATACCCTAGAAGCATTGCTGGTGGCCTTCCCCACCATATCGGATAAACAAAAACGATTTTATCAGCCCACCTAATTTGTTCTCGATATTTCTCAAGTTTTGGATCACGAAACATATCACGACGGCGTTTATGTTCATGGAATACTAAAAGCGGATCAAATTGCTCCTCGTATAAGTCTAGTACTTGAATATCCCTTATGAAAGGATTGTCATTACAGCCCTTCTTAACCTCCTGTAAAAAAGCATAATTCAAACTTTTATGATTGGGATATGTATAAATAATTAATGTGTTCATCATGCACCTTCCATTACTTATCATTTGATAACTAAATAATAAACCGCCTGATTTTAGTTGTCAAATGATAATTGTTTTAAGATAAGTTTTTTGTTATCTTGTCAATAAGAGGTGGTCACGTTTGGACAAAAAAGAATTATTTAATCAGTTTGTAGCATTTACAACAGCGGTACATCAAGTAACACATGAACTAACTCAAAACGTTAAAATCGATAATATTACACCTGTACAATATAAAATTCTAGAATATATAAAAGTAAGCCAACCAGTTACGCCTACTGAAATTAGTGATTGTCAGCATATGTCCTTACCAAATACAAGTCGTGAATTACGGAAATTACAGGAAAGAAAGTTAATTAAAAAAATTAACGATACCGAAGATCGTAGAAAGCACTATGTTTGCCTTACAGAAGATGGAGAAAAAGTAATGGAGAAAGCATTTGCCTGTATAGAAGAGCGTTTTCAACAGCTTATTCAACATGCATCTAAAAAAGACTTAGATGACATTCATCATGCATTAAACATTCTTGACCAAAAGGTTTTTAATCCAAAATCATAAAAAACCTGCATTGCTTTTCATTAGGAAAAGCAATGCAGGTTTTTTCATTGTTTATTAAATTGACATAGAAAGCGTTCTACACCTGGGTATTTCTCTCCTAGGCTAGTTACGAAAAAACCATAGCGTCGATAAAAATCTACGGCCTCATAATCTGTTTCAGCAACAATTGATGGGTACTTACTTGCTATAAAATTAATCATTTTACTCCCAATGTTTTTTCCTCTTTGATCAGCTAATACAGCAATATGCTTAATCTCGCACTCTGATAAGCTGATTTGTTCTATACCAATACAACCAGCAATTTCACCTTCGAATTCAATGCTATACAATGTCCTATTCGATAAAAGTATATATTTTTCATACTCTTGTTGAACTTTTTCATCCGAAGTTGCAAAAGAAAGTAGTTTTCTAATAGCTGGAGAAATAGTTTTTGCTTGAACTATATTCATAACTTACCTCCTTAAATGTTGGAAGCAGGAATGACAACAGCATGACAAGCTTTTTCATAAAATTCAATTGGACCTGCTCCTCCTATAATTGCATATTCATATCCAATTTCGTGCATATCTTTTAAACAATGATGGAGGAGGGAATATCCTATCCCCTTTACTCGATTAGATTTCGCTACACCCATTGGGCCAAAATAACATTTTTTATTTTGATAAACGTCAAATCCAGCAAATCCAATAAGATCTCCCTTACTATCAAAAGCTACATAGATGGAAGGCGCAGTACTTAAAAATGCACTTTTTAATTGTTTCTGACCACTCTTGCGAAAAATGACTTTCTACAAAATGAATTAGCTTGTTTTTATCATCGCGATTGACTCTACGAATATTACTATAAATCAAATCTGGGAAATTGTAATTGTGAAGATGAGCAACCATATCCCGCGAAGTCGTACCAAGTTTTAAAATCATTTTCTTGTCTTTTTCTGAAACGAATTCCTCAAGCATATTCGCCTTTATTATTGCTTTAAGTAAGTGTCCTTCATTTATATAAACCTGGTTATAGTTTTGCATATAACAAGTGGCTTGTTCCAATACTGTTAAAACATCATTTGTTATTGGAACATTAAATAAAGTATGGCTCGTAACCTTCTTGTCTGATTTTGTATTAAGTTCATTAACCAAATTTCTTATAGAAGCTTCATCTATAGTACATTTTAATACAATTTCGCCAAGGACCCCCTCTTTTTCTTTTAAAGAAGCAAGTAAAAAATGAATAGGCTGTAACACTTTATGTTGTGAAGAGGTAGCTTCTTTTTCTGCATTCTTGAAGATTCTTAGCATACGATTTGTTAATTTTATATTAGATGAATTCATTTGCCCCTCATCCCTTCGTTTTATCTGACCTTAATGATCGAGCTATATGTAATTTTTAATTGTCAGAACTTTATCTTATCATTAATCATTTTTTCTATAAATAAAATTTGAACTACTTCGTGGGGATCCCCTTTGCTTTTTCCATTTATAGATCATTAATGCCTATACATCGTCACCCATTTGCTTTTTCTTTAATAGAATAAGGATGTATAGAAGGAGGAGACATAAGTGGAAGTAGCGGTGTTAGACAGGAAGTGGATAGAAGAACATTTTGTAACACTTCCATTATGGCAACAGTCAGCATATACCGACTTCGCTGCCATGGTTGCAGATGAAGCAAATACGTTTCCCTGTATTCCAGCTAGAAAAGGTTTTTTATCGAACGAGCTTCGCTATAGTTTTATCGGAGATCCACGAGAGGAGCAATCGATAAAGACGTTAGCACGATGCTTAAAGGAATATGATAAGTGCGCTAAAACGTTTGGTAAATATACAACACATACCATTTTCTTCAAAACCCCTAATGATATGCATAAAAATTTCGATGTTGAAGATTACAGAAATTTATTTTGGTCTGTTTTAAACAATTTGACGAAATTCGATGATATCGATTGGCCAAAGGAAATTCCAACCGATCCAGCGCAGCATGAATGGGAATTTTGTTTTAACGGTGAGCCTTATTTTGTGTCTTGTGCAACGCCCGCACATAAATTGCGCAAGAGTCGTAATTTTTCTACTTTATTAATGGCCTTTCAGCCACGCTGGATATTTGAAGAAATGAACGACTCTACTGTCTTTGGTCGAAAGTTAAAGAAGCTTATTCGTCAACGTATTAACGAATACGATGCTATTCCAGCTCATAGTGATTTAAAATGGTATGGGCAAGAAGGTAGTTATGAATGGAAGCAGTATTTTTTAAGTGATGATAATAGTAGTGCATCGAAATGTCCTTTTTTACGAATGCAACATTCTCTGCAGAACAAAGAACAATAATCAATTATGCCTCGGTATTATTGTGTCTGAATTGGCTTTGTGCTAGCACAAAGCACTCCTTTCCGATTCCGTGCCATCCGCCGGAGGCTTTGGGCCAACAGATGTTTTTTGCGCGAAAGCGAAGCGTCAGCAGCATGATGTTTTTTGCGCGAAAGCGTAGCGACAGGTACAGATGTTTGGACACCCGCTGAAAGAAGTTAAACATGCTTACCGTGTTTTTGCCTTTTCATGACAATCCAAGTCGCAATTCCTATGATGATGATAAAAAGCAGGCTCACGAAAAAACCGAGTCTGCTTGTTTTTTCTCCTAACGTCCCAGACACCGTCACTACAATGAGCAACATCCCGATACTATTCTTCACATGCTCCCACTTTGACAGCTCCATTAGCTTTCTATATGTCACTAATATAAAGAGCCAGTTATAAATTAGCATTAAGCCTGCCGCTGTAACCAAATATTCAAAAATCTTTTCTGGCATAAGAAAGCCTATAACAATAGTGATGATTAAACCACTAGCTAAAAAAAGAAATGCAGGAAATGGAATCTTCATCTTCCCTTTTTTCGCCAAAGCCGTTGGAGCATCATGATCCTCTGCCAATGTAATGAGAATCGTTATAACCGCATATAAAGAGGCGACCATTGTTGAAAAACCTGCAATAATTAACACGCCATTAAAAATGTCTGCAAAAAAAGGAATGTGATAGCCATTAAGCGCTGTAATAAATGGGCTTTCCTCAATATTAAAGTCCTTCCAAGAAACAAGCGTCAAAGCAAGCATAATAGCCATTATAAAAATGACAGTTATAGTAATAATCATGACTTTTCCAGCTTTCGGTGCTTCTTTAGGATTTTTTAAATCAATGACCATTAATCCCATAACTTCAATCCCACCAAATGCATAAAAGGCATATAGCAGCCCAAGCCATAGTCCTTTCACACCTTGTGAGAAAAATTCTTCATAATTTGCATGCAGTGAATCGAGTGTCGTTGATTCCGAATTAAATCCTTTTATTAGTAAGACAACCGCTACTATAATAAACATCACAACCGCTGCTGCCTTTAACGCACCAAAAATATTTTGAAATTTTTCAAAGCCCTTCATACCCGTAAGAATAACAGCTAATCCAAGTGCAGCATAAATAGACGCAGCAACCCATAATGGAAGCGTTGGAAACCACAGTTTTGTGAAAATACCAAGCGCCGTCAATTGGCTACCCATAATGAGCATCTCAGAAATCAAGTAAATCCAGCCATTACTAAATCCTGCCCAATTGCCAAAAGCTTGCTTTGCATAAGTACGGAATGAACCCTTATCTGGATTATCAACTGACATCTTAACAAGAGCATCATAGACAATATACGTAGCAATTGCCGCTAACAAAAAAGGAATCACAACAGCAGGACCACTTTTATGAATGGCCATACTTGTCCCAAGAAAAAATCCTGTTCCTAGTGTACAACCTATACCGAGAAGAGAAAGCTGCCACCAAGACAACCTCCCTTTACTTGTTTTAGATGTCATTTTGATCAACCCTCCTGCCTTTTTGCTACTTTCTTAACAATGGCAATGTCATGCAACGAATGCCACCACCGCCTTTTTCAAGCTCTGTGACATCAATTTCTATCAAATTCTTCTTTTGCAATAGTGGATGCTTCGTCCATTGCTGCTTCGTTGCTTGCTTACTAATTAACAGTGTTTCGGGATTAAGATTGATAAAATTAATATCAGGGATTGTGTTATATTTTTCAAGCCAGTAAACGTCAAAGCCATGGTGATTTAAAAATTGCTCAGTCATTTCAAAACGATTTGTTTCAGCTGTGAATACATGAACAGGAAAATAACGCATAAAGTTTTTAGCTATTAGCATATTAGCGTTCGTCACATTACAATTCATATCTAAATGAAGTGTATCGGAGCGTCTTGGCAAATCAATGATCGCAATTTCCGAAAATCCTTCTTGGAAGATACGATCCTTGATACTTTCCACAGCCTCTAATGTTGTTCTCATCCCAATATTAATAAGTACGGCATCTTTATTTAAAATCAGCACGTCTCCACATTCTAAAGCAGTCGAAGGTTGTTTAACTTTTAAATTTTTTTCTGGAAACCACTTTACTAATAATGAGTGTGCATGTGGATACTCTGGACGCCTTAGCGAACTACCTGCCTCTCCAAGGAAAATACTATTTCCTATAACACAGGCAAGATCGCGTACAAAGTATCTATTAATAAGCTGCTCACTTACTGTTTTCTGATCAGTTGTTAGCTCTTTCGAATAATCAATAACATGGACACCCGCATTTTCTAGTGTTGTCTTAAATTCCATAAAATTCTCCATTGCTTTAACATGATTAACAGTAGCATCCCATCCTACATTTTCAGCTATTGTTAAATCTGGTACATCTAATTTTGAAGGTGCACAAAGCATAACAACCTTAAGTTCTTCATGCTCCGACCAACAATTCGGTTGAAATGAGTCCATATTGTATTCTCCCCTTCTTCATTCCTATCACTGTTAGCGTTACCACCAAGATTGGGATTATACAAATTAAAGGAGGATTTTTTTGTTATTTAGATAATTCATATATATAAGTATAAAAACAATTAAAGAAATGAGTGTAACTATGGAATATTATAAATTTTTAAGACAATATGTAGGACACCAACCCATCATTTTACCTGGTTCAGTTGTATTAATTCTTAATAACGCAAATGAAGTGTTATTACAAAAAAGATACGATGGAGGTTGGGGTCTTCCAGGTGGTTTAATGGAATTAGGAGAAAGCTTAGAAGATACCGCAAAAAGAGAAGTGTTAGAAGAAACAGGATTGGTTATAGCGGACCTAAAGTTATTAGATATTTTTTCTGGTCCAGAGTATTATCTTAAAGTTCCGAATGGGGATGAATTTTACTCAGTTACGGCAGTCTATTATACAAGAAATGTTAAAGGCAATTTAGTTATTGATTATAAAGAATCAGAGACAATGCAATATTTCTCACTATTAAATTTACCGGATGGATTAGATAGCAGATATATTGAACCATATATAACGCAGTTAGTTATAGAATAAGATTTAGAGAGAAAACTTATTACGTCTTCTCTCATTATAGTGTTGAAAATGCACTTTTTAATGTAGGAAAATCAATGCTAATGAACTACTTATTGTAAGCCTCTATCAATGAAAATATTGGTGATAAGCTTGCTCAGCATCCATTTCTCTAGTAAATATTAACATATCGTTTGTTAGTGGATAATACGAATCAAAGAGAAGTAGCCCCAGTTCATTTGGATTATCAGGATTGTTCACCACTGCCGCTTCCTGTATGTTTACTACTTGCTGAATAGATGGATGTTGATAAAAAATGAAAACTATATCCCCTGCACTATATTGCTTTTGCTTCATTCCATCACCTTCCTAAGCCTTTCCATTAGTTTGGTGTAAGAAGATGTTAAATATAATCAATTTTTGATTTCTCATATAGATTTTATTTAAATGCAGAAATTTCATGGTTATGGGAGCTTATCTGTTTGGAATGGAAATGTTCTTGGTGCAACACTTATAGGCAACGGGGCAAGAACATTATAAACTAGTTGATCGTGTTGGTAATAATCTCGCTCACGGTGCTGGCTTGTGGGATCAATTAGCGATAGTCTTCCTGTCAATGTTGGTTAGCCGATAATTCGTGTTAGTGAAATGAGGAAGAGAGGGGGATTAATTAAATCTGATAAAGTAGAAAAGGATTTATTGAGCGAGTGAGGCTTCCCAAAATGTTCATACCACAACTAATTGCAGGCCAGTTTCTCTTATAAAATCAAAAAAGCAAGTCACCTTTTAATGATGACTTGCTTTCTCTTCAATTTATTTCGTCAAATCAATTTTTTTATTTAATAAATAAATAGTCATACCACCAACAGTCATGGATAGCAATTCTCCAACACCTACTGTAAACCAGGTTGCCCAAAACGGAAGATCATAGAGAATTGTTAATTGTCCTGCAACGGTGAACATTGATATAGCAAAAATCAATGCAGTTATAACCATCTTCACAATATCATTTGTTATATTTTTCGTTACTCTTCGGCAAAGAATTAAAACGAGAAATGTCGCAATTCCACCAATAGGTACATCTAATATCCACGTTGGTGACATGAAATTTGCGAGTACTACTCCTAGAGTCACTGCTAACACATAGCGCTTATTGTATAGGGCCAGGTAGTTAAACATCTCCGATAAGCGTAGTTGAACTGCCCCAAAACTAATAACTGACAATAAAACAGTTACAGCCACATATAAAGCTGCAACAAGTGCCGTCTTTGTAAGTTCGGTTACAGAAGTACGGCTAGAATCTTTTACAATAGATGTATTCAATTTTATTCTCCTTTGTAAAATAGCACATCCGCTATTTTAGTAATAACTACGGCCAAAGGAAGAGAGCTTTTGCCCTATCTGAAGTGCCGCAGTGCAAGCTAAATTTTTGCTTACTTGCGTATTATAGCAGAAGAATATCTTATAGAACAATACTATTTCGTCAGCCAGCCGCCATCAATCGGCATAACAGCTCCATGAATATAATCAGCTGCTGAACTTGCTAAATAAAGTGTTAAACTTGCCACTTCACTTGGTTGAGCCCAGCGTCCAGCAGGCGTTTCATCGGCGACCCATTTTGCAATTGCACCGTCACCTTCAAAATCCGCTTTGTTCATCGGTGTTTGAATGGCTCCCGGTGCAATGGCGTTGGCACGAATTCCTGCACGACAATAATCTAAGTCTAACTGCTTCGTATAGCCAACAATTGCATGTTTAGACGCTGTATATGCCGCACCTCCACCGCCGGCAACAAGTCCAGCAATAGATGCCATATTAACGATTGTTCCAGATTTTCGTTTAACCATATGGGGTAATATCGTATTTGTCACAAAATAAGTACCTTTTACATTGGTATTCATAATTTTATCCCAAAGCGCCTCATCTGTATCAAGCGTTTTAGCAAAGCCATCTAAAACGCCTGCGGTATTTAATAAAATATCTACTTGCTTAAATATAGAAATCGCAGCTTCAAATGCGTGCTCTACATCGTTCTTATTACATACACTACCTACTGTATAGGCAAATAGTTCAGGAAATTGGTTATGTAGATTTACTAACCCTTGCTCATCTAAATCAAACCCGAATACACTCGCCCCATTTTCTAAAAATGCAATAGCTTGGGCTTGACCAATACCTGAAGCAGCCCCCGTTACAAATACCGTTTTACCGTTATATTCTTCAAACTTCATATATATCTCTCCCCAAAAAACAAAGAAACCACCTCATTTGAGATGGCTCTTTCGATTAATTGACAATTACCCAATCTTCCGCTAATAAATCACAAACTGTCGGTGTGAACATTGTATAACCCTCACCACGTACATTAATTAAAAAATAAGGATTCAAAGCCTCGCCATCATGTTCGCTTTGTCCAACAAGCTTCACATACAATTCGGCACCGCCCCAACCTTTACGAATTACTTTTTCTCCCGCTTTTAAGCGTGGTAATATCTCTTCAAACGTCATTAAAATTCATCCTTTATTTACATTCTTTATCGGATTAGTATACTGGAATTCTTGAATGTTGACAACCTGTTAAAACTAGCCCTCAAGTAAAACCGTATAAAGTAGTTGTTGCCCATTAATGTCAGCAATGATTGGAAAAAATCTCTGTTCCACTTTCTCCAGCCTAACGTTGACTTTTAAACCATCCCTAATTTTCTCTACTCATCTCGCAAACATATTTTTTCATTTGCACTTGCTCTGTCTTAACCTCAAGCCCATTTTCCATCAAATAGCTCGCCGCCGGATTGCTTGCTAAAAAGTTAACTGTGGCTAAATTTACTTTATGATTTGTAATGCTTGCGATAAAGTGTGGAATATGTTCCACATTGCCATTCTCCAATAACTCTAATTGATAAAGTACTATGTGGTTAATGGCTCCATCCTGATCCCATACTATTTTATATAACATATAGCCAAGCGCTTCATTATTCTCGTTGTAAAAAACTTTAGCTTCACCTTGTTTATTACTTTGCCAGCTACATTGCCAAGGAACATCTTCCTGATAAAAAGATAAATATGGAAGCTGTTCTGGCCGAATTGTTTCCACATGAATTGCGACTTGCCCCTCTACTTTTGCTTCATATTCGCCACTTAAAAATAACAATTGATTAGTAATTGTATAGCCATACTTCTCATATAACGCAATTGCTACTTTATTCTCTTTTATAGCTTCAAGCGTTGCAACCTCCACCTTCTCTCTTTCATAGATGGCGGTTGTTTCTTCCATTAAAACACGAGAAACACCTTTACCACGATAGTCTGGAGAGATACCTGTTCCGCCATTCCATGAGGTTTTCTTACCATTTATTTGTCTGAAGCCATTTAATACAATACCCACAGGATTATTATGATCAAATGCGACAATTGAAAGCTCTGGCGATAGTCCTTCTCCAACGAGTCGGTTTAAAAACATCTCTTCATTCATTTCTATTTGTACAAAATACCCCTCAAAGCCTTTATTCCAAGTTTTTAAAGTTTCCTCTAAAGTGCATTGTGAGACCGTTTTTATGTCCATACTTTTCTCCCATCCCTAGCTTAATTAGAGCTACTACCTAAAAGTGGTAGATCTTCTAAAGTTAATTTTTTTATTATTTCATACCCATTTCCAGGACCTTTTGGCTTAATAATAACCATTCCCATATTAGAAATATTCCCTAATCCAACACCTTCGGGAAAGCTATGGGCAACAATCACTTGATTCGTACCCTGTGGTGGCTCTCTTTCTAACATCGATTGTAGATTTGATAATATATTTGTTTTTTCAACGATTGGAATGTTTCCACCCAATTTATAAATTTCATATCCAAGTGGATCAATTTGGATATAGGAATAAGGAAATGCGAGCTGTGCCGTTTCAATTGTACGACAAAAAGGACTTACGACAATCGGTGAACTGATCGGGATTTGTAAATAGCGAAGCATTTGTCCAAAGTAAATTGCCTCCCTTCGCCCAACTTCAGACAAATTTCTTTGAGTATAACAATCTTGAAAATTTAAATTTAGCTGATCTACCCCGACAGTTGCTTGGCCATGCCTCGCATACAAAACAAATCCACCCTTTTTCAATAAAGAAAGGATTGATTTATCCAAATATTTCATCTCCTCTTAATAGAGTACCATTTTGATTATTATTAATATATGAAATGAATTGCTCAAAAAATGTAAAAATGAAAGTTGAAAATGCTTTTCACATAGTGAATGAGTTACTTCACCAGTAGAGCAGCTAATTTAGTCTGCAATTCCTTTATTTCGCCGGATGAACTTCTATTTTAGCCGCTAAACCCCTTTACTTCGCCGCTAAAACTCCCACTTTAGCCACTAAACCCCTTTACTTCGCCGCTAAAACTCCCTATTTAGCCGTTTGCCGTAAGGGGGAAACTTTGTTATATGGGTACCGTCAGGAAAATGCGAATTTACAACGCTAAGCCCATTTTCCTGACGGTACCTCTTATGCAGTTTTAATTTAATCCTATTCATCAGATTTTTGAAATCTTATTCTATCCTTATTTGTTGGAATTCCATTATTTACTTTTTCCCATTTGCCATTTTTAAATAATTCGTATTGTTCAAAAGCAAAAGGCAATCCGTGTGCAGTAGTGATGTCACTACTATCCATAAGTTGAAAATGCAAATGCGGAGCAAAGGAGTTACCTGAATGACCAACTCTAGCAATTACTTCACCTTTTTTTACACTCTGACCAACTGAAACCTGAATTGCCCCTGTTTGAAGATGGACTAATGCAGCATATACATTGTCGCCACATTCTATAATGATGTAGTTGCCAGCAACTGATTGTATGTCGTCTTTCTTCGGGTCAAAATAATGAGCATTTTTATAAGCGTTAGACATATCTGAAAGCAATTTTGTTCGTGGTCGTTCTTTATAACCATCCTCTGCTTGGACAATAACCCCATCGCAAGGAGCATATACCTCTTGCCCCCAACAATAATATTCATCTAAGGGGACCCCAAAAAGTAGATAATGCGCCAAACTAACGCGATAGGCGGGCCAGCCCTTTCTTTCCCAATCCACTTGTATAAAGTCATAAGCATATCTTGATGCTAATTTGTTTGTGCCGTGACTCGGAATTTTTGTACCTGGAGTGTTAGGAGAGTGCCATTCTCCTCTCAAAGGAAACTCTACAATTATCGGCTCACGCGCATCAATCATCTCATATCCCTCCCCCGTCGATTCTTTACCTACATTATTGAAAATGACTAGTGCTACAAGGGGAAGTCCCAGTACAATACAGACACGTGCAGTCAACCGTTTTTTTCGTGTTGAACGCACATTTCCCAACCCCTTATTCATTTAATTTTGTAGAATACTTTTCTAAGTTCATCAAAATATCCATCAAGTTTTTCAACAACGAGTTCATAGTTTAAAGACTGCGATTCTGAATTTCTAATATCATCTAATATTTCATTAGTAAATCCAATATTAGACCAAAGTATAAACTGCTTGCACTTTTCTATATCCAACCCTTTTCTAAACTTATCTTCATCTATTTCATCAAATAATTTAGGATAACAGCTTGAATGTTCTTTGTTTGTTCTATTTTCAAGTTCCTCATTAACCTCGTTGGAATTAGTAGTTCCTGAAAGTTTATTAAACTCTAAAATCCAAGGGGACTTTTCCGATAGTTTAATTTGCAAAAGATATGATTGACGCAATCTGTCAAAAATATCTTTCGTATCATAATTCATCAATTCAAAATATTCTTTTTTAATTAGGTCAGAGAAGTAATCATACACAACAAGAAATAGCTCCTGCTTGCTACTGACATAGTGGAACATAAGGGCTTTAGAAATTCCGGCTTCTTTTGCTATTACATTTGTTGAAGCGTTGTCATACCCCTGTGATGAAAATTCTTTTAACGCTGCATTTAGAATTGCGTTCCTTCTTTGAGAGTCTAAATCTAATAACTTTGTCAACATTCGTCACTCCTTTATAAGAAACATGATTAACCTATTAGGTCAATTCCGTTTTAAGGTTATTTACCTAAAAGGTCAACGAATGTGTTAGTTCAACAAGAATTACACAATTTTATTATTAAATTTTGAATGCAAACAACTTTTAAGAGCCTTATTACAATAAAATGAAATACACGACTTTAGTGATTCCAGCGATCATTTCGGAGGAGCAATCCGTCACTTCGGAGGTTCTTTCCATTAATTCAGAGATTCTATCCATGATTTCGGACGTTCTATCCATGATTTCGGATGTTCTATCCATCATTTCGAAGGTTCTATCCACGATTTGGGGCGTTCTATCCATCATTCCGAATAAACTATCCACGACTTGGGGCGTTCTATCCATCATTCCAAAGGTTCTATCCATGACTTCGGACGTTCTATCCATCTTTTCGAAGGTTCTATCCACGACTTGGGGCGTTCTATCCATCTTTTTGAAGGTTCAATCCATGATTTGGGGCGTTCTATCCATCTTTTCGAGGGTTCTATCCACGATTTGGAGCGTTCTATCCATCATTTCGAGGGTTCTATTCACGACTTTAGTGATTCTAGAAGATATCAAGAAGATAATGCTATAAAGGAATATATGCATATGACGAATGAACATAAAGATCCATCTAAGGGCTTGGAGCCGTTCAAAGATTATACTGAGTTTGAAGATTATGTTTTAAAACGGATGGCGGATGAATTAGGAACAACACAGCTAGAAGGAGAAGATTCAATTAGAGCAATTACTAAATTTTTATCAAAGATTGAGGAGGAACATAAAGACTATTTAGAGAGTGTTGCTTAGAAATGCGTGCGTGTAATAATTGCAAATAAAGCCGTCCAATCCGACGACTTTATTTGCATTACTTTAACACTTGACTTTTAGTTTGGAAATTTACTTTATTGGAATGGTTACTATTGCTGTTGTCTCTAAACGTTTTGATGAATCGATAGAAATTTGACCGTCGTACTTATTAACAATTTCATTCACAATAAACAAGCCCTGGCCTCTTATTTTACCAGCTTCTGGTTTTTTAGTAGAAAATCCTTGCTTGAATATTTGCCCTGCTTCTACAATATTTGGTCCAGTATTTGTAACCTTAAATTCATATTGCTTGTCATCAGCTTTACAGCAAATTGTTATTTTACGTTGCTCATCCGATAATTCATTTGCCGCATCAATCGCATTATCTATTAAATTCGACAAGATTTTGATTAAATCTGTTGTTTTAATTTTATTAAATGCATCCTGTGATACTGAAAAATCCATATCAATATTATGATTTTGTGCAGTTAGTTTTTTCGTTTGTAATAAGATTGCCAAGCCAGGATGATCAATATTTAATTTGAGTGACTTAATAGCCTGAACCTCTTTGGATAGTGAATATAAATATTGTTTGGCCTGATCAGGTTTGTCTAATTGCAGAAATCCATGCAGTACTTGTATATGATTTGTGAAATCATGTCTTAAAGAGGACACGGAAGTGATTAAAGTTTTAATTTCTGCTTGATATGTATCTTCTGTCGCTTCAACTTCCTCCGCCACTTCTTTTTGATACCATCTCTGTAAGAAGAAAACTGAGCCAATCACGATTAAAATAAGTACACCATTAAAAATAAAGACTAAAAGATTGTCTTCGATCACTTTTCCCTTAATGTCATTTAATGTGTCTGCACTAATATCAATTCCTATGTATGCAATAACCGCCCCTGTTTCATCCTTAATCGGTGCACCAACAGTTAAGTAGGAGCCATATATAGAATCTTGTATTACATCTGTTATAAATGTTTCTCCATTATAAGCTTTTTGCACTTGTGTCTCGGGTACTGTACAGTCCATTCCGATATAAAAGCCTTTAACTTCACTTGGTAAACCCATAATCATTGCTTTGGATACCTTTGGATTTTCAATATCTAATGTATAAACAAATAAAGCACCTATTTTTACTCTTGCATCGTTTAAGTAGCTTCTTATTTGCCAATAATACTCATTTTCCTCGGGGTTATCTAAAAATTGTTTGTACGCCTCTACATCAATAGTAGATGCGATAGAAATAGCCGCTTTCAGACTTTGGTTCGCTATTGACTCTTCTACTGTCTTTTTCATTTTTATATAAGATGTAAAGATGTTTAAACTTGTAAACAGTACTAATAAGAGAGTTGATAGTATTAAAATTAGTTTTATTTTTCGTGTTTTCATACAAACTGGTACTTCCTTATCTATAGACATGAATAATGCCTTAATTTAGTTGGGCTTGGCTTTCGCAAATACAAAAATCTTTGCCGAAGTTAACATCATGTCATACTCTCCACTGGGGAAATGATTTCAATCCATTATTGTAAACTTCTTTTTTATGGTTGTTCAATTATGCCTCAGCATAATTACTTCCGGAATCAGCTTGGGTAAATGCATACGATTCAGGATTCTTCGCCTCTCTAAATAACAATATTCGTTCTTATCTTATCATCCCAAGAGAGTTTTGACTATTACCAACCCACATTTATCGCCACTTACTTTTTTGGGCTATCTCCTTCCCATTATTGACGTTGGAGAAGTCTGTCTGGAACTGATAAAATGCTAAAACAATTTTTATTTTTCGAGCGAAACATCGTTCCAGTCGCAACCATTAGTTTAATAATCCTTCTCTAGAAAGTAAACTAAAAAGGAGAAGAATTTTTATCATGCCCCCTCCTTATTATATATTGCTTATTCCATTCCATCTTTGTAGTTTAAATCAATCCAACCTTTTAACTTTTTAGGAAGCGTTAGAGCTTCGTTCAAATAATCTTTAAAAGAAATTGTTATCGGTTCTGCGTCCTCCCCTATTCCAACGATAACTTCTAGAAGCTTTGGCGAATAAACTACAGTATGTAATGTGCCAAAGTATTGTTGATAGTGTTTGAAAAATAACGGAGAATTTCCATTATTAAAATGTCGGTATGCAGCGATTGTAGTCAAATTCTTTTCTATTAAATTATTTATAAAATGTTTTCGATTGACGGACCCTTGAATGTTTTTCTTATTTTTCTCTTTCATACTCGTTGTTTGAAAATGATTCGTACAAATTAACGGATTTTCATATCTTAATTCCTGCTTATGTGGAGAAGCTTCTACTACTATAGATTGTCCGCTTTGATCTGTCATTGAGTAATTGTAACAATAACCATGTGGGAGTTCTGTAATTAATTTAAGTGCTTCTTCAATATTTTTACATTGCTCTAATAATATTCGGACAATCGTTGAAGCGATAAAGCCCTCACCATGGTAATCATTGTTGACAAAATGCAGACCGACAACTAGCCCATATTCATTCATCCCATCAAGTCTACCGATAATTTGTTGGCTAAATCCAACACTTGCATATCCATTCATTGGATTAGAAAATACAAGTCTTGCATCATACAATGTTGGACTAAAATCATAGTTTCTAATATAATTTCCATCTAGCACAAAAGATGTACAGCCCATTTCAGGAAAGGTAATATTATAGCCACTATATATATCAATGACAGAATCCAGCGTTTGAGCTAATCCAACGGCCAATCCTTCCATTTCTTGCAAAAGACTAGGGGAATGAAATTGTAGTAGTTGTTTTGCCATTTGGACATTTATAAAATTCAGAGATTCATTCTGTATTGGATGAGAAGTTGATAGTAGTTCTTTACTTTGCTGAAGCCCAATTTGATAGTAACTGCCCCTTACATTTATAACTTTTACGATTAATTCTTCATAAGATCTCATTACTTTTCTCTCCTTACCTACTGTAATTGGTTTTCTATATTCATCTTAAAGCTTCAAGTAAATATAAGGTCAAGAAATAAAAAGATCAGGCCTATAAAAGCCTGATCTCTACATTCTAAATATTTATTTTTTCCTACTCGATGTCTTTGTCTCATCCTGCACATTTAAGAATTTGGGTCGCGTACGATAACCTGCAGGAGATAAGCGAACTAAAGATCTTTTAATGTCCGTCCAATCTAAATCTGCGCCCATACTTAAGTACGGAACACCTAATACTCGTAAGTTTGCGGTATAAAGAAGTATGAAAAACACCGAAATGAAGAATCCAAATAATCCTAAAAAGGCAGATGCTAAAATGATGATTACCCTGAGAATGCTCATCGCTGTTACGATGGACTGATTGACAAGTGTATAGGCTGCAATACTTGAAGTAGCTATAACTACAATCATGGAAGCGCTCGTAACACCCGATTTAATAGCTGCATCTCCAATAATTAATCCCCCGACAACACTTATTGAACCACTGATAACATTGGGTAGATGAATATTTGCTTCTCGAAATAATTCGAACATAAAAAGCATCATTAATATTTCAAGAGTAGTTGGAAATGGGAGTCCCATTCTTGATTCAACGACAGTTGCCAATAGGATGAATGGCAGTTGTTCTTGATGGTGGGTCGTTAATGCAAGCCAAAAACCTGGTAAAAGTATACTTATTAAGATAGCTATTATTCGTAGTATACGCTCCATAGAACTTACAATAATCGGATACTCATTATCCTCACCGGATTTAAAAAGTAACATTGAATTAGCCGGGGTAATGATGGCATATGATACTCCATCAACTATAATGATAATGCGTCCTCTACTTAAAGCTTGTACAGCAAAATCAGGGCGTCCAGTATAATCGTGTCTAGGTAGAATTTTTGCACTTTGCTCAATTCTCTCCATCAATAAATCCCCACTAAATACAACATCCGTATCAATTCGTTGCAGCTGTAGTTTTATTTGCTCAAGCATTTTTTGATTGACGATATCTTCAAAATAAAGTACAGCTACAGTTGTTTTGGATCGTTTACCAAGTTCATATGTCTCAACACTTAATGAATTAGTAGGAATCCGTTTTCGTAATAAAGCAATATTGATAAAAACATCCTCAATAAAATCATCTCTCGGACCTTTGACAACTAATTCAAGGGTTGTTTCTTTAGGCTCTCGATTCGGTTTTTTAGCGATATAGCTTGAATATAACAAATTCATATCTTCAAAATAAAGTAAAACATGTCCTTTATAAACTCTTGTAATAGCTTCATCTTTACTTGTTATTTTCTGAAGATGGGGAACGTGTAAATTGTTTTGTATATGTTCTTCTAACATTTCCTCTGTTGTTGCAGTAAATAATGATTGAACTCGTTGCACAATAACGGTCTGCAGTAACCGCTCATCAACCATCGCTTCACATTTTATCAAATGTACTTTATGTTGCTGAAAGGAATACTCTTGGAATATCACATCAGCAGAGCGTTGAAATAGTGACTTCAAAGATTTCAAATTTAATTCTTGTTCCATTGAAGAAATATCCATCAACTCCTACTGAGCCAGCCCCTAATTAGTACATTTATGAGTAATAACATAAATACACTTACGGATATTTTCCCCATTGTCTAAAAAAATATTCAAGAAAACTTTAATGTTTATAATACTTTTTCAGAATAATTCATCTGCGAAATTTTCATACTATTATTAGGAAAAATTTATCCAATCATCTTCTTTAAATTTGCCATTTCAATAGCGGACATTGCTGCATCATAGCCTTTATTTCCTGATTTAGTCCCTGCACGCTCAATCGCTTGTTCAATATTTTCTGTAGTTACAATGCCAAAAATAACAGGTACATTTGTAGTTAGTGACACATTTGCAATTCCTTTTGCTGATTCATTACATACATAATCATAATGTGTTGTTGAGCCACGGATTACTGTACCTAATCCAATAATTGCATCATATTTCTTTGTTTCAGCTAACTGTTTCGCGATGAATGGCACTTCAAATGCACCAGGAACCCATGCTACATCGATAGAATTCTCATCCACACCATGACGCTTTAAACCATCTAATGCACCGTCTAATAATTTGCTTGTAATAAATTCGTTGAAACGACCAACTACTACTGCTATTTTTAAATCCGTACCAATTAATTGTGCTTCAAATGTTTTAACCATTTTGAATCTCTCCTCTATTATTTAGTCTAATCATCATAACGTGGGGTTGATTTCCGTTCCGACTGGGCGCTTTGTTATTGCTTTCGCGCAGAGCAGAGCTTCCTGAGGGCGTCCGATGAGCCCCTTCGCTTGCGCTCCAGGGTCTCGGGCCAACACGATGTTGATCACGAATTATCACAGGACGTGATGGTTTTAGCCTTCGTTCCTCTATCCGCTAATCCTCAAGGAGTCGCCCAGTCTCCACTCCAATCAACTTATATACATAAAGTACGTTTTAACAAATGTCATTCCAAACTTTTGTTGATGATCCTTTATATTGTCTGTGTGTTTTCTTCCATTATTAGTTTAAGACGATAAGTGGCCAATGCTTCAATTGAAATCATTTTTAAATCATGTTGCGCTGCATATTTAACAAGGTCATTAAAGCGTAGCATTTTGCCATTGTCCCCCATAATTTCACAAATAATGCCCGCAGGAATACTATGACACAGCTTGGCCAAATCAATTGTAGCTTCCGTATGTCCTCTACGCTCTAATACACCATTGTCCTTTGCAATTAACGGGAATACATGGCCCGGTCTACGAAAATCCGCAGCTTTTGCCTGTGGTTTTAGCATTTTTTGTATAGTCATTGCCCGTTCAAAGGCGCTAATTCCAGTTGTTGTGTCTACATGATCTATACTAACGGTAAATGCCGTTTGATGATTATCAGTATTAATACTAACCATTGGCTTTAATGCTAATTTTTGTGCAAGCTCCTGCGAAATCGGCGTACAAATAAGACCTCTTCCATAGGTCGCCATAAAGTTAATCGTTTCTGGGGTCATAAATTCCGCAAGTGCGAGTAAGTCCCCTTCGTTTTCTCGGTCCTCATCATCTACTACGATAATCATCTTCCCTTGTTTTAAATCCTCTATTGCTTCTTCAATTGAATGTAGCAATATCGCCACCTCCAGTTCTTAAAGTGTTATTAGATCAATTATGCCTCGGCATAATTGCGTCCGGATTGCTTAGGCCTGCAAGCATGACGTTGGTCACTCAGCCGTTTCCACAGAACGTGGCGTTCTTAGACTAAGTTCCTCTATTTCAGCGGATGTTTTTTGTACCGAAAGCGTAGCGACAGGTACAGATGTTTTGGCTTCGCTGAAAGAAGTTAAAACCCGTTTTTTGCTAAGAAGTCTCTTGAAATGGTTGGTTCCTGTCCATACTTAAGTTGATGCAAAATGTATTTTCCAACTAAATCGGTTTCTATATTGACGAGATCACCAATTTTTTTCATACCTAAAATTGTTTCCTTGTATGTGTGAGGTATCAGTGATACTGTGACACCGTTTTTCTCGACCTGAAAGAGTGTTAGACTCGTTCCGTCAATTGTGATGGAGCCCTTTGGAATACAGTAGCTCGTTAACTCCTTCGATAGTTCAATATCAATATAGACTGCATTTGCTAATGGCCGCTTGCGCACTATTTTCCCTACCCCGTCAACATGTCCGGATACAAAATGACCACCGAAACGTCCATTAGCTGGCATAGCGCGTTCTAAATTTACCGGATCTCCAACTGCGAGCTGCTGTAAATTTGTTGCGCTCACTGTTTCAGGCATTACATCCATCGTTAGCTCTTGTCCATTAAAATATATCACTGTTAAACAAACACCATTGACCGCTATACTGTCCCCTAGCTTTACATCCTCTACCATTTTCTTTGAAATAACGGTGATTTTCATACTTTGTCGATCGCTTTGCATGGTTTTTACGGTGCCAATATCCTCAACAATTCCTGTAAACATTTTTTCACCTGCTTTCATTCATTTAATAATTTCCGCTCAAACAAAAAACCCCTTAGAATAAAGGGGTTTGGGAGTTCATATACATAAGACGTCAACAAATAAACCTTATGGATATAATATTTTTTCCATAGGCTGTCATCTCATCGTTCTTCTCCCATCCAGACTGTCACTGTCGGTTTTGGATTTGCACCAAATCAGCTTGCGCTCACGGACTTTGAATTTCTTCATCACCGCCGATTGGGAATTTCACCCTACCCCGAAGAACTACTGCTATTCAATTTTTTAGCCAAATAAAACAAAAACTACTTCCCGACTATAAAATGGGAAGTAGTTAACATAAAAGCATACTCAAATACACCTTATAAACTCAAGCGAATTTAAAAAGCTCATACTTTTACCCTTCTCCCATCCAGACTATAACTGTCGGTTTTGGATTTGCACCAAATCAGCTTGCGCTCACGGACTTTGAATTTCTTCATCACCGCCGATTGGGAATTTCACCCTACCCTGAAGGATATTTTTATTTAGCTATTTCTTACGATAACACTAATTTATTTTATTATCCAGATAATTCTTTATAAATTTTTTTCTATAGTTCATTTCACATTCGCAAGTTTGCCTATCGTTGCGTTTGTAAATTGCTACAAAAACAATGAATTTATACAGTCAAACTACCATCAACAGAGACAACAGCATCAGCCATGAAGCTTGCTTTATCTGATGCTAAGAATAGGACCGCTTCTGCTACTTATTCTGGTTCACCATGGCGTCCCATACGTACACGTGACATTTCTTCTGGTACGTACCCTGTTTTTTCAAGTGTTTCACCAACACTTTGAAATAATGGTGTAACGATGCCGCCTGGACACACAGCATTAATACGAATACTTTTATTTGCATACTCGACCGTGACGCCTTTCGTTAAACCGATTACCGCATGTTACTTGCGGAATATACAGCGATACTGCGTTCTGAACGAATACCTGCCGATGAAGCAGTATTAATAATCGATCCTTTACCCTGCTTTTCCATTACTGGAATAGCACATTTCATGCCAAACCATTCCTCTTTTGATTAAATACTGCCTAACCTGGCCAGTATCAATTCAACTATCGCGTCCTGAATAATGGCGATTTCTCCTATATTTTTTCGCTTCCTTCACATGCTATGTTGTACCATCCCATTTGTCATAAGCAAAAAATTAATAAACACTTACATAATGAATAACAATAATTTAATTATGCTAAAACTAACTAAGTAAGCTAAAATCTACTATATAATTAAGGAACCTCTATTCAATTAGCACGTTACTTTATAATGGCATTTTTTAAATCTGCTTGACATTAAAAAATTAGTGATATTGTGAGTCATTTTCGTGCCATTTTAACAATGAACGCATAAGTACAATCAGATTCCTTTCTCACATTGGAGGCTTTTTATTGCAAAACATCTTGAAAAAAAAATCTAAATTTATATTTTATACCTTTATCGCAATTTGCTTTATCGCTTCTGTTTTTTTCGTTTATCACAACGAAGCATTTTATGATCGTCCAATTGCGGAAGTTATAAAAACGGAATTAAAAGAATCAAACCCTGTAACAGATATGTATGAAAATGAAGATCATTTATATACTCAGCAAATTACAGCTGTATTAAAAAATGGTAAAAAAAAAGGTAAGCTTATTCATTTTACAAATGAGTATTCAGCATCTGGGGCTTTTGATCAAGAGTACCATGTTGGGAATAAATTATTTGTTTCCATTAAAGTAAATACAGACAAAAATGGAGATTTAACTGGGGCTATTTTAGACGTGAAACGTGATCAGTTTGTCTTGATAGTGGCGTGGATTTTTATTTTTGCTTTGCTAATTGTCGGTAAAAGACAAGGATTATTTTCAATCATCAGTTTAATTGTAAATTCGCTTGTATTATCATACGCTTTGGATTTATATATAAATTCTAATATAAATTTGATATTTATTAGCGGGGTATGTGTTCTTTTATTTACGGTCATTTCTTTAATTCTCATTAACGGCTTGAATGAAAAAACATATGCAGCGATAGTGGCAACACTTATAGGAACATTTATTTCTATATTGATTAGTGCTTTAGTTTTGTGGATTACATCCGAGAATGGGCTTCGATATGAAGAAATGCAATTTTTAACGCGTCCATATCGAGTGATTTTTATGGCTGGGTTATTTATTGGAGCACTAGGAGCTGTAATGGATGTCTCCATCACAATGGCTTCTTCAATGTTCGCTTTATTTGAGCAAAACGAAGAAATATCTGACCAAGCATTGAAAACCTCAGGGATGGACATCGGGAAAGACATTATGGGAACGATTACAAGTATTTTGTTTTTTGTTTATATTTGTGGCTCAATCCCTATGTTGATTTTATATTTAAAAAACTCTTATCCATTAGGGCAAACACTTTCCATGAATCTTTCATTAGAATTAGCTAGGGCCCTAGCAGGTGGAATCGGTGTTGTCTTAACGATTCCAATCAGTTTATACACTTCTATTTTTTTCATTAATCGAAAGAGGGCAAAATAATGAATGTATTAGTATGGTTAACTGCCATTTTATTCATATTGATGAATGTTATCGGTGGAAAAAAAGGAGTACGATCTTTTCTATCTTTATTTTTAAACTTTGGAGTACTCTTTATCACCATCTTTTTAATGACCAATCAGAAAAATAGTCCAATTATATTAACGCTCATTGCCTGTACCGTCATTAGCTGGATTAGCTTATTTTTTATTAATGAAATGAGTAGTAAAACAGTAACTGCATTCATTTCTACAATGATTACGATTGTAATTTTATTACTATTCATTGTTTTTGTAACGGAGAAATCAATGATTCGAGGATTCGGGGAAGAATCCTCTGAAGAGATTAGCATATTTTCTCTTTATATTGGCGTCAATTTTGTGCAAATTGGAGCTTCCGTTATTATTATGAGTACGATTGGAGCAATTTTGGATGTTGCCATTTCTATTGCTACTTCCATGCATGAGATTCTTCATCATAATCCGTTAATTAGCAGAAAAAAATTATTTACATCAGGTTTAAGCATTGGAAGGGACATTTTAGGTACAGATACAAATACATTATTTTTCGCTTTCTTTGGTGGATATTTAAGCTTGCTCATTTGGTTCAAAGATTTATCTTATTCAATTGGTGAAATCATTAATTCTAAAGTATTTGCCACTGAACTTATTATGATATTTTGCGCAGGCATTGGAATCGCACTTATCATTCCTATCACTTCCTCGGTAAATGCATATTATTTAACAAAAAAACGAGATACAACATCACAAGATGCTTCATAATAGTCGTACCTGTCATCCAGCTCAATACTAACGGATGACAGGTACTTTTTTTGTCCATTCAACTACATAAAAACTGTATAGATAATTTCATTATTGATTTCGACACATTTTTCGGTACAATTTTTACCAAAGAAGTTGCCATAAGCCCCTTTACCCTGAAAAAATATTTACCCATTAGTAAAAAAATTATTCATCTGGGGTCATTTATAATACGCTGTTACATATTCTGTATAATCATGTCATTATTTTAAAATAGGCAGTAACATTTTCAAGAAAAAGACGTCTTTACAATTAGATGATTAAAGGAGAAAGTTTGTCATGAAATATATAATCTTTGATTTTGATGGAACACTGGCTGATTCAACAGCAGTGTTTGCATCAGCTTGGAATACGATTGCGCAAAAGTATAAATTTAAAGGAATAGAGTTAAAGGAAATCGAATCATTAAAAAAACTATCTATAGCGGAACGCAGTAAATTATTCGACTTCCCTATGTATAAATTGCCCATGATTTTACCACAGTTTTATCGCCTGTACCGCCAGTCATTAAATGATGTTCATCTTTATGATGGTATTAAAGAAGTCCTTACGGAAATTGATCAAAGAGGCTATAAAATCCTTATTATTTCCTCCAATTCACAGGAGAACATTTTAGAATTTCTAAAAATGAACGGTATTCATTGTGTGTCAAATGTTCTTTCTTCAAACCGTATTTTTGGAAAGGATAAAGTGATAAAAAGTTTTTTAAAGGGCTCGGGCATTACACCTTCAGAAGTTATATACATTGGTGATGAACAAAGAGATATTGTAGCCTGCAAAAAAGTGGGCGTGCCTATTATTTGGGTTAGTTGGGGATATGACGCTATTGAAGTTGTACAACAAGAGGATCCCGAGTACAAAGTAGCTACACCACAAGAAATTTTAAATATCATATAAGCTAAGAGGATCATAGCAATTAAAAAATTGCTATGATCCTCTTGTTGTTGAAAAAATTATTGTGGGAATGATTTAGGGTGTTCAGATATACCACTGTCGCTCCGCTTTCGCATATAAAAAACATTGCTGCAGCTTCATTTTATTAGAGGAACAGATTGAAGATACATATTAAGCGAAGTGGTTGATTGGAGTGGAGACTGGGCGACTCCTTGGGGATTAGCAATAGAGGAACGAAGGCTAAAACCATCACATCCTGTGATAACGCCTTCGTGACTAACATCCTGCTGTTGCCGCTGCCGCTACGCTTTCGCGCAGATGAAACCCTTTTGCTGTTGCTTCGTTGCACTACGCTTTCAATGAAACCCTTTTGCTGACGCTTCGTTAGCACTACGCTTTCGCACAAAAAAACATCTGTTGCCCTAAGCGGCTCATCGGTCGCCCCCAGGAAGCTTTGCTCTGTGCGAAAGCGAAGCGTCAGCAACCAAGCGCCCAGTCGGAACGGAAATCAACTCCTCGTTTTGTAAAGAGCAATACTATTGCTTTTTCAAGATTTCTACATATTTTTCCGCTGTTCTTACCTCAACTGTAAGAGAATTTTTACTATAGCTAGCTTTAATTAAAAAAGGTACGTTAGTTGTATTTTGAAATCTGAAATCTAAGCCACCATAGGAAACTGTAGCGTCTCTTCCTTTTGGAACGTACCCGACATCTAAAGAATGGTGATGACGTTCAACAAATTTTACTGGTATTTGATCAACCGCATTAAATAAGGTTGAGGACGTTTGACAGATACCTCCCCCAATGCCCATCACAACCTTTTTGTTGATGATTTCTGGTGCAGGCTGATAACCATTTACTTCGTCCCTAGGTCCAACGACTGTATTAAAGGAGAAAGAATCTCCACTTCCAACGATAACATTATTAATTGCCTTCGCAGAAAGTTCAATATTTTTATTTCTTCCTACATCATGCGTATTGAAGTAAGTTGTATAGGATGCCACAACCACGTCTTCTAAATATGGAATATCTTCAAAATTATAGCCGCTTTCTGTAACAGATAGAGGCATCTCCACTGTACCACCAGTTGCTGATGCTTCTAATATTCTCTCTACTAATTCACTTTCTTTTAAAACAGTTAAAGGACTACCTTTAATTACTTTTCCTTGATCGTCCAGCTTATCAAGTATCATACGCTTATCATAGCCGGTTGTATTTTCATTCCCTCTCGCTAAACCTTTTGCTAATTGCTCAATTTGTTTTGTATACGATAGTCTATCACGTTCATAGTCCATTTCTTGCGGTGAAATGGTTTGTACGATGGCTTGTGTAGAAGGATCTACAATTTCAACAACGACTGGCTCTGCTTGTTGTTGTTCAAAGGTAACAGGCTTTTTTACACCATCAGCTTTATGCTCTGACTCTTGAACTTGTTGTTCTTGTTTTTTCTCATCCGCAGATTTCCCCTGACAGCCAATTAGCCCAATCGTACAAATAATACATAGTGTGGTTATCCACTTCTTTTTCAAATAAAACACCTTCCCTATCTTCATACTACAGAGACATCTTATTCGTGTATTGCTGATAGTGTGTTTCATTTCATTATTTTTATTTGTTTATAAAATGAAAACACTCTACAAAGTTGAGTGACATTGTAGAGTGCTATTTTTTATAGATGCAGGGCACGGTACATCCCTTTATCAATTTTTTCATTTTGCATATTTCACATTAAACCTAAAGATCAATACTATATAAATCCAATCATAAATAAAAATTGCAAGCGAAATGATAGTAATCAATGGTGTTCTAAAATACAAATAGAAGCAAACTGCTGCTAACACAGTTCCAATCATTTTACAAATGGCTATGCCCATTGATTGTCCACTTAAGTTCCCTCTTTGAATGAATAAGGCGATAAAAAGCCCTGACATCATCAGATTTTGGAAAAACGCGGCATATATGCCTGCCGTATCTTTGAATTCATGCATCATCGCTAAAATCGTGAGAAAGCTTACTACGAGTGTTATGAAAAAAGATGTATAAAATACCTTTCTCGGAATAATTTTTTTATACTCCTTATAACCATAAAGTAAAAATTGCATCAAAATGAAGATATCCAAAAGAAACCACAGGAAAGTAAGGATCCTTTGCAAGTCATTTAGCGGATACATAAATGAAAAAATAAATTCCCATGAAATATTGGCACAAATTGCGGCCATGGGCATCCCATATCTCTTATCCTTTATTCCTTGTTTGATGATTAATATATATGTAATAATCCAAAATAGCCACATGCCGAATTGGGAAATCAGTATGAATTTTTCTTGAGTCAAATCTACAAACTCCTTCCCTCTAATTATCATTCTTCGATTACTATATGTGAAGAAATCAATTCTTTATGTCAAAAGAATTGTAGAAAATACTCAAGGCTCTTAAAAATCTTAAGAGTAAGCGCCTATACATTCATTAAGCAATCATATATAGTAAGACGAGGTGATGATATGAAAAATAAAATTTATTTTGATAACGACCAATTTATCGCAGGCACTACCTTAAAGGATGACATCGAGCTAGAACAAAACAATTTGGCACTACATACATGTGTGAATGAAGCTGATGTGCTAGAAAACCGAGAAAAATTGGCAACTACATTGCATTGTAACTTGAATAATTTTATTTGCACTCAACAAACACACAGTGCCAATTTCCATAAAGTCACGATTTCTGATAAAGGACGCGGCGCAGAGCAAATGGACACTGCCATTAGTAATACCGATGCACTTTATACATTAGAGCCAAATTTACTTTTATGTAGTTTTACAGCAGATTGCGTACCTGTCATTTTTTATAATGAAGTTAATGGTCTTATTGGCGTAGTACATTCAGGCTGGCAAGGCACAGTTAAGGAAGTCACACCAAGGCTTCTCGAACATTTGATAGAGCATGAACAATGTAATCCACAAGATTTTCACGTACAAATCGGTATGGCACTTAGTCAGGAGAAATTTGAGGTGGATACAGATGTCTATGAAAAATTTCACAACCTAGGCTATGCTGAGGATTTTATGTATTACAATGCACAAACAAATAAATATCATATCGATAATCAACAAACTGTGAAAAAGCAATGTGAGCTTGCAGGTATCCCTTCTAAGCAGATTTCGATTGATTCAACGTGTACATTCCTTAGCCCAGATGGTTTTTCTTACCGTCAAGATAAACAGGCTGGCAGACATTTAAGCTTTATTATGCGAAAAGAACAGTAGTTAAAAGGGACAATCCAATTATTAATGGAGTGTCCCTTTTGTAGTATTGAAAACCAAAATGGTTAAGAAAAGTCGTTTCATTTTATCACAATAAATTAGAGTGATATGCCTGAGGATACATGCTAAGTGGTTGATTGGAGTGAAGGCTGGCAGTGGATTTTTTCTGTGCGAGAGCGAAGCGTCAACAACAAAAGCAGCTCATCAGACACCCCAGGAAGCTCTGCGCGAAAGCGAATCGGCAGCAACAAAACGCTCAGTCAGAACGGAAATCACCCCTCGTTTTGCAAAAATGACAATATCTTTATCACAAAAGCAAAAAGGATGTATCTCATAAATGAAATACACCCTTTCAACATTTCATTATTTATTAACTCGTCGTTCTTTTCCAATTCTAAAAACATAATAGCTAATGATAACAAGAGCTAAGAAAATAATTCCCACAATAAGTGAAACTCTAGTATCATCATTAAACCACATACCGATTAGCACCATTACTAAAAAGGCAATTGTTATATAGTTTGTAAATGGTGCAAAGGGCATTTTGAACGGGTGCTTTGACAGTTGTTCACCTTTTATTTTTCTAAATCGTATTTGACTTATTAAAATAACAAACCAAGGAATCATCCCCGGTAATACACTTGCACTGTATACATATACAAATAAATTTTTTGGCGCTATGTAGCTTAGAACAACACCGATGACCAAACCAACTAACACGCCTACTGTGCCGAAAATAGGAACACCATTACTAGAAAGCTTTGCAAAAAATTTAGGTGCCTGTCCATTCATGGCAAGCGTATACAGCATACGTCCCGCACTATAAATGCCACTATTACAGCCTGACATTGCTGCTGTAATGACAACAAAATTAATAATTCCTGCCGCAGCGGTAATTCCAACCTTTGCAAAAGTTGCAACAAATGGGCTACCAATCGTACCTAATTCATCCCACGGATAAACTGTTACGATGACAAAGATTGCACCGATATAAAATATTAAAATACGCCAAATAATACTTTGAATCGCATTCGTAATCGTTTTTTGAGGATTTTTCGCTTCTCCTGCCGTAATCCCAATAAGCTCAACGCCTTGATAGGCTGCAACTACTAATGATAACGCAAAGAAGAAGCCTGTCCAGCCACCTGTAAAGAAGCCTCCATGATTCCAAAGGTTCGATAATCCGATTGCCACACCTTCGTTACCAATACCAAAGAAAATAAGACCAAAGCCCGCAACAATCATTAAAACAATCGTCACAATTTTAATCATGGCAAACCAAAACTCAAATTCTCCAAACGTTTTAACAGAAATGAAGTTGGCAACGCCTAAAATCACCATTGCAATTAAACCTGGAATCCATGCTGGTAAATCAGGATACCAGTACTGCATATATGTTCCTACTGCTATAATCTCTGACATCCCAACAATGATCCACTGAAACCAGTTACTCCATGCCGTTAAATAACCGGCTAATGGGTGTATATATTTATAGCCAAACGTTGCAAAGGAACCTGTACTTGGCTCCATATAAAGCATTTCTCCCATTGCTCGCATAATGAAAAAAATAAAAATACCTGCTATAGCATATGCAAGGAGCACGGAAGGCCCTGTCCATTGAATGGCACTAGCAGAACCCATAAACAGGCCCACGCCAATAGTTCCACCAAGAGCAATCATTTGGATATGACGAGCATCTAATCCCCTTTTTAATTCTTTATTTGCCACTAAATTACGCCTCTTTCTAAAGTTCTTTCTACAATGAATTATCTTATAATAATAATAAATTCCGTTAAAAAACACAATTGTATTTTTAGGAAAAACACGATTATGGCAATACGACAATGATTCTGAGCATTGTGTTCTATCCGTCACTTTGGATGTTCTATCCACTGTTTCGGGGGTTCTATCCACGACTTTGAATGTTCTATCCACGATTTCGGCGGTTCTATCCACGACTTTGAATGTTCTATCCATCACTTTGGCTGTTATTACAATTGGATTAGCTGTTGTAGCAACAATTTTATCTTGCTTTTGCCGTAAACGGATCAACTTAGGGTAAAAGCCTATTTTATTACGTAAAAAAACTCTATTCCATCATGTAACAATGAATGGAATAGAGTCTACTTTGTTACTGTAATAACGTCTGTTCTTGGAGCTTTGCAGAGAAATATTTGCGTGCATCCGCTGTTAGAATTTGCAGCAGAACAACCTCTTCTTGACGCGCAAATTCTACAAACATTCCACTTAGATTTTCATAAACATATTTGATTTTAAAGCCACTATCTAAATAATGATCCACTTTTTTTATTTCTTCTGTGCTTTGTTGATGTTCTGACATACTATCACTCCACCTTTCCGTTATCAACCTCTTAAAAATACGTTTGGTGTTTAATTCATCCCGCTTTAACGGCCGTAATTTGTCTTTGCCGAAAGCGAAGCGTCAGGTACAAAATCAGTGGGTGATGAAGAGGAACCCCACGTTTCACTTTATTCAGCACCTTTTATATCTAACACCGGATCTGGTTGTTCAACGACACTATCCTCATTTGGAACAACGGTTGGAGCAGGCGCTTGTTGCTGTCCAAATAGTTCATCCAAATTGTGACCAGCTGTAATCCCTAAATATTTTGCATCACTTGGATCTTTTAGCTCAGCTTGAGGGTATTTTTTGAACCACCAATACTTCGCTAATACATAATATACAAGTGCCCCTACAAAGAACCCTACTAATGAAGAATAAGTGGAGAATATATTTGCCACTGCACCACCGATAACCCAAGCGATTAAACCAGCTATGTTAAAGCCCTTCAAATATTTAAACTGACCCTCTAAGTCATAAAGTGCTTTTACATGCACGCGACGTTTACGGATTAAATAATAATCGGCAAATAGAATACCAACGATGGCTGTTAAAATTCCCCCGATAATTAAAAGTGCATTGACTAACACATCAAATAAACTCCATGGTTGTGCTAGAATACCAATGATTCCTGCAATAACAACCCCCACCCAAAACGGCACTTTTGGCCCACCGATATTCGAGAAGATCGTTGCAGCTGGGATAACATTTGCAGAGGTGTTAGTCGACCATTGTGCTAATACAATCATTAACAGTAAGATTCCTAAAATAAAGCCACTTGCGCTTTGCTGTAGTGCATTGATTGGATCAGCAGAAGCAACAGCCATATAGCACACGGCACCAATTGTTACTATGAAAGTATTTGTAATCGGCATGACGATTAATGAGCCAACTAGCTGTGTTTTATTGCGTTTGAACCAATTACGTTCATTTTTCGGTGCTTTAAAGAAGCGTGAAAGTGAAGGCATATCGGCTGCTAGCGTCGACCAAAATCCCATATTCGCCATAATCACTACCATAAATGCAGTGAAGGCTGAGAATCCTGTTGTTGGCGCTTCCACCCACGTCCAAATATTTTTCCCTTGAGCTACTGCATGATCTGCCAGTGTATAATACATCCAGCAGGAAATTAAAATGATAACTGGTGCTGCTAAATCTGCAAAGCGTTCAATAGATTTAATACCTAGTGATGTATTAAATAACTGAAGTGCTGCAAAGACAATGAAACAGACAAACCAATTATCAAAACTAAAAAGTAAATTTAAAATGCCGTTTATCGCTAATGCTCCAAAATAAGTATTCAGACCGAACCAACAGGCAGCCGTTACACCTCGGACAAGTGACGGAATATGTGTGCCAAATGTACCGAACGGAGCACGCATATATACTGGGAATGATAAGCCATGTTCAATGCCTATATCTCCAATTAACGTCATAAATACACCAATTAGACAAGAGCCAATCAACGTTGCTAAAATCACCATTGGCAATGGTAAGCTTATAATTGCTGTGCCACCTATTGCAAAAGCCGCTAATACAATTGCCATCCCTATCCAAATTACTGCAAAACCAAATGTTCCGATATTTCTTTGTTGATGTGTCACTGGAAGTAAATCTGGGGATTTTAAATAATTCCCATCACGTTCCATATAATCTCTCCTTTTTTATCAAATTTCCGTGACAACTTACATGAGGTTATTCCTTCCTCCAACGAAAATGCTGAAGGAAGGTGGAATTTCAGTTTATCTTCCTTCGACAAAATACTCCCACCTCAGAAGGTAGTGAGACGAATGAAGATTAAGCATACAAACGCAATTAAGCCAAGGTGAAATTGATTTTAGACTTTTTACTTAGATAGACTGCTAATTAAAGATTGACGTTCATTCCAAGTCATTGGTGGAACTGTAGATTTGCGTTCAACCATTGTAATAGCATCATCTACAGGACAAACAATTGAGCATAAATTACAGCCTACACAATCCTCTTCCCGCACTTTCAGCATTGGGCGGCCATCTTCTGAATATAAGTCGATACATTGATGCGATGTATCCTCACATGCAATATGGCACTTGTTACAGTTAATGCAAACATCATTATTAATTTCAGCCACGATTTTATAATTTAAGTCCAGGTCACCCCAATTGGAATATCTAGAAACTGAGCGACCTACTAAATCCATGACAGAGGCAATGCCTTTATCGTCTAAATAGTTATTGAGTCCATCAATCATATCCTCAACAATACTAAAGCCATGATGCATTGCTGCTGTACAAACTTGCACGCCTGTAGCTCCCATTAATATAAACTCAGCAGCATCTTGCCAGTTGGAAATACCACCAATGCCCGAAATAGGAACATTGATTAATGGATTACGAGCACACTCTGCAACCATATTGAGCGCAATTGGTTTAACGGCAGGACCACAATAGCCACCATGTGCACCCTTTCCAGCTACATGAGGCACTGTATTCCATGTATCTAAGTCAACACCAGCCAAGCTGTTAATTGTATTAATCATACTAATGGCATCCGCTCCACCTCTTGTAGCCGCTTCTGCCGTTACCGTAATGTCGGTAATGTTCGGTGTTAACTTCACAATTACTGGAGTTTTCGCAGCCTCTTTCACCCAGTACGTTTGCTTTTCCACCAACTCAGGTACTTGACCAGAGGCAGACCCCATTCCTCGTTCTGCCATCCCATGTGGGCAACCAAAGTTAAGCTCAAGACCATCAACTCCCACATCTTCTACTCGTTTAACAATCTCATGCCACTTTTCTTGCTTTGGCTCCACCATTAAGGAAGCGATAATTGCGTGATGCGGAAACCTTTTTTTCGTTTCATAAATTTCTTGTAAATTTACCTCTAACGGACGATCCGTAATCAATTCAATATTATTGAAGCCAGCTACTCTTTGTCCGTTAAAGCTAACAGCTGCAAAGCGTGAAGAAACATTTAAAATCGGATCCCCCAATGTCTTCCATACAGCACCACCCCACCCCGCTTCAAATGCACGTTGTACTTGATAGCCTGAATTCGTTGGCGGTGCCGACGCAAGCCAAAATGGATTAGGCGATTTGATGCCCGCTAAGTCAATACGTAAGTCTGCCATAGTAGTTCCTCCCTTATGCAATCTCACTTGGTTTTATCAATTATGCCTCGGCATAATTGTGTCTGGAATCGGCTTTGTGCTAGCACAAAGAACTCCTTTCCGATTCCGTGACATCCGCCGGAGGCTTTAACTTCTTTCAGCCTGTTGAAAAGTAGCTTAAATCTGCATTCATCTCATCACCTATAGAGGAGGGAGACTTCCGCTGAAAGAAGTTAAACGTTCATGGATCTTGTATGCTGCGTCTTTTCCTTGCTGTACAGCGGTTACAACCATCGCCTCGCCCTGGCCATTTCCGAAGACGACATCTCCACACGCAAATACTTTGTCATTCGAAGTTTGCATTGTCGTTTCATCAATATCAACAACACCATTTGTATGCTGTAAGCCAAAAGCTTCAATCAATGATACAAAACGTGTTTGCCCGATTGCCTTAATAACAGCATCCACTTCAATAATAAAATTGGACCCCTTAATCTCCTCAGGTCTTTGACGACCATCAGCACCCGCTTCACCGAGCTTCATTTTCGTACATTCGATACCTACGACCTCACCTGACTCATTACCAATAATTTTTTTCGGTGCTGTTAACCACTTAAACTCCACACCATCTTGCTTGGCAAATTCATATTCAAATTTGTAAGCAGTCATTTCTTTTTGTGTTCTTCTATAAAGAATTTGAACATTATCAGCACCTAAACGCACTGCACATGTAGCACCGTCAATCGCGGTATTTCCCGCACCAATGACAGCCACCCGCTTCCCAACTATATCTTTTGTAAGCGGTCCCATTTTTGTCTTTCTGACAAACTCTATTGCATCATGTACACCGTCTAAATCTTCTCCTTCAATGCCTAGATTCGGCACAGCTCCCATACCAACTGCTAAAATTACACTGTCATATTGCTCCAAAATTTCTTCAGCAGAAATATCTATACCGACAGTTGTGTTTGTTTTGATTTCCACACCAAGCTTTTCGATTTGTTCAATTTCCCAATCAACGACTTCATTTGGTAAACGGAACGACACAATACCATAGCTTCCTAGGCCACCAGCTTTCGATTCAGCTTCATAAATAGTGACCTGATAACCAAATCGACTTAGTTCACGAGCAGCCGATAAACCAGCAGGACCTGCACCAATAATCGCTACCTTATGTCCATTGTTTTGCCCTTGCTTAAATAGCTGAGCGTTCGTTGCCATTGCCCAATCTGTTGCAAAGCGCTGTAGCTCTCCGATTTTAATTGGCTTTGTTGAGGAATTTAACACACACGCCCCTTCACATAGTTCCTCCGTTGGACAAACCCTTGCACAGCTTGCACCAATTGGATTTGCTTCTAATATAGTCGTAGCAGAGCCCTTCATATTACCAGAAGCAATTTTTTTTATGAAATTTGGGATTTGAATACTCGTTGGACAGGCTTTAATGCACGGTGCATCATAGCAATAAAGACAACGATTAGATTCCTCTATTGCTTCATTCTTTGTCATCCTGCTAGTCAATTCCATAAAATTACGGTTTAACTGTTGGGACATTGCATTTTCTTGATTCGGAGCCATTTCCACATCCCCCTCATGTGTTCATTTTTTCCTTCTTATTACACCTAGGCGTAATTGATGCTAGGACCATTGAAAAAAGCCACATTCAACATTCATCTCACCACCTATAGAGGTAGATAGTCTTCTGTAGCTAAATGAAGATATTACGAGACCGATTGCTCTGTTCTCCATCCAAAGCAATCGGTCATAAAGTGAAACTTTAATCAGTGGGGGTCTCTTCATCCCCCATTGATTATTAGTTGAACGAATCGGGCTTTTTATCTCCCACCTAACTTCTCAGCTTTTGCAAAAATTTTGTGGTGGGAGTATTACTGCCCGTTAATGCGGGATCATGCTAAATGTTTAGTGCTTCTGTAGCCGTTGTTTTTAATGCACGTTTTATATATTGTCCGCTACCTAGTACACCGACAAACTCTTTATTTTTAATGACATATTCTCCACGTACTAGTACGCTGACTGGTTCACCTGTTACTTCCCATCCCTCATATGGGTTATAATCCACGTTCATATGATGTGTTTTAGCCGAGATTTCTCGTTTTACCTCTGGATCAAAAATAACGATATCGGCATCAGAACCGATTGCAATCGTTCCTTTTTGTGGGAATAAACCAAATACTTTTGCTGCACTTGTGGAAATCATATCGACGAACTCATTGATAGAAATTTTTCCTTTTGCTACGCCTTCTGAATATAAAATACTAAAGCGATCTTCAATAAAAGGCCCACCGTTAGGAATTTTAGAAAAATCATTTATTCCTAACTGCTTTTTACCCTTAAAACTAAACGAGCATTGGTCAGAGCCAATTGTTTGTAGTTGTTTTGCTTTTAGAGCATTCCATAAATGAGCCTGATGATATTTCGGTCGAAGTGGTGGGGACCAAACATATTTTGCACCCTCAAAACCTGGTTGTGCTAAAGCAGATTGATCCAAAGTTAAATATGGTGGACATGTTTCACCATAAACGTCATAGCCTTTTTCACGCGCAGCAATAATCTCATCTACTGCCTCTTTACAAGTTACATGTACAACATAAAGGGTAGCGCCAGCAATATGGGCTAACTCAATTGCACGTTTTGTCGCTTCGCCCTCTAATTCAGCTGGACGAGTAAGCGCATGATAAATCGGCTCCTTATGACCTGCACGTCGCGCCTCTTCTACAAGCTCATCAATAACAGAACCATTTTCACAGTGCACCATAACAACAGCACCGAGGTCTTTCGCTATTTTAAAAGCCTTAAAAAGGGTGCGGTCTGAGGCTTGAAATTCTTTCGCATACGCCATAAATACCTTGACAGAAGTAATACCCTCTTGCTCTAAGATCTGCGGCAATTCGACTTCTGTTTCAGGGGTTAAATCACAAATCATTAAGTGGAATCCATAGTCGATGGCTGATTTCCCCTTCGCCTTGTCATGCCACTTTTCAACTGCAGCTGAAAGTTTATCCTCGCCAGCCGTTAAGCAGAAATCCAAAATAGTAGTTGTTCCACCGAAAGCTGCTGCAATGGTACCAGATTTCCAATCATCATCAGTCACAGTATTGTTAAATGGCATATCTAAATGTGTGTGAGGATCAATTCCTCCTGGCATCACATATTTACCTGTAGCATCAATAACTTCTGCCCCAATGTCGGATAGATTTTTGCCAATTTGAACAATTTTTCCGTTTTCAATTAAAATATCTGCCTCAAAAACATCTGCAGCTGTCGCCACTCGTCCACCTTTAATAATTTTCTTCATTCTGCCCCTCACCCTTCGTAAAATAATGGAGAATGCTCAATCATGACAATGTTTGGAAAACCAACTTTAATGTAACGTGTAAGTCTCCCCCACACTAAACTTTGTTTGTAGCGTCAACACTGTTTCAAGTAATACATCTGCTCCTTTCGCACAATCCTCAAATGTTGTTTCCTCTTCCTCGCAATGACTCTTACCATTAATACTTGGTACGAAAATCATTGCTGATGGGACAATGCTTGCGATATATTGCGCATCATGTCCTGCTCCGCTAAACATTCGATGAGCAGTATAACCGAAGCTCTGACAAGCCCTTTCCACTTCATTACAAATATGAGGTTCAAAATAGACTGTATCTCTACCCCATAGCTTAACTGGCTTAATGCTACAGCCCATATCCTCTGTAGGAAGATTATTCAGTATGTCCTCTACTTTTTGCATGATCTCTGGTTTTTGATGACGTGAATCTATCGTAAATGTCACATTGTTCGGTATCACAGTATGAATATTTGGAGAAACATTCATTCGACCAAAGGTAAACACTAACTGTTCATCAATTTTTCCGAGCTCTTCATGTAAATACGTAATGATTTTTGAAGTTACGATCATCGGATCTTGACGCATTGTCATCGGTGTCGTTCCAGCATGATTGGACTGCCCTGCAACCGTAATTTCATAACACACCATACCTAATACACCTTCAACAACGCCAATTTCCAACTGCTTCGCCTCTAGAACAGGTCCTTGTTCGATATGCAATTCGATATAAGCAAGTGCTTCCTTTAAACGATTTTCTTGATCTCCTTCAAAGCCACTTGCTTGCAGTGCTTCTTTGAAACTAGTGCCATTTTTATCGATAGATTGCAGCATTTTTTCTTTATCAAATTTCGCTGAAATAACCCCAGAGCTCATCATCGCTGGATCAAAACGAGCACCTTCTTCATTCGTGAAATTCACAATCATTATCGGGATATCTAGCTCAATCTCGTTTTCTTTTAACGTTCTAATAGCCTCAATAGCCGTTAAAACGCCTAATACACCATCAAATTTCCCACCCTTTTCAACGGAATCTAAATGCGACCCCATAACAATTGGAGGAACATCCTTTTTCCCAGGCAAAATGGCATAAATATTACCCATATCATCGATTTTGATATCCATCCCTAATTCATCACAACACTCACAAAAATAGTTTCTTGCTAATACATCCTCATTCGAAAGAGACAAACGAGTTACGCCACCATTTTCAGTAGCTCCAAATTGACTAAATTGTTCAATTAACTCTTGCAATCGTCTACTATTACACTTATACATATGCAAGTCCTCTCTTTCACAGTAGTTATACACATTCTATAAGAGATAAAAATTATGAGATATAGATAGCAAGCTAAAAAAATATGTGCATCTGCACATAATATATGGTAAGTTATGTTCATAATAAGGGGGGAGAAAATGGGGACAATTCGCAAAATTGTAGAGGGTGTCCAATTCCCAATGCTAACATTAGTAGCTGGACATAACGGAACGTATCGAAGAGTTACAGGGATTAATGTAGTAGAAAGCATCGATTTAATTATGTTTTGTAGACCTAATGAATTAGTCGTGACCACAGGTATTAATTTATCTTCAGATGGAGATTCCTTAGAGCAACTCGTAAAACTAGCTTTCACTAAAAAGGTAGCAGGTTTCATTATTAATACCGGACCATACATTCCAAATATACCAGAATCAGTCATCTCTTTTGCCAATGAACATGATTTCCCTATTTTTCACATGCCATGGAATTATCGAATAGCCGATCTATTAAAAACAACATTTCAATTTATCGCCAATCACCATCAAGAGCTTTCTATTGAAGAAAAGGTTCTTTATAACTTACTTTTTCACTACAAACAAAACGCCAACTATATTAAAGATCAATTAGCACTACTAGGTTTTCCACAAGGTAGGGAGCTAGCCATTATTTCATGTACAACAAATGGTGCACAAGCTAATATTGACCGCTACGAGGTCATGATCCAATTTGCATTTCAAAATAGATATAAACGCTTCTTAAAACTAAAGCATAAAAATCACCTCATCTTTTTAATCGACAGAGCACAAATCAATACACCAAATACTCCCTTCTCAAAAGTTGTTGAAGAAATTTACGACAAAATTACGCAAAAAAATGGTTACTTGGATATTATCATTGGAAAAGGAAATTATCATAAAGAGCTTGAAAATGTTCGTAAAAGCTATGATGAGTCATTAACAGTAATCCAATTAGCAAAGCTTCATAACAATCGCTTCCTATATAAATATAAAGAAATTGGTGCCTACAAAATTATTATGGCCGTGCAAAATCAAACTTTAATCAAATCATATAGCCAAGACATCTTAGGTCAGCTTTATCGCTATGATGAATTGCATAACTCAGATTATGTACAATTTCTACGCATTTACCTCGATGAAAATGGAAGTACCCGTAGGATTAGTGAGCGTCTATTTATTCATCGCAATACAGTACTTTATAAAATAAAAAAAATAGAAACGCTATTAGATATGGACTTAAGTAACCCATTTACAAAAACAAATCTCTATATTGCATTTTTGATTGAGGATGTGTTGACGCACCAATAAATTTTATCACCATAAGATTTCCGTTCTTAAATCCAAATCTAGTTTGTTGGTGTCCATGTACCATTTCTAAGTGATAGCGGCTAATGAAGGGCTTCAAGTAAAAATCCGCTTCGTTATCTGGGTGCCAATCCCTTATATCTTTGCGGATTTTTTATCCTAGCCATAACGAAAAAACTGACAAACCAAATGGTCATCAGTTTTTTTGAGGAATAAACTCGAGGTTATTTTTTATTTTTATTTTTGTTTTTATTTTTACTATGTGAATCCTTTTTTTCTTCTTTTAGCACATTAGTTGTTTTTAATGCAGTAAAATCTGCTTCATCACCAAACTCCATACCATAGCTTGGATTTCTGTCTATGCGAGAATGATGGTCACGATCATGAACAAGATCTTCGTCCTCATCAAATCGCATAATAAGAACAGGTAAGGATACTAGTCCTGCTAATCCAACGAATGCATAAATCCATCGTGACAATACTGCTGTTTGTCCACCGAACAAATAGGCAACTAAATCAAATCTAAAAAATCCTATAAGTCCCCAGTTGATTGCTCCAATGATGACTAACACTAAAGCGATTCTATAAACTACGCTCACGTTTACACCTCCTTCACTTGTAAATACGAAGCCAGTAATACACTTGAAGTTCATTCCTCACATGTATAAAAAGCGTCGATATTGCAAAAAAACTGTCATAACAAGTGGAAAATTACAAATACTTATCAAGTAATTAAATCACCCATTTTGACGGTCTTATTTTTAGCAATTGCCGCTTATTTATACAAAACGTATTCCTAGGCTAAGTTATGTTACAAACAAAGGAACGTTAGAAAATCAAAGGTAATAAACCACTTTTTAAATGGTTTATCACCCAAACGTAGAGATGATAAATCATAAATTTATTTCTTAATTCCCTTACTATTCCATTTTTCATGTTGTAGTAGCCATTCCTTTCTCCACATCCCTCCTGCATAGCCTGTTAATGTTCCGTTTGAGCCAATAATTCGATGACAAGGAATGACGATGCTTAAGTGATTTTTGCCATTTGCACTTCCTACAGCCCTCACAGCTTGTTCATTGCCAATGGAAGCCGCAATTTTTTTATATGTTGCTGTTTCGCCGTAAGCAACACTTGTTAAAGCAGTCCAAACTTCTTTTTGAAAACTCGTTCCCTCAAAAGTATAAGAAAATGTAAACTCATGGAGCTTACCGATGAAATATTCATGTAGCTGTTGTTGACAATCTATAATAACCTGAGGTGTATCTTTTTGAGGAACATTTACTATTTGATCATGTTCAGAAAACATTATTGAATATACCTCTGTATCAGAACCTACTATTTCAATGATGCCGATGGGAGAGTTAAAATCTAATTTATATTGTTTCATCGTATAGAGACCTCCATAATTAAAAAGTGGCATAAGCCTCCCATTCTTTCCAATGTGTTGAAATGTTCTTGATTTCCTCAACAGTCGGCTTACGATTTAATGCTAATTGATTTTTTAAGGCATTATGAAGACCCACATCTGCAATAGGAAACGAGGTTGGATCTTGTATGCATTTCATCAGCACATAATCAGCTGTCCGTGCACCAACACCCCGAATTGACATTAAGAAATTTTTGCTTTCTAAAAAATCTTCCTGTTGAAGCAATTTTTCTTTTGTTAATTGTCCGTTTGTCATGATTTTTGCAATATTTATAATGTACTCAGATTTTCTAGCTGTAAATTGTAAGCTTCTTAAGTCGTCCACTTGAATAGCAGCAATTCTTTCAGATGTCGGAAACAGCCAATAGGATTCTCCTTCAAATGTTAAGCATTCTCCAAATTGTTCTACAAATCGTCTTTTTAATGTGTATGCGAATGTTAAATTAATTTGTTGTCCAATAATTGCCCATACGAGTGCTTCAAATAAATCTGGCATGCCTATTATTCGTAATCCATAGTATTTTTTAACGAGAGGCAGCAAAATTTTATCTTTTTGAGCCATTTCATAAAAACTGTGCAAATTTCTTTCTAAATCAAACCATTCACAAATGTACTGTACAATTTTTTCTAAGACTCTTTCAGATGGTGCGTGTATTGGAAATTCAACTTTGATACAATTTGATTGATATCCTATTTTACATAAAATATTTTGTCCATCCACTTGAAGCAATTTATATAAATAGCCGTCTTTTATTTGATGCAGCACCTCTTGCTTAGATCTATTTAAGAATATTAAACACTCAGTATAATTAAATGCTGCAGGTGTATTAATCACAATATAGGTTTCGTTATTGATCCAATTCATGTCCAACTCCTCACAAGGTTTCGATATTCACTTGGTGAACAATATTTTAAGTTCCGAAACACTTTATAAAAGTTTGATGGGCTTTGAAATCCAGCTTCATAGCAAACCTCAAGATTTGTATAGCTTGTATTTTTTAAAAAATATACGGCTTTATCTATTCTTATTTTTTCTAAATAAGCTCGCGGTGTTTCACCTGTTTCTTGTTTAAATAGGCGTTCAAGATGAAAAGGACTTATCCCTACAAAATTAGCAATATCCTGTAATGTTAACCGTTGTTTATACTCATTTATTAAATAGGTTGTTACTTTTTTGATGAGTTGAGTATGCGGAGAGAGTACCACTTCAGGCTGGCACCTTTTACATGCACGATATCCAGCACTCTCAACCTTTTGAATATCGTCGTAAAATTCTACATTTATTTTTTTCGGCTTTCGCGATTTGCATGAAGGACGGCAATAGATTTTAGTAGTCTTTACAGCCGTATAAAATAGCCCATCATATGTTTGATTACAGGCCATAATTTTCTCCCACATTTCCTCAAATGAAAGATTGATTTTGTTGTTCACTATTCCATCCCCTTTGCAGCCTATTTCTCATATAAAAACGCCGTATTTTGCTTTTCCAGTAATTGGCTAGATTTCATTTTTAAATAAGCTATTATTTTGTCTGATAGTGCATTGCCGAAGCTAAAACGTTTTACCCCTAATTCTTTAAGCTTATTACAATCCGTCAGTTCAGGTAAAGAAAGTAGATTAATGGGTGCATCTATATTCAAAGTTATTTCGCTTATCTCCTCATCATCTGTTAATCCTGGAATAAATATGCCACTTGCTCCGCTCTCCGCATAAGCCTTTGCTCTATTCATAGTTTCTATAAATGGATGCTGCATCAGAAAATACGTATCTGTTCTAGCATTAATATAGAAATTTTTATAACCGTGATTATCTAACATCGTTCTCATTTCTGCTAGAAGGTTACAATGCTCTTTTAAATTACGTAATCCCTTTTGTTTTTTGAGTGAATCCTCAATATTGATACCTGCAACACCAACATCTGCCGTCCTTAAAACATTTTCTAAAATTGTTTTCTGATCTTGTCCATATCCCGCCTCAATATCTGCGGAAACAGGTATTTTTACATTGTTTGCAATTGTTTTAATAATGGCTAAGTGTCGATCAAAATCAATTAACTCACCATCTTCATACCCTAGTGAATTGGCAATTCCCCAGCTTGTTGTACCAATTGCTTTGAAACCAACTTTTTCTAAAGTTAACGCAGATAATAAATCCCACGCATTTCCTATAAATAATAGTTCTTTAGCTGAATGTAGCTCATTAAATTCCTGAATTTTTGACATCATGATGCCTCCTTATTACTTATTAGCCATCATATTATCAGGAAAAACACATTCATTCGTCCTCATTCTTGCTCTTATGGTCTTTGAAAATAATTAAAGGATTCCTAACCGAATTATCTCTTTTTATTCGTAAAAATCCTAAACATAGAATAAAGTGTGATATATTTACATAATACTCTATTTTAAGAGCACCTTATTTTACCTTTCATCAGCATACTAGTAACTGAAGGATAGGAATTAGGATAGGATAGGAGAAAAAATACATGATGAAAAATAAAATTATAAAAACCAACCTGTTATTTTATTTTTTTATCGTACTCATATTTACTTTTACACAATTCAGCTTACCATGTCATGCTGCAGAACTATCAGAACCTATAAAATTGGGAAAGCATTATGATATTTTGCGTGATCCGTCAAAAAAAATTACGATCGATGATTTATTAAGTGGTACATACCACAATTCCTTTGTCACTAGTAAAGAGAATTATTTATTCTTTTGGCATACGAATGATACGATTTGGCTACGATTAGATGCCGATAAACTATTAACGGATAAACAGGAGTCATACTGGTTAGAGGTAACAGACAAGCTTGATAGCATTGAAATGTTTATAGTGAAAGAAGATGGATCCTATAGGGTTCAAAAGAGAGGCATTTCAAATATTGACGATCAAAAAATTCATTATCGCTCTAATTTATTTCAAATCCAAGACTCATCCGTCAAAGAAATTTATATAAAATTAGATGGCGAATTACCATTAAATTCAATTTCTTATCTTTTCACAACGGAAAGCTTTATCAATAAGATTATTGACTATAAATATTTAACAGGAATTTTTTATGGGTTCTTAGCAGCATTATTAATTTACAATTTATTTTTATTTTTTTCGTTAAAAGAAAAGACTTACTTTTACTATGTTTTGTATATGTTTAGTTTTATCCTCTATCAAGCCACATTGAATTCTTTAGATATTGAATTATTAGGACAACTTTTCCCTAAATGGTACTTTATAAAATCATCTGCAATAAGCGGCAATATATTACTTTTATTTATGATTCTATTTTGCAAAGAGTTTCTGGAACTAAAAAAATATTTACCTCGATTCTACAAAATCGGAAATCTACTATTATGGATCACTATACTTTCATTAATTGCTTCATTCTTTGTCCCTGATGTTACGATTACAAATAATTTTACAATTATTTTTGCTGTATTTGTCTTTATTTTTCTTTGGTTATCAGGAATATTTGTGTTGTTAAAAGGTCAGAAAATGGCTCGATTTTATATGGTAGGTTGGACTGTTCTGCTTGGTTCCATTATTGTACAAGCATTGGCCTTTTTAAGTTTAATTCCATTTCATCCATCTATATTTGAAAGAGTTCCTGCAGCAGGTGCTATTTTTGAATCTATATTTTTATCATTAGCATTAGGCGATAAAATCAATATTATTAAAAAAGAACATCAAGAAATGCAACAAACGCTAAATGAAACGCTCGAACATAAAGTAAAGGAACGAACACAAGAGCTAGAAAGAGCAAAACTTGAGCTTGAAAAGTTAGCAAATACAGATCGCCTAACTAAAATTCCAAATCGTGTAAAGTTAGATGATGTGTTAGAAGAAGCACTTCAACACGCTCAACATCAAGAGGTTCCGTTCTCTATTATTCTACTAGATATTGATTATTTTAAAGAAGTAAATGATGGATTTGGCCATCAAGTAGGCGACTTAGTTTTAATGAGCGTAGCAGAGATCTTGCAAAATACGATTCGAGAACAAGATACAATTGGAAGATGGGGTGGCGAGGAGTTTTTAGTTATTTGTCCTCAAACTACATTAGATGATGCTGTAAAGCTTTCTGAAAAGCTTCGTCAACAATTAGAAAATCATCAATTCCCTGTTGTTCAACGAAAAACTAGTAGCTTCGGTGTAACTAGCTACGTAGATGGTGATACTCGAAATACATTATTATCAAGATGTGATAAAGCGTTATATCAAGCAAAAGAACGAGGCAGAAACTGTGTTGAATTTTTAATAGATGATGGTAATGTCTCCTCTTTGTTATAAAAAACAAAAGAAGCGTCAATGACAATTTTCTTGTCTTGACACTTCTTTTTCAATTATTCGATTACGTCAGATGAGTATCTGCGGATGTGTGAAGGTTTAACATCTTGAGGAATTGGATTTTGATAAACCTCATTTCCTAAACGTTCTTTTAACTCTTGCTTTGCTTGTTCAATTAATTCCGGTTGTGCCAGCATCGCAGCAGCAGTGGCAGCCATAACTTTCCCAGCATGAAGCATTCCTTTATGAGCAATAGATGTCGTACCTGTAGCAACGGCCTGCCAAGAATGCAGTTGTGTCCCTTGTGCATGACATGTCGTTGTACATTGTGCAGTTGGGACAACCCAGCTTACATCCCCCACATCTGTTGAGCCTGGCATCGTGATAGATGTAAATGCTTTATTGTAAGGGAATAACGTTGTTGATAATGCCGTATCCTTTTCCTTTGCAAGTAGCTCTCTAAATACTGGAATAGCGGCCAGACCTCCTCCATTCTTTTCCTGCTCAGAAAGAGTCTTTCTAATCTCTTTAGCAAATTCATAATCTTGTTCACTAAATTGTGGCGTACCAAGTTGTGTAAACTGTTCAAACATTATTTGCTGCATTGTATGGTTTGGAACTAGATTAGAGCATGCTTTGTCAAAGATGATTTCAACATTTGTACCTGTCATTAATGTGGCACCCTCAGCAATCTTACAGACACGATCATAAATTTCATTGACTTGGCTTGTCTTTGGTGCACGTACTAAATAAAGTACACTTGCATCTGCTTGTACAATATTCGGTGATAATCCACCTGTATTTGTCACTGCATAGTGCACACGTGCTTCTGGAATTATATGCTCACGAAGATAGTTAACTCCCACATTCATAAGTTCAACGGCATCCAGTGCACTGCGACCTAAATGAGGTGCCTGAGCTGCATGGGCAGAACGTCCAGTAAACTTAAAGGAAGCTTGAACATTTGCTAAGGAGCTCGTACACATCATTAAATTATGGTCAGCAGGATGCCAGCATAAAGCAAAATCTACATCATTAAAAAGGCCTGCACGGACCATTAATGTTTTACCAGATCCACCTTCTTCTGCTGGACAGCCATAAAATCTGATTGTACCAGGAATATTATGTTTTTCCATGTAATCACGTAAAGCTACTGCAGCTGCAAAGGATCCTGTACCCAGAAGATTATGTCCACAACCGTGACCATTTCCCCCTTCTTGAATAGCAGCTTTTATTGCTGCCCCTCCTTCTTGACTTAAGCCAGAAAGTGCATCATATTCTCCTAAAAAAGCAATAACAGGTTTCCCACTTCCGTAGCTGCCAATAAAAGCCGTTTCTAGGTCAGCCACCCCTTTTTCAACTTGAAAATCTTCACTTTCCAATGCCGTGCATAATAATTCTGCAGATTGAAATTCCTCAAAACGAATTTCGGCAAAATTCCAAATTTTATTGCTAATATCTATTAATTTATCTCGCTTATATTCAATTATTTTAGATATTTCATTTATATAAGAATTAGACATAAACCTTTCACTCCATTTTTTATTTTTATTAAACTGTTTGATTTGTAGTTATTGATGTTTTAGTTCTTAAAGTTGTCGCTGTTAGAATAGGAATTATAACCATAACCATTAAGAACAAGAATGCTGCTGAATAAGATCCATTGAATAGTGAGATGATGTACCCCATTATAGATGGAGATATTGCACCAGCTATCTGACCACCAAAATACATAAACCCTGTTGCCGTTCCAATAACATCATGTGAGAAATATTTAAGTGGTAAAGTTAGTATCGTTGTTGTAGCAAACAAGCAGCCCGCCAATGTTAAAGCTTGAAATGTTACAATCATCGTAATTGAAGATGCATTCGTCATGAAAAATAAACTAATGCCTGCAATAAAAGCACCAAACATAATTAAATATTTCTCTTTACCAACAGCAAATTTATCAATTAGCCAGCCTGTAAGCATTACAGCAATTAATGCTGCTAACGCAGGAATTATTGCTAGCGCTCCCATCGAAACCATATCTAAATTTTTTGCCTTTACCATATAAGTCGGCATCCACGATGTAAGTCCCCAATTGACAATACTGACGCCAAAGTACATCAACATTAACTGCCAGAGCATAGGCATTTTTAATAATTTTTTTAGTGGCACTTTCACTTTAATAGACTTTGCCTCTTCTTTGTATTGAGTGTCTGGCTTTAATAAAAAATAAAGGACAATCGTTAATAGGAATCCTAAAACACCAAAAATAAAGAATAAATTTCGCCAGCCAATAGAAATTATTAAAGTTGCAGCTACAATAGTCGAAATCATACTACCAACAGTAGTAGCAGCTGTAAGCGTTGACTTTGCACGACCTCGTTCTGATTTTGGGAAATTGTCAGCAATTGCTAATGAGCTAGCAGCAGGAAAACTTCCTTCGCCAATCCCAAAGAGTAGCCGAATCGCAATAAGTGATACAAATGACCATGCAAAGCCAGTCAAAATCGTGAAAATAGACCACAATAAAACCGAAATAAGAATCATACGTCTTGCCCCATATTTATCTGATAAATATCCCCCAACTAACTGCATCACTGCATAACTCATGAAAAAGACACTGATAATTAACCCTGCTTGCGTCTCATTTAAACTAAACTCCTCCGCAATTGGAATAATTGCTACATTCATAGATAGCTTATCCAAATAATTCACAATCCAAGTTAAAAATAAAATCCCAAGAATTATGTACTTCTGCTTACTTGTGTTAGATCTTTCCAATAAGAGTCCCCCTTGCGTTTATTTTTGGACATATTAAAGACTGTCTTTAAATGATTATAGAGGATGCTTATGAAAAAAATCAACAAAATTCAAAAAATATGCTTCAATATTGCTATAAGATGCAAATGTCAAATATACTAGAGCTAATAGAAAAATCTAGGAGGAGAATGCAATTTGATTCGAATCGGTGTGATTGTAGCGCATAATTCACTACAAGATGTTTTACCAATTAAAGAACAATTAAAAGAACGCTGCGAATTAACTTTTTTTACATATAAAAAGCTTTCTGAAATTAAACCATTATATTTAGAAAACTATTTATTTTTTGATGCGGTAGTTATGAATGGTCTAGCCCATTTAGTATTGCAAAGCTCAAATGTTATTTATCAAATACCCACCTATTACTACATGGCAAATGAGCGAGATTTTTATAAAAAGCTATTTCATATCAGTAGAAAATATTCTAACTTGGACTTTTCTAAGGTGACATTTGACTTTAGTGGATATACAGATTTAATTAAATTAGAGGAGTTATATTTAAAAAATGAAGAAGCACATATTATCCATTTAGATATTACGGATAATTTTTATGAGGAATTATTAGAAAGACATATCGAATTAAATAGATCTGGAAAGGTAGATCTATCTATTACTGCTTTTAGTAATATATTAGACAAGCTTTCTAAGCAAGGTGTGAACGTAGAGCTTATCACAGCATCTCCAGAAACGATTTTAGAAGTATTTGAAAAAGTTATTTCAGAGGTCCGACATAAACAATTATCAGAAAGTATTATAGCGATTGGTGAGATAACAGGTGATGCTTTGGTTCCTTCTAAAATAGAAAATACAAATGCAGAATTTAATCAAAGCTTGTTGCATACTTCACTATTGGAATATAGTAAAAAAAATCATTTAACGATGATTATACAAAAACAAAGTGTTCATTTTGAAATTTTCACCTCTCAAAAGGAATTACTAATGATGACAAATAATTTTTCACAAGATGCATTAGTAGAGGCTTTATCTGAAAGCTTACCCTTTACTTTTCATATTGGGTGGGGAATTGGTCAAAACATTGATGAAGCTCGGAAAAAGGCACATATCGCCAATCACGAAGCTCATCAACAGGAAAAGCCATCCTTTATTATTACTGAAAGTGGTCAACTAATAAATCCAAATACAGAGGAAAAAGTTGTTTTACAAATGACAGAAGAAACTCCTGAGCTACAACGCTTAAGTGAAAAATTAAATATTTCCCTCCTGTTAATCCAAAAGATTCTATCTGTCATTGAAAAAACAAATACAAATGAATTATCCTCTGCTGATATTGCCTTACATTTAGATATCACCATCAGAAGCTCTAATCGCATACTGAACGAGCTTGAAAGTAAAGGCGTCGCTGAATTAATTTATAAAAAGCATGAAAAACTTCGCGGCAGACCAAAGAAATTTTATAAGATTAACTTTCATCAAGGTGAATCGTAAAAAGATTGTTGTACTTAAATAGCATATCGCCCTCGTAGTCGCGTCCGTGCGTCGAGGGCATTCTTTGTGAGTCCATTTTTTTCAGATTTATAGCCTTTTTATTTTTTGCTCCTCTTGTTGCACTATTCGCTCGGGTTGCCCTACTTATCGCACCACTCAACACTCTATTCGCTCAGGTACTCATACTTTTTACTCAACTCCCAGCTTTCTTTGCCCAAGCACTACTTTTTGGGCTAAATTTCCCTTTCTCTAATCCTCAAAAAATAGAACAGCGACCTGTAAAAATGTTGATTCAATCAATGAATTAACCATTTTAATTTGGCTAGGCATGTTTACAAATATTCCAAATAATTAGACAAGTTATGACGCGGAGGTAGCAACCAAAATTGTGATGAACTATATATCTCAGATAGTACAACGCTAACTTATCTAGTTTCCAAAACAAAAACAATTAACAAAAATAGTCATAGATAATATAATTAATATGAATATTTCTATAAATGGTTTCACTACTTATTTTTTCAAAAAGTCAATTACACCATTCTATCCCCTTAACTAGTTTGTTAAGGGGATTTGTATTTTCTCTTCCCCTTCCTCTTACTTTATTATCTCTGTTTTCTTTAATTTTAATTTATGTTTTTGTGTGCTCGTCTTAATTTCAATGATCCAAACAATAAGAGACTCCCAATTATAGCAATGATTAAAATAGCAGTTGTTATTAAATCGTCAAACATTTGATTTTTATAGTAAAATGTCTTTCCACTGAGCGCTAAGAACACTTCGTTCAGTGGTATATGATTGATAATACTATTTAATAAGATGAAGAAAAAGAAACACATTTGATTGATTATACTTCCTAGTTTAGACCAACTACTACGTAATAGAAGACTGGAATCTTTAAATGAATCAGTTGCATCATAAGCAAGGCGATTTAATCTTACAGCCTGTAGTGATGAAAAGAAACCTATAAGGAAACCACCAATTGAGATTGTCCACGGTATCACAGTTAGTAAAATTCCTAAAACAAAAGCGATATTGATTACGGAAAGTGGATCATATTGTTTAAAATAACTTATGATTTTATTTCCTATAAATAATGAAAATATAATACCTAATCCATATGGCATATAAATATTGTAAATCGCGAAAGTATTACTTTTTTGCGATAATGCAAAAAAAGTACCATACAGTAGATAAAAATTAACTACCATACCTTGGATAAAGGAAAAAAAGTAAATAAACTTCGGTAATCGAAGGTGAATTTTTGATTTTGTAATCATTAAAGTAAGAACCGTCATTGTAATCAGGATACTTACAATTAATAATACGGTAAGAATTTGAAAATTCGTTTCACGGGTAGCTTTTATAACAAAAAGTAATAAAGTGAATAAAATAAATAATATAAATGATGATGCTGAAAAACGAGAAGAATGCAGTATGGCAATCGGGTATTTCGGCATATGTCTTAATGAAATATAGCATATTGAAAGAACAACCCCATAAATTACAAAAGCTAAACTTGGATGATTAGAGTTAGCGGTAAATAAAATTAACGGAACAATTATTATAATAGTTAGTAACGCGAATAAATAATGCTTTGATTTCATTGTAGTTCTAAAAAAGTGCTTTTCATGATATTGAGTTGTTGTGTAGAGTGGCAACAAAATACTCACTGCAATTCCCATAAAAACAGCAGATAGCTCAATCCAAATTGTTGAAAATGGTGCTAAAGATCCACATATTGTTCCGATAATTGCGAGGATAAGAAAACCTAACAATAATTCGCGGGTGTTTACCTTTTTCCTGAATGAGTTAATAAGAAAAGTACCTGTGTTTTGGAAAGCGTAAAAGATAATAAGCGGAAACCAACCATTCAAAATTGTATTGTAAGTATTACCAATAATAGTAAAAAGAAAATAAGGCAAAAATATTATGGTATTCATAATGGCATATGTAAAGTAATTGTATTTAGTCATAAAACCAACCTCTTTTACAGTTTATATTTTCCTACTTTATAGTGTTTATATTAGCATGAACTTTTGAGATAGGTTATACGAGACACCATCAAGCCTGATTTCATTCGTATCAAGTGGTTCACCCTGATCTCGACCCTTCTAGAGGATTGTCTCATTTGTACATTCATAAAAAGCACGCAACTCCTTCTCATTCATATAAGTAAAGAGTAACATCTTTGTATAAGATTTGAGCAGTATTGCATCCGTTCCAAGATGCCAGGCACATACGAAAAAACCCCTTTTAGCAAAACTGCTAAAAGGGGTTCCAACTATTTCTGCCAATTATTAAGTTCCTTTAACAACTCAGGTAGCTGCAATTTCTTAACATCAATCGGTGGTAACGCCTTGATAAATTCCTTACCATACGACTTTGTTGAAATGCGGCGGTCTAAAACGATAAAGGCTCCTTTATCCTTGGATGAACGGATTAAACGACCAAAGCCTTGTTTAAAACGCATGATGGCTTCTGGTAGTGATAGCTCATTGAAGGAGTTGCGACCTTGTGCTGTAATATGCTTTGCGCGCGCCTTAAATACAGGCTCTTCTGGTGAGGAGAACGGCAGACGTACAACGATAACCGACGCAAGTGCGTCACCCGGAACATCTACACCTTCCCAGAAGCTGTTTGTACCAAAAAGAACGGCATGGCTAAATTTTTGGAATGATTTCAGGATTCGCATACGACTACCACCCGTTACACCTTGTGCAAAGAGCATATAGTCATCAAGGAGTTCACTATCTTGAATAAGCTCCACTGTTTTTCGTAGCATGTCCTGAGCGGTAAATAGGACAAAACAACGTCCTTCTGTCATCCGCACTGTACGTGTAATGGCTTGGGCGACCGCTTCAATATATTCATCCTGTGACACATGTTGAATATCGGGCATATCTGTGACAATAAATGCCTTCGCTCCTGCATAATAGGATGGTGGCGCTTGTAGCTTTATTACTTTCACACTATCGGAAATACCGAGTTGACGCGTCACAAAGCGCTCATTGCCTGGTACAGTCAAAGTACCAGAAGTCCATACTATGCTTGCCTGCTTACGAAGTGGTGCAAGTACTTTTTCAATGATCGGCGTGACATTAACAGGCTTTTTAAAGACTTGTAAGCTCCCTGGAACACTCCGTAAATCAAATTCTAACCACACTGAATTATCATCCTGTGACGATAGGAAAATTTCCTCCCATTCAGCGATTTTTACTTTTAATTCACGGATCCAATAATGCCATTCTGATAATATATAGAGCTCATTTTTATCTAATTGCTCAATATTATTTTCAAAAGCCTGTCCTACTTCTGTCGCAAGATCAAGCCACTGCTGTGTGAGCTTACTTACTTGCAAAAGCGGTTCTTTTGCGAGCGATACATCCTCAAAAAATAAAGTGCATTTACTACTAGCTTGTTTCCCTTTTATTTGTTGCTGCATTTTTTGCACGGCTCGCTGAATAGTTTCATCGAATGTCCGTTGCAGGCGTATAAATTGTGCGTCTAGTCGTTGCAAGCTTTGCATAGAAACGCGTTGTTTTTTCTTAGCTGCCTGACTAAATTGCTGGAACAAAGCAGTTTCCTCCATCGTTCCTACTTGACCGAAAATATACTTCCACTGCGTATAGGAGAAGACTACTTCGTCCTGCTGCATGGCAGATTGTATAAATTGATGTGCTTCGTCAATGATCCAACCGTCAATTTGTGTAAAGATCGGTGTTTGACGGACTAAATCACTGAGTACCATAGAATGATTAGTTACAATACAATCCGCAAATTCACTATTTTTTAACGCTTGTTCATAGAAATCAAAGCCCTTCGAAGGTTTTTCATCAGGCATTTTGCGGATTTTCTCTAAAAATAGTTGTCCACCACCAGAAACATTGAGCTCACTTAACACACCTGTTTCTGTTTTAGTCAGCCAAACGAGAATCTGCAAAATCGTAAATGTATCATCATAAGTTTCATCAGCATAAGCCATACATTGCTCAAAGCGTGCAACGTCAATATAATGCTGCATGCCTTTAAGAACAGCAATATTTACTTTAGTGCCAAGGATTTTTTCAATCTTCGGTAGCTCTTCTTCAACAAGCTGCTCCTGCAAGTGTGACGTATATGTGCTAATCGCAATTTTTTTATCGACTGCTCGAGCATATAAAATCGCGGGAAGTAGATACCCCGCTGTTTTACCAATGCCTGTTGATGCCTCTATAACGCATTCCCTTTTGTCATTGAGCGCCTGCCAAATAGTATCCATCATTTCGAATTGTGCCGGTCGTTGCTCAAAATTTGGCATCACCTTTGTCATTAATGATGTTTTGTCAGCTGCTGTTTGTGGATATGATACAATTCCCGCATTATTTGGATGCTTTTTTCGTCCATCACAAATAGCCAAATTGCGATAGTAGGAGACATTCTCATTAGCCGTTACATGCTGTCTTTTAATTTGAAGAGCTTCAAAGAAAAGTTGGGATAAATTTGATTTCAATCTGAATGAACGTTTATGCATTTGTTCAAGAGTTAGCTGAGGGAGACAGAGTAGCTCCTTCCAGCAATGTTTAAAGAGTTCAGCAGTTGCTCGTGCATCGTCATCTGCCCGGTGTGCATTTGTTAGCTCTATATTTAAATCTGCCGCTAAATCACCTAGCTTAAAGCTCAGTGACATTGGGAACAATATTTTGGCAAGCTCAACTGTATCCATCTTTTTACCCTGCCATTTTGGTAAACCTGCACGCTTAAACTCTGCTTGTAAAAAGGATAAGTCAAAATCCGCATTATGCGCGACAAATACACAATCAGCAAGCAGTTCATATATGTAGTCGGCATGTGCCTCAAACGGCAAGGCATCCTTTACATCCTCATCCGTAATATGCGTTAAATCCTGAATGAACGTTGGGATAGCTTTACCTGGATAAATAAACTTCGTAAAGGTCTGCTCAATTTTCCAATCTTTCATAATAACAATTGCTATTTGAATCATTCGGTCCCCATTTGCTGGTGAATGACCAGTCGTCTCTAAATCAACAATTGCATATTTTTGACTTTCCATCATACATCTCAACTCACAGTTCACATTAGATAGATGAATTTTATCACATATTTGGCTCTACGGCATCCCTTCGCCTTTTAGTTTGGACACAAAAAAGAAGCATGTACAACTTGTACACGCTTCCTCTCTATTACATCACCGTTGCTTCTGGCTCATAGGTAATCATTTCTTTAATTGTATTGCCTTCGCCCATAATAGCTACTGTTGGCTTATGATCTTTTGCCTCTTCGTTATCTACGTACACATAAGAAATTATAATCACAATATCTCCACGTTGTACTAGGCGTGCTGCTGCACCGTTCACACAAATAACGCCTGATCCACGTTCCCCTGCAATAATATATGTTTCAAAGCGTGCGCCATTGTTGTTATTAACGATATGCACTTTTTCGTTTGGAAGCATCCCTACTGCATCTAAAATATCCTCATCAATCGTAATAGATCCAACATAGTTTAAATCTGCTTGTGTCACTGTAGCACGGTGGATTTTACTGTTCATCATCATTCGTAACATATTACAATCCTTCTTTCACATTAAAGATACAATTATCAATTAAACGAGTTTTACCAATATAAACGGCTACAGCTAAAAGCACTTGCTCCGTCTCAGCAGTTGCAGGTATTAAATCTGGATACGCTAATAGTTCAATATAGTCGATGTGGCCGTGTGTACGTGCTGCAATGTGTTCCTTTGCTTTAGCAAGCGCATTCGCAACATCACCATTCGCTAAAAAACTATCACGAGCAAGCTGGAGCGATTCATTAATTGCCGGTGCCTCAAGACGATCCACTTCACTTAAATAAACATTACGAGAGGATTTCGCTAAACCGTCCTCCTCCCGCACAATAGGTACTACTCGCATTTCCAAAGGGAAATTAAAATCGCGTACCATCGTAGCAATAATAGCAACCTGCTGCGCATCTTTTTGTCCAAAATAAGCTCGTGTCGGCTGTGCTAGGTGAAATAATTTTGATACGACCTGTAAAACGCCATCAAAATGTCCTGGACGGCTCGCCCCACAAAGAATGGTTGCCTGTTCACCCGCATGAATACGAATACCACCATCATGCGGATACATTTCTTCAACGCTCGGTGCGAAAATAATATCTACACCGACAGACTCTGCTAAAGCAGTATCCCGTGGCAAATCACGTGGATAGCTTTCAAAGTCTTCGGCTGGCCCAAATTGTGTTGGGTTAACAAAGATACTCATAACGACTAAATCATTTTCGGCATGAGCTGTTTTCGCTAGTGTTAAATGACCCTCATGTAAATAACCCATTGTTGGAACGAGTCCAATTGTTTTTTGAGCTTGCTTAGCTGCTTGAATTTCTACGGCTAATGCTTGGATTGTAGTGACGACTTTCATTACTTTACGCCCCCATATAGCTGATCCAATGCTTCCTCTTTCATTGTGAAGGAATGCTTCGGCGCAGGGAATGTACCTGTCTTTACCGCTTCTACGTAACTAGCAATTCCACTGCTTGCTTCTTGACCCATATTAGCAAACTGTTCCACAAATTTTGGTACATGATGTGAACCGTAGCTTAACATGTCATGATAAACCAACACTTGCCCATCAGCCTCAACACCAGCTCCAATACCGATCGTTGGAATAATAAGATTAGCAGATACCATCTCTGTTAGCTGATGCGGAATACATTCTAAGACGACTGCACATGCTCCAGCCTCTTGACATTTTTTTGCATCTTCAATGAGTTTCGTTGCCTGTTCAGCTGTTTTCCCCTGAACTTTGTAACCACCAAGCACTCCTGCTGATTGAGGTAGTAAACCTAAATGAGCTACCACCGGAATGCCAGCTGACGTTAATTTACGAATTGCTGGTAGAACATCGTCTGCACCCTCTAACTTTAGTGCATCTGCTCCTGTTTCTTGCATCATGGATACTGCCGTTTTTAACGTCTCATGTACATCACCATGGTATGAACCAAATGGCATATCCACAACAACAAACGTATCCTTTGCCCCTCGGCGCACTGCTTTTGCGTGGTGAACCATATCGGCTACTGTTACTGGCATTGTAGAATCATAGCCTAGTACGACCATACCTAGTGAATCTCCCACTAGAATCATGTCGACGCCTGCTTCCTCGGCAAATTTTGCAGCAGGATAATCATATGCAGTAAGCATAACGATTTTCTCACCTGCTGCCTTCATCTTTAAAAAATCTGAAGTTGTTTTCATCATGTAGTCCTCCTTTTTTAAGGAAAGAAAACAGAAAAACCCCTCTGTTCCTAAAATGGACAGAAGGGTAGTGTTTCGTTCGTCATCAAAAATCACCTCTCGTTGTTGTGTAGAGGCCATAACTTAATAAAGGGATACGGAAACAAATCTCTTTGAGAGAATTGCCCATTCCAATGAATCAAGTTATATTTTTGAACGCTTGTTTTCTTCCGTCCCTGTCATTAAAAGATCAAGGCAGATATTTATTGTAAATAGTTCTTACGTTTTTGAAGGTGCCGTTCACAAAAGGATACTGCCCTTCGCAAATACTATAACAGATTCCCCTAGTAATCTTCAAATATTATTTTCTAATAATTACGATCAATAAATATTACTAAATTCAAACCATTCGTTTCTGAAAGTTTGATTTTCGATAAACTTCATACACTGTAAATAGAAACAGGGCAAATAAAAATGTGAATAAACCAGATGTTACATTTGTAACTGGTACAAAGACGACATCCCAAAATGAATTAATTAAAGCGTGGAAAATAATACAGAGAAAAATACTTTTAGTGGAGAGGTAAATGATTGTCAATAAAAAGGATAGTGCTAAAGCTGTTAGAGAAAACCATAGGAAGTTCATGTTCATTTGGTTTGATCCAATGACGAACCATAATGGCAAATGCCAAACTGCCCAAATAACGCCCACAATAATTGTACTTGTGAAAGGAGACCATCTTTTTTGTAATGTAGGCTGTAAAAAACCACGCCAGCCAATTTCTTCTAGTCCTCCACCAATAATCATGATTGGCAATTCAAGTAACGCCAGATACATTGGATTCTCCATAGTCGCTCCACCCCATAGAGTTGGTAAAAAACACGCCGCAAATGCGAATCCGATTGCAAATAGGTACCATGAAACAGGAAGCTTAGGATTTTTCACATTATGGATAAATGATTTGAACTCTTCTTTAGTCGAATATTTCTTTTTCAACCAAATCTCACAAATTGCAGGAGTAATGCCGCCGAGAATAAATAATATCATTGATATTGCATTGCCAAACTCCAGTAAATTTAGCTGTGTTAACAAAGCTAAACTGCCCCATATTATCCAAGACGTAGCAAAGGTATAAAATAGAAATCTTCTTATCTCTACTCCCAACTTTAATCCTCTCCTTCTTTCGTACCCAATAGTAATAATACGGATTTGCAAAGTGTATTCATCAATCGAATCTCATCAAACTGCACTTGATCATTTGAGAACATTCCGTAACATTTTTGCAAGACAACGTCTCTCACAATGCCACCAATGGATGTCATCATAAAAGTAGATAAATCCTCTATCGATATCTCAAGCTGAAAACATCCTGAAGAAATACCCTTATGGATTGAATGAAAAATTTGTTGCATCAAATATTGCCCACTTTCATTTTCCACAATGTTCGATAAAATTTTCTTTTCTCTTTCTGGATTGTTAGCAAATAAAATCGTAAGCTCAAATTGAATTTTGCCAACTGTTGATACGTTTTCCTTCATGTACTCTCCAAGAAAACTAAATAATTTAATGATTGTTTTTGAGGGAGAGTTACTCGCACCCGTAATTCCATCGATAATATGTTTATAGTCTGCGTTAGCATTTACTTGATTAATAACATCAACAAGTATTTCATCCAAGTCTGAATAATAACGATAAATCCCACCTTGACTTACTCCTGACGCTTTAATAATATCCCTCATCGTAATGTCATAGAGCGGCTTCACTTTACATACTGCTATGGCTGCTTCTAAAATGCTGTTTTTCTTTTCCTGTACATATTCATGGCTTACCTTTGGCATTATCTTTACCTCCAAACATTTAAAATGACACCATTGTCATTTTATCGTAATTCATATACCTTTTATTGTCAATTTAAAAATGACACTACTATCATTTTTAATTTCCGTTTGAACTTTTTTAATAAAGTTTGACAATTCAATGTGATATGTAATATACTTCCACCATACTATACGACGTATAATATAAAATCTTGTATAGGTAATACATTGTGAGGTGAGAGAAGATGACATTTCAACTTGGCTCAGCTTTACTTGACGCTTGTGTACTCGCCATCGTCGATAAAGAGGATGCTTATGGTTACTCATTAACACAGCAAATACAATCCGTGATGGATATATCAGAATCTACGCTGTACCCAGTATTACGTCGTTTACAAAAAGCAAATTGCTTAACAACCTACGATCAGCCCTACCAAGGCAGAAATAGACGCTATTACCAAATTACTGATCAAGGTCGAATCCGATTACTGGAACTATTAAAAGAATGGCAACAGTATAAAGAAATGGTTGATTGTGTACTTATAGGAGGGAAATATGATGAATAGAGCAAGCTATTTGAAAAAGCTACGGGGGAAATTACAACGTCTTCCAGCGCATGAGATTGATGCTGCGCTTGCCTATTATGAGGAATATTTCGATGAAGCAGGAGAGGAAAACGAACAGCGGGTCATTCAACAACTAGGCTCCCCTTCTCATGTTGCATCACAAATAATGGCGGACTATGCATTAAAGGATTTAGAAGCAACTTCAAATTCAAATTCAACTTCAACTTCGACTTCGACTTCGACTAAGAAGAATATGTCTGCGATTTGGCTTATCATTCTAGCAATAATATCTGCCCCACTTTCTTTACCGCTACTTGTAGTTGCTATAGCACTTATTTTCTCATTTGGAGCAGTTATATTCAGCGTTATCATCGCAATTATCGCAACTGTACTTGGTATCTTTTTCGGTGGAATCGCTGCACTTATTTCAGGCTTCTTCATTTTAACTCAGGACTGGCCAACAGCATTACTCTTTATGGGTGTTGGCTTTATCGTAACAGGTTTGGGCATCCTACTTTTCCCAATCGTTACACGTTTGATCAAAACAATCGTTGTTGTTTGTGTTGAAGCATTAGGTAAACTATTCCATAAAATAACGAAGAAGCGGAAGGAGGGATACTAATGACGTCCCGACATACCCATATTGCCATTACTATGATCGCTTTAGGCGTACTGTTAGCTCTAGTTGGTTTTTTCTCCGGTGGGAAATGGAGTTTTGTCATAAATGATGAAGGTATCCAACTGCCTGAGAACAATAAACTAGTAAACAATTCCTATAAACTAGATGATTTCACTAATCTCAATATTATCAATCACTATGGAGATGTTGAAATTATTACTAGTGATCGTTATGCACTAGAAACAAATGTTATTAAAGATGATGATGTGACGTACAGTATTAAAGATAAGACATTAACTGTTGAAACAAAGAGTAAGAAGAAGAATGGTTTCGAATTCGGATTTTTCAGCTTCAGTACTCCTTCCATCAAAATCTATGTTCCTTCAGATGTAAAATTGAAAACCGTTGTCCTTGATAGTAATTTTGGAGATATAACCATTCGTGGTCTAAATTATCAAGAGTTAAATCTTATTGAAGATTTTGGAGACATACTATTGAAAGACACTACTGGTGATAAAACAGAAATTACACAATCATTTGGTGATATGAAGCTACAACAATTTTCAAGTAATGGCTTCGTTGCTGAAAGTGAACATGGTGATATTAACATAGATGGAACATTAAATGGTCAATCCACTATTACATCTGACTTCGGAGATACTACACTTCATTTACAAAATAAAAAAAGTGAACTTGGCTATGAATTAGAAACTGACTTCGGGGATCTTACAGTTGATAAGAAAGATCAAAACAGCAAGGTAACGCAATCTTATAACGGTGATAACCAGTTAAAAGTAACACTTTCTTACGGTGACTTACAATTAATGTTAAAGTAAAGGGCTTTGGCAAAACGAGGAGTTGATTTCCGTTCCGGCTAGGCGCTTTGTCGCTGACGCTTCGCTTTCGCACAGAAAACATTTGTCGCTGACGCTTCGCTTTCGCACAGAAAACATTTGTCGCTGACGCTTCGCTTTCGCACAGAGCAAAGCTTCCTGGGGCGTACGATGAGCCGCTTCTCTTTCGCTCCAAGAGCAGATAAATGATAATGATTAGAAATTTTCATCAGAGCAATCGATTCTTGTAAGTGAAGGCAATAACCGAGGTGAATCAGGTCAGTTACGCCGTCATCTTGGAGATAAAATTCGATTTATGAGGTGATCATTATGAAAATTAGAAAAGCAAACATTAAAGATGCTCAAGGTATCGGAAAAGTACATGTTGACAGTTGGCGAACGACTTATAAAGGCATTCTTCCAGATGATTTTTTGAATAACTTATCTTACGAGCAGCGAACAGAGTTATGGAAGAGGAATATTTCAGATGCTACGAATTATGTACTGGTAGCGGAAAATGAACAAGGTGAAATAATTGGCTTTGCAACTGGTGGCACACGAAAAACTAATTCAGTACCCAATGCAACTGATTTAACATCTATCTATCTTTTAGAAGAATATCAAGGAATGGGAATCGGGAAGCAACTACTCAAAGAAGTATTCGCCTATTTTAAACAAAAAGGATACGAAAAAGTATTTGTTGAAGTATTAGCAGAAAATAAAACACGTGATTTCTATGAATATTATGGTGCACAATATGTCAATAACTTAGAAATTAAAATTGGTGGAAAAATAGTAGAAGAGCTTATTTATGTATGGAATGATATTGATGGGGTTACAAATGGGGCTTTGAAATAAAGTCGTACCGTTTATGAAAATTGTACCATTTTAAGTAAATTAATACTGTTTATAAAAAAGTTGCACCGTTTAACTCCTTTGGATGTACTTTGTCTAAAGGAGATTTTCATGAAATAACGACCTCTCATAAAATTGACATTTTGCGAAAAATATAAACTCATATACAGAAATGGGAGAGGAATCATTAATGAAAAAGTTAATAAGTACAATTTTAAAAACAGTTATCTTTTTTATTGGATGGGCAATTTTAATTTCTTTTACGCCTGATATACAAACAAATAATCAGGCAGGTGGGAATTCGTACCACTTGCTTTAGTAGTTTTATTATCTATTATTTTTGTTTCAGTAATAGAAAAGGGTAAAATTAAGATCCCCATAGCTTCAAGATTCTTTAAAAATTCTCTAATAGGTGTTGTAATGGGTATCTTATGGTTGGGTAGCTTGGTAGCTGTCCTTTTACTTACAAAGACATTAAATATACATGGCAAAACAATATTGATTACATATGGATTTGGATTTTGGCATCATTATTGAATGTTGTAATGCAAGAATTGTTGATGAGAGGTTATCCATATCAATTATGGAAGCATAAATATAATGTAATTGTGGCAACCTTTTTAACTACTCTTTTATTTTCTGCGATGCACGGTGGAGCATTTGAAGCAGGTATTATCCCAGTGCTCAATGTTATTTCAATGAGTATACTTGTAACATTACTATTAGAATACACAGGCACAATTGTAGCACCTATAATTGCTCATTTCACTTGGAATACAATTGGAGCGATTATATTTGGCGGTGTTTCTTTGGCAAGTGATTATCCAAATCTCTTAAACAGTACGTTTCAAGGAAATCCATTACTATCAGGTGGCATCTATAAAATTGAAGGCAGTATTATTGTCTTAATTGTTAATTTAATTCTAATTACATACTTGTTCATATTAAATAAAAGAATGTCTAGCTAAAAATTAAATCATCAAATATATAAAAGAACGTATATTCTCTGATTGAAAATATACGTTCTTGTTTAATTAAAAACAGATAAGCAAGTACTCACGAGTATGCTAGTACTCTATGCTCTATGCTCTACAAAATTTTTATATCTCCAGAATAAATTGTTCGGACAGTGCCATCATCCTCTGTTAGCTGTAGTACACCTTCGTCCGTTATTCCACTGGCAATGCCTTCAAAGCGCCCGCGTAAAGTCGTTACTTCAATACGTTGTCCAATAGTACATGACATTTGTTCCCATAGCTTTTTAATGCTAGCAAAGCCCTCCTTCACGTATAAATCCGTGAATTGTTCTAAATATTGAAGAATAGATGCAACGAGGGCTGCACGATTAATTTCCTCACCCGCTTCTAAACGTAAAGATGTAGCTATATCAGCAATTTCTGGGGAGAAATCTGATTCGACTTGGTTTGCATTAATACCTATGCCTACTAGCAGTGCTTGTACACGGTCTGCCTCAGCCTGCATTTCTGTTAATATACCTGTACACTTTTTACCGTTAATGAGCAAATCATTTGGCCATTTAATGGCTGGTTCAATTTGTTTATATAATGTTTTAATAGCCATCGTAACCGCAACTGCTACGACAAGCGTATACGATGAAGCTTGCTGAGGCGTAACATCCGGTCTCACAATAACGGTCATCCAAATACCTGTACCTTTTGCAGATTCCCATGGACGCGCCATACGACCACGACCAGCAGTTTGCTCCTCCCCGATTATAATCGTGCCATGAGGAGCGCCTTCCTGTGCAAGCTTATGTGCGATGGTTTGTGTTGAATCTACAACATCAAAATAATGAATTTCACGTCCAAAACGCTCCGTATTTAAAAATAGTTCAATTTGTGTTGGACTTAAGCTATTTGGCACACCAGTCAGTACATAGCCCTTTTTCTTTACCGTTTCAAATGTATAGCCTTCCTCCTGTAACGATTGCATATGTTTCCATATAGCTGTACGTGATACTCCAAGGGAATCTGCTAGTTCCTGACCCGAAACCGCTTCACCATTAGCAGCTAATATTCTTTTTAAAATTTCATCCTTCATAGAAATACTCATGCTATCAATCCTTTATTAAACTCTGCTATATTTTTATGCTTACATAATTTTGATTCAATTGTATTAATCATACTGTAAATTATGACAATTGACCACAATCTATCATCAAATATCTTTTAGCTACTAGTTATTCATTATTTTTAACTCTCTTGGAATCACCGTCATAACAAATGGTTGATTTCCGTTCCGACTAAGCGCTTTCCTGGGACGTCTAAGCCGCTAATCCCTAAGGAGCTGCCCAGCCTCCACTACAATCGACTTATACTCATGGTAAGCATTTTAACAAATGCAACTTTTGGTGATAAGCTAAAAATATGATAGCACCAAAAATGGAGCCAAATTAATAAGGAGCCGTCTCATTCATTTTTTGAGACGGCTCCTCTTTTAAAAATCGATGTTGATTATTCTTTTTTGAAATAATCGTGTTCTATCCAATTCTTTATCTGTTGTCGGTCATTTTGAAGTTCGCCATTCACAACTGCTTCAAGCATTGCCTGCAACGCTTCTTTTACCCATGGTCCACCTTTTTTTCCGGACCATTTTAACAAATCTGTACCTTTTACAATAAGCTCCTGTTTATGTCTAATAGGAAGCTTTGTCTGTATTTCAAGTATACTTTGTTGTGGCATTTGAACATCAAGCTGTCTCAACTCCGCAAAATAACAAGCTGCCTCAAGTTCCTGTTGAGCATATACAAAGTAATCCATTTTCGTCCAGCCATTTTTTAAAGCTTTTAAAGCTTCTAAAACAGCTTTTACAAATGCCATCTCCTTATTCGATAAACGATAGTCACCCAGCACTTCTCGCCAATGATCACCCTGTAAAGCCGCAAAATATGCCCAGCCTAATAGCTTGTCCTGCGTGTTAAATTCAGACCAGTCATCAGTTTGAAAAGTACCATTCAAATAATTCACTAGGCTACTTTCCTCAAGCTTTTTTATACCGTTAAAAACATCTTTCCCTACCCATAGTTTATCGAGCTCCGCCTTTATACGCTCTTTCGCAATCCAAGAAATATTATCGGCCTTGTCCTGCATTGCTTTCATGGTTTCTGATTCAATTAAAAAACCGAGCTGAGCTGAAAAACGTACGGCCCGTAGCATTCGTAATGCATCTTCCGAAAAACGTTTCTGTGCATCACCAACAGCTCGAATTACACCAGCCTCAATATCTTGGCGTCCTCCGTAAAAATCAACAAAAGAACCATCACGACGCATCGCAATGGCATTCATCGTAAAGTCTCTGCGCTGTAAATCTTCTTTTAACGAACGTACAAATTGCACTTCCTCGGGTCTACGGTGATCCGTATATTCACCATCTGTACGATATGTCGTTACCTCCACCGATCCAACTGGGTCGATAACAAGTACCGTCCCATGCTGAATCCCTATATCAACCGTGCGATTAAAGACAAACTTTACTTCGTCTGGCATCGCATTTGTCGCAACATCTACATCGTGGGCAGTACGACCGAGTATAGCATCTCGTACCGCACCACCAACGATCACTGCTTCAAAGCCTGCGTTTTCTAGTTGTTCAATAACTGAATAGGCTGCTTGCCATTCTTTATTGTTTTGCATGATTTCTTTCAGCAACCTTTTCATACAAATTTTCATATTGTTCTACAATTTTAGATGAATGGAATTTTTCATCAACAGCACGGATAGCTGCTTCTCGGAAATGTTGTAATTTCTCTTCATCCTTCAATAGGTTCACTGCATACTCTGCCACTGCGTCCGTATCACCTAATTCTACTATATAGCCATCTACACCATGCTCAATGACTTCTGGAATACCGCCTACAGCTGATCCAATACAAGGTACACCACAAGCCATTGCTTCAAGTAAGACTAACCCGAATGATTCCTGCTGTGATAGTAATAATTTAAGGTCACTGATCGCATATAATTCAGCCAAATTTTCTTGTTTGCCTAAAAATAGAACGTCCTCCATATAAGAACTTTCCTTTACTTGATCCATTACACGATGCTTTTCTGGGCCATCTCCTACTAGCAACAGCTTTGCCTTCATGTTGGCACGAATCTTCATAAAAGCGTCTATAATATGGGGAAGATTCTTAATTTTACGGAAGTTAGATACGTGAATAATCACTTTTTCATCCTCTTGAATTCCAAATTGTTCCTTCAGGGTTCCTGAATTGCGCGGGAAGTATTCACGTTCATCAACAAAGTTGTAAATCGTATTAATTGGCTTTACTGTATCAATAAGCTCATAGGTTTGTTGCTTTAAGGCCTCTGACACTGTCGTAACAATATCAGATTTGTTAATGCCATACTTAATTGCCTGTGAAAGGGTGGAATCCTGCCCAAGCACTGAAATATCTGTACCATGTAGCGTTGTGACAATCCCTATGTCACGACCACTCATTTCACGTGCTAAGACAGCACAGACCGCATGTGGTATTGCATAATGCACATGAAGCACATCTAGTTCTTCATCCTTAATCACGTCCGCCATTTTACTCGCTAATGCTATATCATATGGCGAATATTGAAATACTGAATAATTATTAACTTCTACTTCATGGAAAAAGACGGTTGGATAAATTTTATTCAATCGAAATGGTACGCTTGAGGTGATGAAATGAATCTCGTGTCCTCTCTCTGCAAGCATTTTTCCTAATTCTGTTGCAATAACACCAGAGCCTCCAACAGTTGGATAACAGGTAATGCCAATTTTTAGCTTTTTCATTCGATTATCATCCTTTCTAAATCACGTCTTTTTTTAATTTCGTCTTTCTTGAATCAGTCTCCAATCCACAAAGCCTTCTTGTAGGCCTTTTAGTAATATTTCTGCAGTTCCCATATTTGTGGCCAGTGGCACTTGGTAAACATCACAAAGACGAATAAGTGCAGAAACATCTGGCTCATGTGGTTGTGCTGTTAAAGGATCACGGAAAAAAATGACCATGTCCATATCATTATTGGCAATCATTGCGCCAATTTGTTGATCGCCACCGAGTGGTCCAGAACGGAAACGTGTTACTTCTAAGCCTGTAGCTTCCATAACACGCTGTCCTGTTGTACCTGTAGCAAACAACGTATGCTCATTTAAAATATTTCGGTAAGCTATAGCAAACTGTACTAAATTATCTTTTTTACGATCATGTGCAATTAATGCGATTTTCATAATGCTTCCATCCCAATCTTTAGATGATGTTTTCTAAACCATATACAAGTTGATCCATTTTCATGACCTCTTCTACGCAGAATGCTACACCAGACATAAAAGAATTACGGTTTAACGAATCATGACGAATTGTTAATAGCTGCCCATCTCCGCCAAATAACACTTGCTGGTGTGCCACTAAACCTGGTAAACGAACAGAGTGAATACGCATACCATCAAATTCTCCACCTCTTGCACCCTCAATAGTTTCTTTTTCCTCTGGATGTCCTTGCATCTTTTGTGCTCGCACTCCTTGAATCAACTGTGCCGTTTTAACAGCTGTTCCTGATGGAGCATCCAGCTTTTGATCGTGGTGCATTTCAATAATTTCAACATCAGGTAAATATTTTGCCGCTTCCTTAGCAAATTTCATCATAAGGATTGCCCCTATAGCAAAGTTTGGAGCAATAATACAGCCTAGCTCTTTTTCTTTAGCCATTGCTGATAATTCCACTAGTTGTTCATCTGTAAAGCCTGTTGTACCAATTACAGGTCGTACATTTAAATTCAAGGCCTCTTTAGTATGTTTGTATACTGCATGCGGGCTTGTTAAATCTACTAATACGTCAGGTGCAGTCGCCTCTACAAGTTCAGACATATCTGTAAAGATTGGAGCCGTATAACTTGCCGGAAACATCTCCAAATCACCTAATGTTTTTCCAACTTCCTTATAATCTAGTACAGCTACTAATTCCATTTTGTCATGCTTCATGACCGTATGTACAGCCTCAGCTCCCATTTTTCCTCTAGGTCCTGCTATTGCTACACGAATTGACATCATTCTCCATCCTTTCTAGTCCAGCGATCTTTATCCCTTGTTTCAAATTTATGTATAACGCGTAAAAGTGCTTCATCTAATTTAATGCCCTGTGCATTTGCAAAGCACACTAAAACAAAGAAAAAGTCACCTAATTCTTCTTCAATACTGTTTGCTTCCTCTGTATTCTTTTTCTTCTTTTGCCCGTAAACGTCTTGCACTTCACGAGACAATTCACCAAGTTCCTCGGTTAGACGTGCCAGTAACTCGAATGGCGGGAAATAGCCTTCTTTAAATTGTCCTATATAATCATCTACACGCTGCTGTAAAGCTTGCATTGTCACTTGTTCAGTCATCTAAATCACACTCCTACTTACCATCGTATAAAATTTACACCATTGTTGTCAAAAACAATAAAATGTCAGATAATAGATAGCACTACTTCATTTGTTTGGAACTTCAGGAGGTCATATGCTAAAACAGATCAAAATCAGCAATATCATCGCAATAATGCTCGGAGCTGCGATTTTTAGCTTCGGCTTCGTCCACTTCAACATGCAAAATCAACTCGGTGAAGGTGGCCTAAGTGGGATTACACTCATACTTTATTTTACACTTGGCTGGGACCCTGCTTTAATGAATTTACTATTAAACATTCCTATGTTTATTATTGGGTATCGTTTACTTGGGAAAAAATCATTTATTTATACGCTTGTTGGAACTTTATCTGTTTCAGTTTTCCTTAAAGTTTTCCAAAAGTATCAATTTACTATTCATTTAGAGGACGATCTGTTACTTGTTGCTCTTTTTGCAGGGGTTTTTGTTGGACTAGGGCTCGGTATCGTCTTTCGCTTCGGTGGTACAACTGGCGGTGTAGATATTTTGGCTCGCCTTGGGCATAAATATTTTGGTTGGAGTATGGGTAAAACGATGTTCATCTTTGACGCAATTGTCATTATCCTATCATGGCTAACATTTTTAGATGCACGCTCTATGATGTATACCCTTGTTGCGGTATTTGTTGGTGCGCGCGTCATTGATTTTGTTCAAGAAGGAGCATATGCAGCACGTGGAGCACTTATTATATCTGAAAAATCTAGCGCCATTGCTGAGATGATCGCAATACGAATGGAACGCGGTATTACTATACTTGAAGGTCATGGCCATTTTACTAAGCAACAAAAAGAAGTTATTTATTGTGTCATCGGCCGCAATGAGGTTGTACGTTTAAAATCCATTGTTCATGAGGTGGATCCACACGCTTTCGTTTCTATAATAGAAGTACGTGATGTTGCAGGAGAAGGCTTCACGCTAGACGACCAAAAACAACCGCTCCATTAAAACGAACAAATTGCCTGCTCTTTCGAATAAAACATTCGTTGAGGTAGGCTTTTTTACATAGTAAAGTAACGGATTAAAAAACTTGCTATAGTGAATTACCACTACAACAAGTTTTTTATTAGTCGTCACTTCGCATATTTGTAAAGATTAATACTAAACGTAATAATTCTAATACAGCTACTGCTGCCGCGGCAACATATGTTAATGCTGCAGCACTTAACACTTTGCGTGCTGGGCGCTCTTCTTCATTTGTAATAATACCTAGAGAATTCATTTGCACTAACGCACGCTTGGATGCATCAAACTCTACTGGTAACGTTACTAATTGGAAAACCACGCCTGCTGCTAACAATACGATACCTAAAAGTAAAAATTTTGGATTCGTTGCAAAAATACCAATCATGACAAATATCCAAGACATATTTGATGAAATATTTGCAACTGGCACTAGCTTACTACGTAATGTCAGCATTGAATAAGCTTCTTTATGCTGGATGGCATGGCCAACCTCATGGGCAGCAACTGCAGCTCCAGCAATACTCGCCTCATAAAAGTTACTTTCCGATAAAGCAACTGTTTTTGTCGCCGGATTATAGTGATCAGACAACACACCTTGTGTTGGAACAACTCGTACATCATATAAGCCGTTTGCATCTAAAATCGCACGCGCTACCTCTGCACCTGTTTGTCCCTTCATTGTACGTTCTTTTGCAAACTTATTATACGTGCCCTTTACTTTCATCTGTGCGTAAAGCGGCAGTAGCATTATGATTGCAAAATAAACAATATACATACTTGTTGACAATTTTTTAACCCCTTTCTATCTCAATACTATAATTCTATAATCAATTACCTAATTCGGCAAATATTTGCGCCACCTAATTGAGAAGATGGCTAGAAAAATGCATGTAATGGATAACCAAAAAGTAAAATAACCAATATAACTTGTATAATCTGCTAAATCTCGGTACATCGGCATTTGGCCAAATACATAATCAATTACATCATTATGCAATGTCCATACGGCTGCCACGGCAATATGCCAATATGAAAAAACATATTTACCGAGATACAAAATTGCTTGAACAGCCATAGCAAAATGTGAGCCAACAAGCATCCAGCCTTGCCAGCCAATAGATCCCGTTTCAACCAACGTCCAAATATTCATCACATCGGCCCAGATTCCATATTTGACCAGCGTTATAAGTGCTAGCACTTCCATTAGCGGCCATTTTTTTTCCATAATCCATGCTAACAATACAAAGCAAAAGAATAGGCTGGCTGTCGGGCTGTCCGGCACAAAAATATAAAAGATGGGCTTCGTGATGGCAAGCTGCCCTCCATACCAATAATAACCGTAAATAGTTCCTAATAGATTGATAATAAGTAATAGTATTAAAAATGATTTATGTGTAAGGAGAAACCAGACGTTTGCACGTGTAATTTGCATAATTAAAACTCCTTTATCTTCTGTCTTTACTAAGATGCCTTTTTTATTTGTTATTATGTATAAATTAATCTTTAATTAGCCACATACTATCGATAATGAATATTGGCAGTATTTTTGTTGTCCAAAACCTTAACGTGGGGTTGATTTCCTTTCCGACTAGGCGCTTTCCCGGGGGCGTTCAGTCGGAAAGGAAATCAACTTATGTACATAGCTTACATTTTAACCAATGTCATGCCTATCTTTTATTGATGAGCTTTTTCTAACACTTCAAAATAGACCACATCAAATGTTTGGATAGCACAGGGTTAGTTCTACATAAATTCCGGGGACTGGCCTGCCACTTTCGAATATCTAAAATGTATCCTCATAAATATTATAGAACTAAAATACATTCTGGGGAACTTTTTTGAAGTTGTAACAGTCACATTATTATACTAGAAGAAAAAAAGAGCCAGTTTCCTGACTCTTTTAAACTATACTTATTTATCTTCTTTTAAGCTCGCAACAAATTCAGCTATTTGCTTCGCTTCTTCATCTGTACCCTTGAATACACCAGGTGGCATTTTGCCTCGACCGTTATGGATAATATCTTCAATTTCGTCAGCTGTTAGTGTGTTACCAAGTAATGTTGGAGCAGCTGGGCCACCTTTTAAGTCAGCCGCATGACAGCCGATACAAGATTGAGCTGCGTCACTTGTTTCACCAGTCCAAATTTTATAACCTGGTAGTGATTCATCAATAGTAACTTGAACTTCTGTTTCAATTGCGCCCATTGCTTTTTGAGCTTCCCAGTCATGGTTAGCAACTGCTTCCCATGTTAAGTAAAACATAGATGCCAGAGTCAATAACATAAACGCTGTTGGTAACGGACGTTTAGATGGACGACGTTCTGGACTTTTATCTAAAAATGGCATTAATAATAGCGCTCCAAATGCAAGACCTGGAATTACAACTGTTCCAATAACATTATATGGACCTGAAGCATATGTGTATTTTAATAATTGATATAAGAATAAGAAGTACCAGTCCGGTAATGGAATGTACGCTCTTGTCGGATCAGCTGGTCCTTCAAGTGGTGATGGATGTGCAACTGTTAATATTAAATAAGCAATTAAAAATACAGCACCAACCATCCATTCTTTTAGTAAGAAGTTCGGCCAGAAAGCTTCCGTCTTACCTGGATATTCGGAATAATCCTTTGGAACGTTCGGCATTCTGTGATTCGCTTTAATACGAGAATCACCAACAAATTTCATTCCTTTTCCGCGATGCATTATGTCCCCTCCTTTAAAAAATCATCGAACCGTCAAGAACTATTACAACGGCCCTGAAATTCCTTGACGACGAATCATGATAAAGTGTGCTGCAAGTAATGCAAACAATACTGCAGGTAAGAAGAATACATGAATCGCAAAGAATCGTGTTAACGTTTGAGCACCAAGAATAGTTGAGTCACCCGCTAATAAGATTTTAATCCATTCACCGATAAACGGTACAGATGCAGCAATTTGGATACCTACTTTTGTAGCGAATAATGCTTTCATATCCCAAGGCAATAAGTATCCTGTAAAACCAAGACCCATCATAACACCAAAAATACCTACACCAACCATCCAGTTTAATTCACGAGGTTTCTTATAAGAACCTGTAAAGAATACACGAAGTGTATGTAAGAACATCATAACGATTACTAATGAAGCTCCCCAGTGGTGCATACCGCGTACGATTTCACCAAATGCTACTTCGTTTTGTAAATAATAAACTGATTTCCAAGCATTCACTACGTCTGGTACATAGTACATTGTTAAGAACATACCTGATAGAATTTGAATTACTGTGATGAAGAAAGTTAATCCACCGAAACAGTAAACGAATGCTGAAAAATGATGTGCAGGGTTCACGTGCTCTGGCACTTCGTGGTCGGCAATATCACGCCAAATAGGTGTAATATCTAAGCGTTCATCGACCCAATCATAAATTTTATTTAGCACTGTTTTGTACCCCCTTACTTAACTAGAGTATTTGGATGAATTGGCCCAAGCGATAAATAACCATCATCTTCTTTAACTTCATATTCATCCAATGGACCTAATGGTGGTGTTCCTGCTACGTTATTACCATTCTTCTCATAGCGTCCACCATGACAAGCACAGAAGAATTGATCTGGGTGTGTTGAATCTGTTCCCCAGTCAACCATACATCCTAAATGCTTACAAACAGGAGATAATGCAACGATTTGATCGCCTTGTTTGAAAACCCATGCTACGTTTGTTACGTCTGATTTGTACCATGCATCAACTTGTTCAAATGTTAAGTCAACTTTAACAGGTTTGTCAGTAATATCAGCGATTTTATGCTCTGTTTTTACAAAGTTCCCACCAGCATGACTTTGTAGCACTGGGTCTATTGCAAAACGAAGCATTGGCATCAGCATACCTGCCGCCATAAAGCCACCTACACCAGTTAGTGTATAGCTTAGGAATTGACGACGTGAAACTCGATTATTACTCATTTTTTTCCCCCCTCTAACTTAAAGGTCAGTCCAACGGACATTCATTTACAAATAGTAATACTAGGACATATCTATGATATATCAACTCCATAGCTTGGTCAATATAGCATTCTGTGGAAAGCTGGAGAATGTGAACAATTATTGAAACTAATTGTTAAATCTGTGTCCATTTGGTCGAAAAGATCGGAATCACTTGTCGCAATTGATCTTCGAGAATGGAGCTTTTCACGCCTTTATCCATACTTTCTAACGGAATCGCTGGTAGCCAAATAACATTTACTTCATCTCCAATATTTGTCCAAAAATGGTCACAAGTAATGAAGAACACATGCTTAAAACCAGCATTATGTAATTGTGCCTCTAATTGCTTCGGCATATCTTCGTTTTTTAATGTTGCACTATACGTAAACGGTGGCATCAATAATAAACGACCTTTAAACTGTTGTTCGACAAAAGATGTAAGCGATAACAAAAAATCCACTTCTGTACCACTCTGTTTCATTTTTTCAGGAGTTAAATCGACGGTTACGAGTGGAACAATTGCTGTATCGATAAATTCCTTCTGTGCCATAAACAATGTCACATCACTTGCATTAAAATACATCTCACAAACCTCCTCTTGTTGCATAAATCAATTTCGCCTTGGCGTAATTGCGTCCGGATTTTGGGCACAATCCCGCCGGGGCTTTATCTTCATGCAGCAGGGTTTGGTACCCCCACTGCATGAAGATAAAAAAATGCCCTTCTCCACTCTTCAATAGGATAGCCAATAAAAAGTGAAAACAATCATTCACTTGTTATGTTATCATATTGAGGTAGATAAAGGACATTCCATTTTTACTTATAACTAACGTAAATTAGCCGTTTCCTTTAAAGCTTGTAACAAATTAGACAATTCATAAAAGCGATCTTCATCTCCCTGATCCAGGGCTTCATCAATTTGCGCGAGTAATTTTTCTTCTTGGAATACGAGTAAGCTGTTGGAAAGCAGCTCTTCAGCCAGTAAGCGATCTTTTTCACTAACAATCAGTGCTTCTGGCATATAAGGGTTTTCTTCAAGAACTGCTAAGTATTGTGCACTTGGTGGTACATTTGGAAAATTCAATTGTATATACATATCTTCATGCTCATGTAAACGTAAATCATGGAAGGATTTCTCAGCATCTGCTGTCATTACATTGCCTTTGTAAAAACGAAACGGCACTCCTGTTGAATCGACCGTTGACATTACCATTGCTCTAGGGCAATAGTGAGCTTCTTCAACAAATCGAATTCGTTTTAATAACTCATCGTTACTTAATAAGTAATTCAAAATCCATACACACTCACGACGTTTCAATTGATAATTTTTTAAAAACCATCTAACAAATGCTTTTTTATCGACAACTGATACAGAAGCAGTCATACCCACTCCCTCCTTTACTCAAATTCTAAGGTTTCTAACTTCTCTTGCCACTCCAGTTCACCCGGCTGAATAGTTATTAATTGACCGAGCACTTCTTTAGCTTCTGAACGTTTTCCTTCCTCTAACAAGAAATAAACATACTTTTCTAAAAATGCTGCGTCTTCCTTAAAATCATTATATGCCAAACGGTAAAATTCGTATGCACGGTCGTACAATTCTAAATTTTCATATGCAACCGCAGCAAATGGGTATAAGGTGCTCCATTCAAAATCATTTTTTTGCAACGTTTCAAATAATTCTATTACATCCTCATGACGCTCTTGCTGTGCCAACACGGAGATTAATGCTAATACTGCCTCCATGTATTCAGGATCTAAGGCAATGGCTTCACGTAGATGCTGCTCACCCTCAGCTGGCAAACCAGTTTTTAAAGCCATTTTACCGGCGAATAAAAATAAGGACTTATCGTATTCGTCACGCTTTAACCCTTCTAGAATGGCAGCGTATGCTTTTTTATTATCCTCCGTCATGGTATAGCTTTCAGCAAGCAATAAATAGGCAGAAAAATAATCAGGGTCTAATTCTTTTAATTCCTCTAATTGTTTAATGGCCATTTCATATTTTTGTGATTGAAAGGCTGAATACGCTGCACCAAATAAAACATCTGGCTTTACTTCAGCTTCCAGAGCTTTTAAATAGTAATCTAAGGCCGTTTCATAGGCAGCTCCTGCACGATACACCTCAGCAAGTCGTTCTGTAAGACTTACCCCAGCAAATTCAACTTGTTGTTCATACAATTCTTCATATAGTCTCGCAGCCTCTAAGAAGCGACCCGTTTCAAATAAAAGCTCCGCTTTAGCAAATTGTAGTAATGGCTCATCAGGTAATATAGATAGTGCCTCATTGATGCGCATTTCTGCTACTTCAAACAATCCTTGCATTTGATAATAATCCGCTAATACTAATAATGCTTGAGGATATTCTGGAGCTGTCTCCTCTACTTCTAATAAAAAATCTAACGCTTCATCTTCATCGCCAAGTTCCATTAAGACGTTTGCACGATCAATTTTCAACTGTGCTTCTTCTGGGAATAAAAATTGTAAATGCTCCAGTACACGGTCAGCTTCCTTCATATATCCATACTGCATAAAAACTTCAGCTAGCGCATAAATGTCCTCAGGTAGCTCTTTCGTTAAAAATGTTTCAAGTAGCTGTTCAATTAATGCTAAGTCCCCTTGTTCAAGTGCTTGCATCATTTCAGTCATCGCATTGTTCACAGTCATTCACCTATTCTTTCATTAATACCTTTATGCTACAAAACATTTTCTCTCGAAACAAGAAAAAACTCCCCAAAAGACTTGGAGAGTCAAGCATAGATTTATATTACTTCCTCTATATGCTCGAAAAACGATGGATAAGAAACCGCAATACATTCTGCGTCATCTAAAGTTACAGCCCCATCTGTTATTAGTGCTGCAACAGCACCCATCATCCCTATACGATGATCACCATAGGTTTTAAGGCTAGCACCACGTAATGGAGTTGGTCCTTCAATAATCATGCCATCCTCAGTAGCTTCAATATTAGCACCTAGTTTTTTCAATTCATCCACAACAGCCGTTATCCGGTCTGTTTCCTTCACTTTTAACTCCTCGGCATCCTTAATAATAGTTTTACCGTTTGCCTGCGTTGCTAATAAAGCAAGGATCGGGATTTCATCGATAAGACGAGGAATAATATCTCCCTCAATGGTAGTGCCTTTTAATGTTGACGTTTCAATTGTAACTGTTGCTGTCGGCTCTGACTGGCTATCTTCATCCGGTATAAGTGTTATAGATGCTCCCATATTATGAAGCACTTTGATAATACCATCTCGTGTTGGATTAATTCCGACATTTTCTAGCGTTATTTTACTATCCTCACAGATGGCCCCTGCTACTAAGAAAAAGGCCGCAGATGAAATATCACCTGGCACAGACACATGTGTCCCTGTTAAAGTTTGTCCTCCTTTTAACGAAATAACACCATCCACCTCATCAACCTGTGCACCAAATTGACGTAGCATTCTCTCAGTATGATCTCGAGATACTTCAATTTCTCGCACAATTGTAGTACCTTCAGCGCGTAAACCAGCAAGTAAAACAGCTGACTTCACCTGCGCACTTGCAACAGGCATGTGGTAATCAATAGCTTGTAATGCTGTACCTTGAATGGCTAATGGCGTATATTGTCCATCTGCCCTTCCAGTAATGTGTGCGCCCATTTGACGTAACGGATCAATAACACGGCGCATCGGTCGCTTTCCAATGGACGCATCCCCTGTCATTACTGAATGTACAGTAGATCCAGCTAAAATACCTAGCATTAAGCGTGTCGTTGTACCAGAATTTCCTGTGTATAGTACCTCTGTAGGCTCTTGCCACCCCTCTATACCTGGGCTGTCGATGGATACATTTGTTCCTTCTACGTCAATTTTCACACCGAGCTTACGGAAGCAATCAATTGTACTTAAACAATCCTCACCTAATAAAAAGCCGTCAACTGTTGTTTTTCCCGTTGCAATAGCTCCAAACATAACGGAACGGTGAGAGATAGATTTATCGCCAGGAATCGTTAAAGTTCCTTGTAAGGAAGGTTTATCATATTGTAATACTTTTTCACTCATCGTTTTCTTCCCTCCAATATGAAGATAGAAAGCGCCGTAATTTCGACGCTTTCTTTTAAATAGGCATTTCCTAGGATCCTATGAAATATATGTTTCATAATTAGCGCGCTTTTGTATACACGCTGCTGCACGTTCACGGTCACTTTCACTTTGTAAGCTAATAACAAGAATCCCGAAAACGTCTTCTCTTGACTCTACGATACGTAAATTTGTAATACTAATCGCTTCGTCTGCAAGTAAGCCTGTCACCTCAGAAATAACCCCCGGATAGTCAGGAACATCAACATATAAGTCAAATGATGTGAACATTGCTCCTGCACTAATCGGTAATTCATCTCTTAGCTCTTTAGCAACTGCAAAGTATGTTTCTATGTCATCCGAGCTACCATTGAAAAGCAGCTCCTTTACACGACTCATTTCCTTTTCCCAGCCTTCTAGCTGCGCAATAAGCTCTTCTCGATTTTGTAATGTAATATCTCGCCATAAAATCGGATTGGACGAGGCAATACGCGTTACATCACGGAAGCCACCTGCAGCAAGTGAACGTGTCATTGGATATTCCCCGTTTTCTCCGCCCAATTGATGCACAAGAGAAGCAGCTACGACATGCGGAAAATGACTAACTACAGCTGTCATATGATCATGCTCACGAGCAGATACACTAACAACTTTTGCATGTGTAAATTTTAATAAACTTTCAAGCTGTGCCATATTGACAATTTCTTCACCGGCGAGCGGTGTTAGCATATAATACGCATTTTCAAAAAGGTGAGCCTTAGCAGCTAAAACACCGCTTTTATGTGAGCCTGCCATTGGATGTCCTCCAATAAAGGTAATGCCTAACTCACGTAGTTCCCCAGCCTTTTGCATAATTTTCTTTTTTGTACTTCCTGTATCTGTTACGATTACTTTATTTTTTAACGGCCATGTTTTTAATTGTTCCATCCATTCAAGCGTTGCGTTGACGGGAGTTCCAAAAATGATTACATCCACGTCGGCCACCACTTCTTTTGGATCTGTCACAATATCATGAACAATATTTAATGTTTTCGCATGGTCACGAGTTTTCGCATCCATATCATAGCCAATAATTTTTGTTTCTGGTGCCTTTTGCAATGCCAAGGCAATCGAGCCTCCAATTAGGCCTAGCCCAATAACGAGCACATTGCGTATCATGCAAAAACTCCTAGCTCTTTTAGGACGTTTTCAAGGTGACCTAACAACGCTGTATTTTGAGCTTCTGTTCCGATTGTCACGCGGACAAACCCAGGTAATCCTAACGCATTTCCACTACGGATTATAAAGCCTCGTTTCATTAGCTCATTGAAGACAACATCACTATCAGCATTCGTATTAAAGAAAATAAAGTTCGTATCAGAAGGGAAGTATTTCAAATTATGTTTCTCACAAAATTCAATATATTGTTTTTTACCTTTTTCATTTGCTTCACGGCAAGCATTTATATATTCTTGATCACTTAAAGCGATTGTCGCAACTGCTTGACTTAAAATTGTATTATTAAATGGCGCTCTTACTGGATCAAGCTTTGCAATTACTTCTGGTTGCCCAATTGCATAACCAACTCGGAAAGAAGCAAGACCATATGCTTTGGAGAATGTACGCATTAATAGTACATTGGGAAACTCGTCTATTAAAGGTAGAGTATCTTTGTGACCAGGATGCGTTACGTATTCGATATATGCTTCATCTAATACTACTAGTACATCACTTGGAACTTTAGCTAAAAATGCACGCAATTCAACATCAGGTATCACCACACCTGTTGGGTTATTTGGGCTACAAACCCAAATGATCGATGTATTACCATCAATTGCTGCTGCCATTGCATCAAGATCATGTGCACCTTCGATACAAGGAACTTTGCGTACCTCTGCGCCTTCTATTTCAGCATTGTGCCAGTATTGGGAGAAGGATGGGTCTGCCATCACTGTGTTTACACCTGGATACAACAATGCACGCGTAATAATTGCAATGATATCGTCGGAGCCGTTACCAAAAAGAAGCTGTGTTTCTTTGACACCTAGATGATTTGCAACAGCTGTACGTAAATTTTGCGCATAGCCGTCTGGATAGATCGCATGATTTACTGAATTATTTTGTAAATAAGCAGTTACCTTAGGTGAGCACCCAAATGGGTTTTCATTAGATGCTAATTTTACGACTTCTTGTAAGCCATATTCACGTTGTACTTCTTCAATTGGTTTACCAGGCTTATATGCTTGCATACCGTCCAATTGTTGTTTCCATTTCATCTCAAACATCTCCTCTTTTTATTTAGCTTGGGCTAAATCTGGTCTTAATTTCACTGCATCATTGAGATACAAGTGTTTTACATCCTTTTGTGCTACTTCCACATTTGCATGGATTAACACACGAATACAAAGTGGCAATGCGTTTGGCACGTCCATTTCATGCGTACACATGACAGGTACATATTGCCACCCGTCCATTAACCGTACAGCACGTGCTGGAAATGCTGACGTAATATCAGGTGTTGTGGATATTAGTATAGAAGCAATATCATCTATTTCCACATTATTGGCTGCTACTACTTCACGCACTAATCTTGCTGTCTCTTCCCATACAAGCTCTGGCTTGTCAGATTCAATTGTAATTGCTCCTCTAAGTCCACGAATCATACAAGCACCTCCGCTAATAGCTGTCGGAATTCGGCATCTACTTCTCTGCACTCCGCTAAATCAATTGGTTGCATGAATGGTTTACCAATTTTATCCAGTATCACGAATTGTAAAATACCATACTCCGCTTTTTTATCTTTCATTAAATACTCTGTTAACTGTTCAAAGGAATATTCTTTTACAGCTTCAAATGGATAACCATTCTTCACTGCAAACTGCAAAAATGCTGTAGTGAAGGTACGATCTAATTCACCGTATCGTTCACTTAATAATAAACAATATACGAGTCCAATCATGACAGCCTCGCCATGCGCTACTTTTCCATAACCAGCGGCCGCTTCAATGGCATGCCCATAAGTATGACCTAAGTTTAAAAATTTCCGAACGGATTGCTCGGTTTCGTCTTCTGCAACGATTTGGGCCTTCACTTCAATACCTTTTCTTAGCTGCTTCGCTAATTCTTCAGTGGTGAAATGAATAACTGTCTCTGCAGCCATTAATTCCTCTAACCACGATGCATTAGAAATCATCGCGTGCTTGATCACTTCTGCTGTTCCTGAACGTACCTCGCGCTCAGGTAAGCTTTCGATAAAAACAGTATCATAAATAACTCCCTCAGGTTGATAAAATGCACCAATCATATTCTTACCTAGTGGATGGTTAATAGCTGTTTTACCGCCTACAGCTGAGTCATGTGCCAAAATCGTAGTTGGGATTTGAATAAACGGCACCCCACGCATATAAGTGGCTGCAACAAAACCTGTTAAATCACCTACAGCTCCCCCACCAAATGCAAAAATAAATGATTTACGCGAGCATTTTTGTTCAAGTAAAAATGTTTGCGCTGCATTGTATTGTTCAAATGTTTTACATGCCTCACCACCTGGTAAGATAAAAACCTCAAAATGATAAGGGAAATGAGCCTTGAAATAATCTCCTTGCGCTGCCCACACATTAGCATCCGTAAAAACAATGAGCTTATCCGCTTTTTGAAGCTTATCATCAAATGCTTTTACTGCTTCTGCTAAAAATTTATGACCAAGGACAACTTCATATTGATGGGATTTCGTCGCTACTGGTACTCGCATATTAGAACCCCTTTGTATAACGACGGTGTTCGTCGATTTGAGCTTTTAGTTGGGGTAATTGATCGCTATGGAATTGTTCCAATATTGCATTCGCTATTTCCCAGGCAATAACGTGCTCAGCAACAACTGACGCAGCTGGTACTGCACAGCTATCCGAGCGCTCTACACTTGCTTTAAATGGTTCTTTCGTTTCAATATCAACACTTTGCAACGGTTTATATAATGTAGGAATTGGTTTCATTACACCACGTACGACAATTGGCATTCCAGTAGACATTCCACCTTCTAAACCACCAAGTCGATTTGTTGCACGTGTATAGCCTTCTTCCTCTGACCAAATGATTTCATCATGTACTTCAGAGCCTTTACGGCGTGCCATTTCAAAGCCAATTCCAAATTCAACACCTTTAAATGCATTGATAGATAACATGGCAGCTGCTAATTTAGCATCTAGCTTACGGTCATAATGAACGTATGAACCTACACCAGCTGGCATTCCTTCAACAATGACTTCTACAACACCACCAATTGAGTCACCAGTTTTTTTCGCTTCATCAATTGCCTCCACCATTTTTGCCGAAGCCTCTGGGTCAACGCAATAGCAAGGATCTGCTTCAACAATGGCACGAATTTCATCTGCAGATTTTCCTTCGATTACGGAAGTGTCTGCCTTAATACCAACGATTTCTGTTACATGTGCCACTATAGAAATGCCTAATTCATTTAATAGCGCTTTGGCAACCGAACCTACTGCTACACGAACAGTTGTCTCACGCGCAGAGGAACGCTCTAACACATTGCGTAAATCACGGTGTCCGTATTTCATGCCGCCTACTAAATCTGCATGCCCTGGACGAGGGCGTGAAATTTGACGTTTGATATCGTCAGGATTCACATCTTCTGCTAACGGTTCTGCTCCCATAATTTTTGTCCAGTGCTTCCAGTCATCATTTGTGACTACGAGCGCTACGGGAGAACCAAGTGTTTGTCCGTGACGAACACCAGCGACTATTTCCACTGTATCTGTTTCGATTTGCATACGGCGGCCGCGTCCATGCCCTCCTTGACGACGTTTTAAATCATGGTTAATTTTTTCTGCTGTAATTGGTAAGAGCGACGGTAGGCCCTCAATAATTGTTGTTAATTGGGGTCCATGTGACTCTCCCGCTGTTAAGTAACGCATAAACACTTTCTCCCTTCAACTCGCTAAAGTATGTATTTTTCACTATAACATATATTCTCTAAAAAAACAGTCCTTTTGCAAATGTCTTTTAAGACTCGTTTTAATTATTCGTAAATTCCGAATTGTCCAAGTAACTCCTGTCGCTTTCGAAGTTACTTTAGGCATATCGTTAAATTAGAATATTCTGAACGATTCGCCCGAAAAAAATTTCTGCATATCCACTAATTGTTAGTCTTCAACAATCAGTTATCCCCTACCTAAGCTTTCATTAAAGTCTGAGGTTGGAGCCTTACTGCCCGAGATTCGAGATACGAGATAGCTAATAAAAAATACGCTTTTTGCTTACATCAAGCGAAAAGCGTACGATTCATCTATGTCTAAAGCTTTGAAAATATGTACATGACATTCATATTATCTATTGTACAAATGCTTTTCTCATATTATTAACTATTTTCGTTTATAGAAGAACGTATCCTCGACTTCAAACTCATAACGAGATGGATTAAAGATTTGCTCTGTTGATCCAACAAATAAAACCCCATCTTTACGCAATGCTTTACTAAAATTAGTATAAATCTGATCTTTCGCTTCTTCCGTAAAATAAATCATCACATTGCGGCAAACAATTAAATCATGATTAGAATCGTAATGATCATTAAGTAAATTATGCTTCTTAAACGTCACACAACGTTTAATCTCATCCTTGACCCTATAAAAGGAACCTTCTTGCTCAAAATACTTGGCTTTAATATCACTCGGCACTTCTGCTAATGAGCGCTCTGGATAAACACCTAATTTCGCCTTTTGAATGACATTCTCATCTAGATCAGTAGCAATGATTTGAATTTGAGATAATGGCAGTAATTGAGATAATACCATGACTAAAGAATAGGGTTCTTCACCCGTTGAACAAGCAGCACTCCAAATTTTTAAACGCTTATTAGATTGCAGTAATTTCGGAAATATTTTCTTCTGCAACACTTCCCAGCGCTTCCCATTGCGATAAAATTCGGAAACATTGATCGTCATGCGATCTAAAAACTCATTCATTAAATCACGATCTTGTTCAAGTGCCTTTAGAAAGTCCACAAAATTACGATATCCCTTTTTCTCATATAGAGATGTTAATCGTCTTTTCATTTGCGCTTCTTTATATAGCGCTAAATCTATTCCTGTTTTGCGCTTTATACCTTCTATAAATTGTTCATAATCAGACATGCGGTCTTCTTCCCCTCTAGCGTCGTATTTCCATTATAGCGGAAAAATGCCATTCCTGAAATAGTCTTTCACATGTAATCCAAGTTACTTGGTTGAATTTTGTTTTTCCTCTAATAATAACACTTTGGATTGCTCTAATTCTAGACGTAATTTTTCTGTTTCCATCGTATACGTTTCTAATCTCAGCTTCTCTAGCTCCAATTCCTTTTCGATAGACTTTAATTTAATCTTTTGCTTTCTTGTGTTTGCATCAGTAAGTATCCCTACTAGTGCGATTAATACGCCTCCGAGAATTGCAACCATTGGAATTGACAATACGTCCACTTCCTTTCATTAATAATGATTATACGGCAAAATGGAAAAAATAGTTTCATTTTTCTTTTCATTCTTTCATTAATTTAGCAAAAATATTCATTTTGATATTTGTTACGACGTAGCCATTTAGTAAATTGCATCACGTCGTCCTATGATAACTCCTTCGAGACAAAACATCCTTTTGGCCAATACTACTACGTCCAGTCAGAACGGAGATCAATCTCACGTTATTGTATTGATCCAGTATTGCATTGATCCAGCCTTTCACATAAAAAATGAAGGTAGTTTGACACCACCTTCAAGATTTTTAGTCCTTTAAACTTCTACTCGATAACCCTTTAAATCTTCTCGTAATTTTACCTTCATGAATTTTCCTACAGAAGTTTTCGGTATCTCATTTAAAAATACAACGTCATCAGGAATCCATGTTTTATGGAATTGCGATCGTAAATCTTCTAGTAGCTCGGATTTCGTAATAGCATCTTTAAATTCAGGCTTTGGTACAACACATGCTAGAGGTCGTTCAAGCCATTTTTCGTGGGGAATGGCTATAACAGCAGCCTCAAACACTTTAGGATGCGACATTAAAGCATTTTCAAGGTCTACCGAGGAAATCCATTCTCCACCACTTTTTATTAAATCTTTTGTTCGATCTGAAATTTTAATATAACCATCTACTGTCACTACAGCAATATCACCAGTGTAGAGCCAGCCATCTTTAAAGGCTTCCGTTGTTCGTTCATCATTATAATACTCGGCAGCAATCCACGGGCCCCTAATTGTCAATTCGCCCATTGTTTTGCCATCCCAAGGGACTTCACCGTTTTCATTGACTACGCGTGTTTCAATGAGCGGCACTGTTATTCCCTGTGTAATACGAACGTCCATTTTTTCATCCATCGTATAATCTTGCATATGTGTTAAATACGACGATATGCTAACAAGCGGCGATGTTTCGGTCATACCGTAGCCCGTCATGTAAGGAATTTTAAGCTCCTCCTCAAAGCCACGAGTTAGACCGAGCGGAGATGCTGAACCACCACATATAATTAATCGTATCGAAGACAAATCACGAGGATTTTTGCGTTGCTCCTGTAATACCCCAAGCCAAATTGTCGGTACTCCTGCAGTCAACGTGACCTTATATGTTTCAATTAAATCAAGTAATAGTTGTGGTGTAAACATTGGCCCTGGTAGCACCTGGGTAGCACCAAATAATACACCAGCAAACGGAAATCCCCACGCATTCGCATGAAACATTGGTACGACAGGTAGTAAAACATCAGCCTCGCCTATCGCAATACTATCGGAGAGTCCTGCTGCCATCGTATGGAGGACAATACTTCGATGAGTATACACCACACCCTTTGGCATTCCTGTAGTGGCACTTGTGTAGCACATGCCAGCAGGTGTATTTTCATCTAAATCATCTGGGAATCTAAAATTCTCATTCGCTTCTTCGAGTAATGCCTCATAAGATAGAGCATTCGGTAATGGGATGTTTTCTAGCTCGACAGCATCTCCCATTACGATAAAATGCTTTACCGTTTTAAGCTGTGAGACAATCGGTGCAATAAGCGGAACTAAGTTATCATCAATTAGTAATATTTCATCTTCTGCATGATTAATAACGTAAGCAATATGCTCAGGTGCTAATCGAATATTAATCATATGCAAGACAGCTCCCGCGCATGGTACTGCAAAATATGCTTCTAAATGACGGTGGTGATTCCAAGCAAAGGTACCTACCTTCATACCTCGCTCCATTCCCAACTTTGTAAGAGCATCAGCTAGTTTACGAGTTCTTTTTACATATTCTTTATAGGTAAATTCGTGAATTGTTGTAGGGCTTGTCCGCGAATATATTTTTTTCGCATGAAAAAATCGTTCTGCTCGATCCAAAAAACTAGTTAATAATAAAGGTGTATCCATCATATGCATAATAACGCTCCCCTTTGTTCATAAAATTTTTGAATCGTCCAAGGCTTACTGCTACTACCAATAAGTACATACGAAACAAGCTAACTTATTCAGCTTTTTATCCGCAGACAAGCCCCTTTTCACTTCAGAGCTTCACGAAGGCGCAATCACAAAAAAGGTGATATTAGCCTTCACTCAATCTTTCTAGCTTATTTTGCAGGAGTCGAGCACCTTCAAGTTTCCCCTATTTTGGCTGCATACGAATCGCGCCGTCCAAGCGAATTACTTCACCATTTAATAAACCATTTTTGATAATACTTTCGACTAGTAGCGCGTATTCCGATGGCTTCCCAAGTCGTTTAGGGAACGGTGTCATTTGGGCAAGTGCTGTTCTTGCTGGTTCTGGTAACGATGCAAACATTGGTGTCTCTACTAATCCTGGAGCAATCGTCATAACACGTACCCCAATTTCTGCAAGCTCCCTGGCAATCGGCAAGGTCATCGCTGCCACACCACCTTTTGACGCGCTATATGCCGCTTGTCCTATTTGTCCATCAAATGCTGCCACAGATGCAGTATTAATAATAACGCCACGTTGACCATCCTCGTTTGGTTCATTATGTTGCATCTGCTCAGCTGCTAGGCGAATAACATTGAAAGTACCAATTAAATTTACAGAAATCACTTTTTCGAATAAATCAAGGGCATGTACACCACGCTTTGAAAGTACTTTACTTGCATCAGCAATTCCAGCACAATTCACTGTGACATTAATGGACCCAAATCTCGCTACTGCTTGCTCAAGACCTGCCGCTACATCAGCTTCTTTTGTGACATTTACACGTGCATATTGGACATTCTCCCCTAACTCCTCTACTAGTGCATGTCCTCGCTCGTCATTAAGATCAAAAATTACTGCTTTGCCACCCTCTGCAACAATTTTACGAACAGTCGCCTCTCCTAAACCAGATGCTCCCCCTGTTACAACTGCTATTACTTCATTCATCAAACACAACCCCTTTTACATTTTCTCAATAATAGTGGCATTCGCCATTCCCATACCTTCACAAATTGCAAGTAAGCCATAACGTAAATTTTCTCGTTCCATTCTGTATAGCATCGTTGTTAACAGCTTTGTACCTGACGCTCCTAATGGATGCCCTAAGGCAATTGCTCCCCCGTCTGGATTTAGTTTATTTGGTTCCGCTCCAATTTCATGTAACCAAACAAGTGGTACTGGCGCAAAAGCCTCATTCACTTCATACGTATCAATTTCCTCTATCGTAAGACCTGAACGTTCTAGTGCTTGTCTAGTTGCTTCAATTGGACCAGTTAGCATTAACGTCGGATCTGAGCCAACAACAACTCTTGTAACAATTTTAGCAAGCGGTTGGATGCCAAGCTCCTGTGCTTTTTCTAAAGACATTATAACTACCGCTGAGGCACCATCACTCATTTGACTTGCATTACCGGCTGTAATCACACCATCTTCCTGGAATACAGTTTTAAGCCCATTTAATTTATCAACTGTCGTTTCTGCCCGAGGTCCCTCATCAACAGAAAACGTTGTAACTGCGCCGTCTTCTTGCGTAACTTGGACAGGCAGTATTTCCTTTTTAAAATGGCCTGCCTCAATTGCAGCTAAAGCTCGTCTATGACTATTGTAAGCATAGTTATTTAGCTGTTCTTTTGATAAGTTCCATTTTTCCGCTATTTTCTCGGCTGATAACCCTTGATGTATAATCGTATAGTTTTCTTGTAATCGTTTACCTGCATAGGCACCCTTCATGTTAGAACCCATTGACACCCTCGTCATGCTTTCAACCCCACCAGCAATAACAATGTCCATATCCCCCGCTAAAATAGCCTGTGCTGCGAAATGTACAGCTTGCTGACTTGAGCCGCATTGACGATCGATTGTCACACCTGGGACACTTTCCGGAAAGCCTGCCATTAATAATGCTGTACGAGCTATATTTGCTCCCTGTTCAGCAGTTTGCGTTACACAGCCAAAAATTACATCCTCCACCTGACCCTTATTGATACCTGCTCGTTGCACTACTTCTTGCAGAACATCTGCCGCTAAGTCATCTGCTCGAACATTGCTTAATGTCCCTTTACTCCTGCCAACCGCTGTACGAACAGCTGATACAATCACTACTTCTCTCATAAAAAAATCCCCTTTGTACTGTCATCTCTCTCATTTCCTATCACCCAATGTATTTAGATGTTATGAAATATATTCTTGATAATAAGCTATATCAATTATGCCTCGGCATAATTGCGTCCGGAATCGGCTTTGTGCTTAGGCCTACGTGAGGGCCGACACGATGTCGGTCATTTCGGTTGCCACAGGACGTGGCGTTTTTACCGATGCAGGTCAGTTAGCCGTTATCGCATGGATGCGATGATCTTAGGCTAACATCCTATGTGACGATTCCGTGACATCCGCCGGAGGCTTTAACTTCTTTCAGCGGATGTTTTTTGTACCGAAAGCGTAGCGACAGCTACAGATGTTTGGACACCCGCTGAAAAGTGACTTAAAACCGCATTCATCTGACCGCCTATATAGGTGGTAGACTTCTGCTGAAAGAAGTTAAAAACCTTAATTATCAGAATATTATATCTATTATTTTACATGACTAAGAAGTATTTAACAATTCTATATGTATCTAGAAAATTCTATTCAACTGTTTTAGTAGATATACTTTTAATTCTTGGGTTCTACCTGTTACTTTAACAAAACTATCCTTCACTCCATTTAGAGCACAAAAAAAGCAATCTCAAATTAAATTGAGATTGCTTAATCTATTTGCAAATTAAACTTTGCTAATTAAACTAAATCTTCACCGAAGAATAAGCCGATTTCACGCTCAGCAGAAGCTAGTGAATCAGAACCGTGAATGATGTTGTGAGAAACAGTTGTTGCATAGTCACCACGGATTGTACCTGGGTTAGATTCTTCAGGTTTAGTTGCTCCCATCATTGTACGAGCAAGCTTAATTACGTTTTCGCCTTCCCATACCATAGCGAATACTGGACCAGAAGTGATGAAATCAACTAATTCACCAAAGAATGGACGCTCAGCATGCTCTGCATAGTGCTTTTCTGCTAATTCTGTAGGAATTACCATTAATTTAGCACCTTTCAATACAAAACCGCGACGTTCAAAACGATCTACGATATCTCCTACTACTTGTCGTTCTACGCCATCAGGCTTAACCATTAAAAAAGTTTGTTCGATTGCCATGTTTAAAACACTCCTTAAATTCGTATAACAGGTTTTACACCTACCGATAAATATTAACAAAAAATGAGCCTTTGTACAACAAAAAGCTAGAATTTACGCTTACCCATAAATAAAGCGACATCACGAAGTTTTTTCTTGACGGGATGTTTTGGTAATGCATCTATTTCCTGTAATGCCTTTTTCAAATATTTATCACTCATTTTATTAGCTTGCTCAATCGCGTCGGATTTACGCACATACCGTAGCATATTTTGACGTTCTGTTTCCGTCAATGTGCCTGCAAACACTTTTTCCAGATAAGGTTGCATTACGGGATCATCTTTTAACATTAGAATCGGTAGCGTAATATTACCTTGCAGTAAATCACTACCTGCTGGCTTCCCTAATTCTTTATCTGTTGCCATAATATCTAAAACATCATCGATAATTTGGAAGCTCATGCCCACAAAATAGCCAAATCGTTTCAAATGTCTCACCGTTTTAGGATCGACACCTGCTGCCACTGCACCAAGTTCACAACTAGAAGAAATCAGTAAGGCCGTTTTTCGTTTGATTCGTCTAAAATAATCTTTTAATCCTTGATCTAATCTAAATTTATCTTCGATTTGAATGACTTCACCGTTACAAATTTCAACCATTGTACGCGCTAAAATTTGATGAACTAATGGGTCTTCAAGCTTTGTAATATATTCAAGTGCACGCGCAAAAATAAAATCGCCCGTGTACATTGCAACTCTATTATTCCATTGTGATTTGACCGTCGGGCGTCCTCTTCGCATATTGGAATCATCAATTACATCATCGTGCACAAGTGATGCCATATGAATAAGCTCTACTGGTACGGCTACATCTTTCATCTTTTCGATATCATATTCGCCAAATTTTGCGCCAAGCAACACAAAAATTGGTCGTATCCGTTTGCCACCAGCTTGCAATAAATGGAGAGAAGCATCATTGATCAAACATGAAGAAGAGTTCACTGCTTTTTCTAATTCTTGTTCAATGATATCGATATCTGATTTCAAATCGGAATAGAGTAGTTTTAACTTCATCTTTTCCACGTGTGAAAACCTTCCCCCATTAACGTACTTTTTTTAAGCCCATATGCATTGCCGCAGCACCGCCACTGTATGCTTTGTACGTTACTTTTTCTAAACCTGCCTGCTCAAACAATGCCGCTAATTTCTTCATACCTGGGAAATCATTTGCTGATTCCTGTAGCCAAGAATATTCTTTATAGCTTTTCGCAAATATTTTACCAAATATCGGCATTATATATTTAAAATAAAAACGGAATAGTTGTCGATAGCCTGGAATTTCAGATTGAGATGTTTCTAAACAAACAACCATTCCCCCTGGTTTTACAACACGATTCATTTCCTTTAAAACTTGTAAATAATCTGGTACATTGCGAAGCCCAAAACCAATTGTTGCATAATCAAAAGTATCGTCTGGGAAAGGTAACTCCATAGCATTTCCATGTATTAGCTCGATTTGTGGGTATGGCTTTACCTTTTCCTCGCCAACCTTCAGCATGTTTTTACTGAAGTCTACCCCTTTTACTTCTCCGCCTTCACCAACTGCATTGGCTAATGCAATTGTCCAATCTGCCGTACCACAGCAAACATCTAGAGCCTTCGCTCCAGGTTTTACTGCCATGTGCTTCATCGTATCATTGCGCCAGCCAACATGCATCTGGAAACTAATAACGCCATTCATTTTGTCATAGTTATCCGAAATACTTTCAAATACTTCGTGCACGTGCTCTTCTTTCGTTTTAGCCATTTTGAAAAACCTCTCTTATCCATTAGTAGAAGCAATGGATGCCTCTACACGTGCTTGTAGAGCTTGTTTCACATCACCTTGTAAAAACGATGCATTTTCTATCACCTGTAACAGCTCTGTTTTTAATTGCACAATTTTGTCCTTTATGGCGTTGCCATAGGTCGCTCCAGTATATCTCGCGCTTTCTTCAAGAACTTTACTCATTAAAGATACTTGCCCACGTTGATATGTCGCCAATTCTCTTTCTAAACGCAAGATTAATAAGCTCTTCTCCACAATTGGAATATAATCACCAAATGAATAGAGCTCAAAAAATTTTGAGATTAATCCTGATTCAATGTTAGTTATTGAGGCAAACCATTGTTCGATTGATCGTTTTTCTGCCTCATATACTTTAATTTGGTGTTCACAACGTGCCACAATTCCTTGTGACAAATTTCGAATCAATGCGACATTTCCCGACATCGCTAAAATCTCATAATACCGGCCACTATAAAAGTCTCCAGCTAAAACGGTTAGCTGCTGTTCTTTTGATGTGGCATCTAGTTCTTTAATATGATCGTGCGCTGCTAAGGCTGCGTACACAATTCCAACAGTGATTGCAGCTTCTCGTTCATTTTGTTGCCACTCTTCCCCATTAAAAAAGGGAACTAACAAGTAAAATAATTGATTTTCATCGAGCACAGGCATTCCTGTGTATTTTTGCAAAGTTCTATGACGAACATCCATGAAAATCTCTGTTTTTAATTGTGCAATTGAATTTTGAATGTATGTTGCATTCATAGACCTTACTCCATTTCACTTTCAAATACGTTAGTCTTTTCATGACCTAACGCTTGCTTACTGAGTCATTATAGCATACGCGACGATTCGTAATAAAAACTTTTTGCTTTATTCAACATGATAGGCAGAAGAGCTTCCCCGTTAAAAAACAGAAGAAATCCAACTGCCTATCAATTATGCCTCGGCATAATTGCGTCCGGAACCGGCTTTATGTTTAGGCCTGCACGACGCAGGTCAGTTAGCCGTTATCGCATGGATGCGATGATTTTAGGCTAACATCCTATATTGAACTCCTTTCCGATTCAGAACATCCGCCGGAGGCTTTGGGCCAACACGTTGACCACTCAGTCGTGTGTTGCTGCAGTCGCTGCGCTTTCGCACAGCTAAATTGCCACAGAACGTGGTGTTCTTAGACTGAGTTCCTCTATTTCAGCGATGTTCGACACGCTCTATAAGAATCGAATCGAAAACATCATTACTTAGTTTTACACATCTGGTCGATTTATATGTGCCATTACTAATTTGAATAAACATGAAACCATTCATAAGCACTTCTGAATGTAATTTCGTTCTATTACTTTTTAGCTTCGCTATTTATAACACCGTGTGCTGTATGAATCTGTGCTTTCCCACGAATTTTCATGGCAGATGTATGTTCGGTAAATTGAGCAATCATAACTTCGCCTGCATCTAATTTTTCAGAATGATGGAACTTTGTATCTGTACCTCGTGTTAAACCGATTACATGTACGCCATCTTCCTCTGCTTGAATAACAATATAATCTTGTGCCATTGTTTGTACACTCCTTAAATCCGACAAATTCTTAGTCCATCATAACATAATTAGACACTCAATTTAAGACATTTGAATAAATGATAAAACTTCTCTACGTTTTACTTCATCTTCTTCGTAAATACCACGAGCAACCGATGTCACAGTTTTAGATCCTGGCTTCTTAAGTCCTCGCATAGTCATGCACATATGCTCCGCCTCTATCACTACATAAACACCTTTTGGAGAGAGCATTTCCATAATTGTCTCTGCCACGGTGGAAGTAATTCGTTCCTGTAATTGCGGACGACGAGCAATAGTTTCTACTGCACGTCCTAATTTACTTAGTCCAGCAACAATGCCATCGTTTGGTATGTATGCGACATGAGCCTTTCCATAAAAAGGAACTAAATGATGCTCGCACATCGAATAAAACGGAATGTCCTTTACAAGTACTAATTCCTCATGGTCTTCATGGAACACTGTTCTAAAATAATCTTTTGCATCTTCATGTAAGCCACTAAACATTTCCGCATACATTTTTGCTACACGTTTCGGTGTATCGAGTAAACCTTCACGATTTACATCTTCGCCTACCGCCTCTAAAATCATTTTTACTGCTTCTTCTATTTTCAATAAATCAATATTCGACATCCGTGAAACCCTCCTGCGTATCAATACATTACACATTTCCTTATGCATCGTAGCATATCCAAAAGGTAAGCGCAAAACGACTTACTTGATTCAAAAGAAATTCATCGCTATATGAGCAAAATAGCCAATTAATGCTTTCTAATTTGGAGCATATTTTATAACTCACCGTCATAACGTGTGGTTGATTTCCGTTCCGACTAGGCTTTTTCCTGGGGATCAACTTTTAGTGTTGGACCTCAAATAATATTCTATCTACGTTACTTACACTCATGTTTATTGCATCTTTCTATGTATCATTAACTTATTTAGCTATGTACGCAACTCTTCGTAGTGAAGATCAATTATACCTCGGTATAATTGTTGCTGTCGCTTCGCTTTCGCACAGATAAACAATGCGTCGGGAATCGCTGAAAGAAGTTAAAAAGAGCAGCCTCCATGTCATTTACATGAAGACCGCTCTATGTAACTACTAGACGTGTATTATTTTACAGCATCTTTAAGCGCTTTACCTGGTTTGAAAGCAGGTACCTTGCTAGCAGCGATTTCGATTTCTTTACCAGTTTGTGGGTTACGACCTTTACGAGCCGCACGTTCACGTACTTCAAAGTTACCAAAACCAATTAATTGTACTTTGTCACCCTTTGCAAGAGCATCTTGAATTGTATCAAATACAGCTTCAACTGCTTTAGAAGCGTCTTTTTTAGAAAGACCTGCAGCTTCAGCAACAGAGTTTACTAATTCTGTTTTATTCACACCATTCACCTCCTCTCAAAGGGTCATGAACCAATTCTGTAAAAAGATTAACACATTGAAAACCGCTACGCAACTGTATTCATACATGATTATAACCAAAAAATGCGTTTTTCACCCAAAAAACAAAAATAACAGGACTTTTCGCATAAAAACGAAGAGCCCTGTAGTAATTTTTTGTGCTTTATTTTTCATTTTTTCACTACAAAATAAATGTAACTAATCCTCTATCCCCTTCATTCACCATACGTTCAATTGTTTGTCGCATCCGTTTTTTGGCTGTCGCTGGAACGGCATCCATTTTATAGCGTATTCCTTCTTTTAACACTTCATGTAGCGGAGTTCCAAAAAGTTGTGTACTCCATAAAGCTTCACGATCATGTAAATAGGCATGATTTAAATCCTTAAGTAATTGTTGACTATGGAATTCAGAGCCAATTAGTGGCGCGAATTCTGATTCCATATCTACACGAATGATATGGTATGATGGCGCTTTTGCCTTCATACGCACACCATAGAAATTATTTTGTTTAATGAGCTCTGGTGCTGTTGGCTCAAACTCCTGCATCATCGGCAATGTTACGCCATAACCTTTCGAATCTGCTTCACTAATAGCAGTTTTAAAGCGTTTTTGCGCCTCTTTTGCTTCTGCTGCCTCTTTAATAAATAGTAGCCAATCTCGCTTCGTCTCAATCGGCTCATCTAGCCATTCATTGCAAACCGACTTATATAGCTCACCTTGCAATGACACCCGAATAACTGCGGTCCCAACACCAGCATCCACATGCACCACTTCACTCTGGTCAATAAAATCAATGGCTTTAAAGGCATCTGATGCCTGCTGTACATCTCTAATTTTCATAATAGATGACAACACTTCTTCCATCGAATCAATTAATGCAACATTCAATGGGTGTGTTGCATCTAAAACATCTAACCAATCTGGTTTTTCCACTTCAATTGTTCGAATTGGAAATTCAAATAATGCTTCTTGCAAAATATACTGAATATCAGATGCACGCATTTGATCAATTGAAGTAGCAATTACTGGAACATTATAGCGCTCAAATAACTCATTTCGAAGCTGTACCGTTTCCTCTCGTGCTGGCATTTGGCAATTTAATACAATAACGAAAGGTTTTCCAATATCCATTAATTGTTCTACAATTTCCTCTTCAGCCTTTTCTGCCGCACGACGACTTATACCATTTACCGTGCCATCTGTTGTTACAACAATTCCAATATTGGCATGGTCACGAATAACTTTATCTGTGCCTATTTTCGCGGCTTCTTGGAAGGGGATAGGCTCTGTATGCCAAGGTGTATGCACATATTTCGGCCCATTTTCATCCTCATAGCCCTTTGTACCTTCAATGATATACCCAACGCAATCTGCTAAACGAATTTGAAATGACATTTCATCATCACCGACCGCGATACGTGTTGCTTGGGCAGGCACAAACTTCGGCTCAGCAGTCATAATGACTGGCCCCGGCGAACTTTGTGGCAACTCGTCTTGTGCACGCATTCTTTCTGTATCATCCACAATATTTGGTAACACGACCGCTTCCATAACCTTTTTTACAAATGTTGATTTACCTACACGTACTGGACCGACAACACCAATATAAACATCGCCATTTGTGCGCTCTGCAATTTCTCTAAATACTGCTTCACTCAAGGTTTCTGCCTCCTTTATCTACGCTTTTTCACTATATGCGAGCTGATAGATAAATATGAAAAGCTCCTCACAAATGTAAGGAGCTTAGTAACTAATCTTTTTTATTTTTGGATTCAGACTCTTGAATTGCTTTTTCTCTAGCTTTTTCTCTAGCTTTTTTTGCGTCACTATTATAGGCGTCCATAAAATAAATTGGCTCACCTTTTTCATCTACTGTATATGGTAAAGAATAAGCTGGTACTACTGGATATTTATCTACAAGTAGCTGACGAATATCATCTCCAGGCTTCACATTAGGCTTGTCTTCCTTTAGTAGTTGACCCAAATCGATTGAATAGTCCACATGCATTTCACCATCGCCTGTCATAAATATTGGTAATTCGGCACCAGAATAGGGGCTTTTCACAGTTACATCTGTTTTATAGCCCAATTCTTCAAAGTTAATTTGATATACATTATCAGAAGTCGCACCCTTTATCGGTAAATATTGGGTAGCAAGTTTTTGAATATTAATTTCACGAATTCGCTCTGCCGCATTTAAATCTACCAATTTTACTTTAGCTTCATTCTCAGGATCCCAAATAATATACTGGAAAATCCCACCCTTTTCATAGGCGTTCCCTGGAATTTGTGCAAGATATTTAGGCATTAGTCTTTCAAAATCAATTAAATATTTTATATATATATCTGTATCTAGCTCGCTATTTTTAATTGGAACTAGGCCTCCAGTTGCTTCACGGTATTCATCAACCGCACGCTGAACAGCAGCTAACTGGTCAGCATCAGGTACTAATTTCGCCCTTTTTTCATCCTCTGGATATGCACAACCTACTAGAAGCACTGCGGTTACGATTACCAAAAGAAAAGCACTTAGTTTTTTCATGTCACTTCCACCTCATCATTTTTTATCATGGCCATGTTGCTACAATTAGTACCATTAAAAATGTGCCAAGTCCAAACAGTATGTATGCAATTAAATTTACGATTGTACGTAAAAAAACGTTCGAAACCTTATTACGAGCTAAATAAATTAACCCGACAGATATAATCATAAAGCCGATACAATAAAATGATACCCACATTACATCAAGCGCAGGCAAATGTTTTAACGGACCCATTTAAGACAACCACCTTTCTTTAACGTCTCGAAACAATCAAAGTATATTATACTATGTGCTTTCGCTAAAAAGAAATAGTTGTCCTATAACTATCAATCAATTATGCCTCGGCATAATTGCGTCCGGAATCGCCTTTGTGCTTGCACAAAGAACTCCTTTTCGATTCCGTGACATCCGCCGGAGGCTTTAACTTCTTTCAGCGGGTGTTTGGACACTCTCTGAAAAGTAGCTTAAATCCGCATCATACCACCACCTACTGAGGTAGGAGACATCTGCTGAAAGAAGTTAAATGGACAACCTTTATAATTTTATAGATTATTCCATTAGAAGCACACAATAAGGTGTCTCAGTTATTTACTGAGACACCTTATTTATGTCCATTTTATGACAAACCTTATAGATCAGGTATAATGATTACCTATTTTACTCTACAAATATATATTATCAATATATCATGTCATCGATTTCTCGCTTTTTCATACGCATCATTAATGCATCAACCGCTACTTTCGGTTCTATATCACTAAATAGAACACTATATAGCTCAGTAGTTATTGGCATAGCAACATCATATTTCTCTGCTAGTTGATAGGCAGCTTTTGTTGTGCGAACCCCTTCAACAACCATGCCCATTTGGTCTAGTACCTCTGGCAGTTTCATTCCTTGCCCCAGTAAATTACCCGCGCGCCAATTACGAGAGTGCACACTTGTACATGTTACAATTAAGTCTCCCATGCCTGTAAGTCCTGAGAATGTAAATGGATTCCCCCCCATTTTAACACCAAGACGTGAAATCTCAGCTAATCCTCGAGTAATTAGTGCTGCTTTGGCATTATCACCATAATTTAAGCCGTCTGAAATACCCGCAGCTAATGCGATTACGTTTTTTAAGGCGCCACCTATTTCTACGCCAATCACATCTTTGTTTGTGTAGACGCGGAAAAATTGATTCATAAATAAATCCTGTACTTTTTCTGCGGCTTCAATGCTTGCACAAGCGGCTGTAACAGTTGTCGGGTGGTGTAAGACAACTTCCTCTGCATGACTTGGACCTGAAAGTACAACAATCTCTTCTACACATTCAGCTGGTAGACTTTCTGCCAGAATTTCTGAAATTCGTTTTAATGTATCAGGCTCGATCCCCTTCGAAACATGAACAAACAGTACTTTTTTATCGAGTTCTGCTATCATTTTTTCACATACTTCTCGAATAGCCTTAGTAGGCACGGCTACGACAATTGTCTCCGAATGAGCAACTGCCTTAGCAATATCGCTTGTCGCATACAAATTTGTCGGTAGTACCGTTTCAGGTAAATACTTCCTATTTGTATGCAGGTTGTTAATTTCTTCAGCTTGATCTGTTCGATGAGTCCATAGAAGTGTATCATGCCCATTTTCTGCAAGCACCATCGCAAGCGCTGAACCCCATGAGCCTGCCCCTAACACACAAACTTTTTCCATTCAAAAACCTCCCTTGTTTTGAAAAGACAATTCACTCCTATTAGTTACAAAAAATGCTAGAGAAAGGCTTATAACAGTAAAGCTTTCAAAGCAATCTTATTAGTAGACATTAGAAAAATTATTCTTTCCTCTCTTGTAAAAAGACGCCACCCAACAATAATTGTCGGGTTGGCGTATTGTATGTGTATATTTTTCCTAAGCACGAGCACGGGTAATTAAACGAATTGGCGTTCCTTCAAAATCAAATGTTTCTCGAATACGATTTTCTAAAAATCGTTCATAAGAGAAATGCATTAGCTCTGGCTCATTAACAAACACCACAAAAGTAGGTGGCTGTATCGCAACTTGGGTAGCATAGTAGATGCGAAGACGGCGGCCTTTATCAGTTGGTGCTGGGTTGCGTGCCACTGCATCCTCAATCACTTCATTAAGGATAGATGATTGAATACGCATTGCATGGTTCTCACTTACACGTTGTATAATCGGTAAAATTTGATGTACACGTTGCTTTGTATTGGCCGAAACAAAAATAATTGGTGCGTAGTCTAAGAATAAGAAATGCTCGCGAATTTGTTGTGTAAAGACGTTCATTGTTTTTTCGTCTTTTTCAACAGCATCCCATTTATTAACAACAATAACAATAGCTTTTCCTGCTTCGTGCGCATAGCCTGCAATTTTTTTATCTTGCTCTTGGATGCCTTCTTCTGCATTAAGAACAACTAAAACAACATCAGAGCGTTCAATTGCACGTAACGCACGCAATACAGAGTATTTCTCTGTCGTTTCGTATACTTTTCCTTTTTTACGCATACCGGCAGTATCAATAATGACATATTCCTGTCCATCATACTCATAAGGCGTGTCAATAGCATCTCGAGTAGTACCCGCTATATTACTAACAATTACGCGGTCTTGGCCTAAAAATGCATTTACTAACGAAGATTTCCCCACATTTGGACGACCAATTAACGAGAATTTAATAACTTCGTCCCCATATTGATCTTCATCTTCCTTAGGGAAATGTTTTGCACATTCATCCAATAAATCCCCTAAGCCTAAGCCGTGAGAACCAGAAATTGGCCAAGGTTCACCAAAGCCAAGCGCATAGAAATCATAAATCATCTCACGCATGTCCGGGTTATCAATTTTATTCACTGCTAAAACGACCGGTTTTTTTGTTTTGTATAAAATTTTTGCTACTTGCTCATCAGCAGCTGTTACACCTTCACGGCCATTTGTCATAAAGACAATAACGTCCGCCTCATCAATGGCAATCTCTGCTTGTTGACGAATTTGTTCTAAAAACGGTTCGTCCCCAATCTCAATACCACCTGTATCAATAATATTAAAATCATGTGCTAACCACTCTGCCGAACTATAAATACGGTCGCGTGTAACTCCTGGAATGTCTTCCACAATCGATACACGTTCTCCAACGATACGATTAAAAATCGTCGACTTACCTACGTTCGGACGACCTACGATGGCTACTACTGGTTTCGTCATCTGTACTTCATCCTTCCAACTTCTTGTCTTTCGCTATTATACACGAAAAATGCCATTATATCATATCATATCCATAAACGAGCGCGCTATGTACCGTTCTATTCATCTCTCTGGTATTTTTTTCATCATTTCCTCTTAAATTTGGTGGTTCGATGTGGCTCTTTGGCTCTTTGACTCTTCTATCTATTTTCCTCCATAAAAAAGCGAGGACACAAACTGCATCCTCGCATGTCTAGTTTATTTAAAATTTTTCAGTTTATCGCCAATGACATCACCGAAAGAGAAGCCTGTGTTTTCTTCTGGTAATTCATAGTCGACTACTTCCTCTGCCTCAGGGTTTTCAAGTAAATCCTTAATACTTAATGCTAAGCGACCTTCTTCAGCATTAACGTCAAGCACTTTTACTTGTACATCTTGTCCCTCTTTTAGCGCTTCGTGTGGCGTGTTAATATGCTTATGCGCGATTTGTGAAATATGCACTAAACCTTCTACACCTGGGAAAACTTCAACAAATGCTCCAAATGAAGTAAGACGTTTTACTTTTCCATCTAGCACTGTTCCTTTAGCTGCACGCTCTTCGATGTTCGACCAAGGACCAGGAATCGTTTCTTTAATGGATAGCGAAATACGCTCATTTTCTGGGTCTACAGAAAGAACTTTTACCTTCACCTCTTGTCCTTCCGATAAAACCTCGCTCACATCACTCACATGCTCATGAGACACTTGTGAAATATGCACAAGGCCATCAATACCACCAAGGTCAATAAATGCACCAAATGATGCGATACGCTGTACTTTACCATCTAAAACATCGCCAGTTTTAATTTGATTAATAACATCTTTCTTTTGAGAAGCTTTTTCAGCTTCCACTACAGCACGATGTGATAAAATCAAGCGATTTTTTTCTTTATCTAGCTCAACAATTTTAAAGCTAAGAGATTTACCTTTATAGTCTTCAAAATCATCAACAAAGTGGTCTTCTACTAGGGATGCTGGAACGAAGCCACGTACTCCTAAATCAACGACAAGACCGCCTTTAACAATATCTTTTACTTCCGCTTCGAAAATTTCCTCAGCGTTGAATTGTTGTTCAAGTGTATCCCATGCTTTTACAGCATCTACTTTGCGTTTTGATAATACATAGTTTTCTTCTTCAACTTTTGTAATCATCAACTCTAACTCATCTCCAACAGAAATTACGTCAGACGCTTTTTCAATGTGTAAGCTTGATAATTCACTTATTGGTACAATACCGTCAAATGGTGCACCTGGAATTGAAACAGTTACCGCTTTTTCATCAACTTGCTCTGCAATACCTTTGACGATATCACCTTCGTTAAACGTTTGTTCTGCATAGTTCATTTCTTCAGACATATGTAACCCTCCTTCGCATCTTCCCTTACTATTTTATTCGAAATTGAAGATAAAGACAAAAATAAATCCTTTAAATTCAAAAAATGTCTGAAATTTTAGGATTTACACCATTTTTTCTTGCGCTAATTTTAAAATGGCCTGTGCTGCTTCATCAATTGACAATGCTGTCGTATCTAAAAATACGGCATTTTCCGCTTGAATTAGTGGCGATGCTTCACGCTCGCTATCCATTTTATCGCGCAGGGCAATTTCTTCTTGAAGCTTTTCAATAGAAGATTCGATTCCTCGTTTTTGATTGTCCATAAAACGACGTCTTGCTCTCTCTTCTACAGTTGCGGACATAAAAATTTTTAGTTCTGCAGTCTTTAATACATGCGTAGCAATATCGCGCCCATCCATAACAACACCACCATTAGCCGCAAGCTTTTGTTGCTGTGCTACTAATAGTTCACGTACTTTAGCATGTGCCGCTACTTGTGAAACAGATGAAGTTACCTCATTAGATCGAATTTCTGCCGACACGTTCTTCCCGTCTAAAAAGACAAGTTGTCCTTCAGCAGAAGGCTTTAATTCAATTGTGCTGGATGCTAGCATTTCTGCTAATTTTGTTTCATCATCTAAATGTATGTTTTGTTGCATTGCTTTATACGTCACAGCACGATACATAGCACCTGTGTCGATATAAGTAAATCCAAGTGCCTCTGCAACAATTTTCGCGATTGTGCTTTTCCCAGCACCAGCCGGTCCATCAATCGCAATTTGAATGTTTTTCTTCATATTTTCCCCTACTTTCTAACACACCATATTGTATCATAAAAAAGCCCTCTTTAAGCAGAGGGCTTTCTGAAATCAAAATACTACTTGATTTGAAGGTAATGTAAACTCCCTACAGAAATTTCATGGAATTTCCTACTCACCAATAGAGGTTGGGAAGACCAATCAATTATGCCACGGCATAATTGCGTCCAGAATCGGCTTTGTAAAAATCAAGCATCAAAAGGATTTATTTCTTTACGACGATTCACTAATTGACGTTCAAAACAGAAACGAACAATATGCTGTTGGTCTACATCATCGGTATCTGTTAGTTGAATAGTTGCAATTTTTTTATCATCTTTTTCGTATATACGAACAACCATCGCGTCTGTGACCACGTATTTTACATCCCCATTGGCATATGGTAAAACGATTGTTAGCTGAACCTCATCACCATCTTGGAAAGCAATTGTCCCTTTCAAGATCACTGCCAAACCACCTGCGCTAATGTCCGATGTTACTAGCTGATATTTGTAATCCTTAAACTTTATCGCTACATCCACAGGCGTTTCCACACGTACATATTCACGACGTTGAATTTTGATAAAGTCATCTGCCTGTGGACAATGCAACATAATCATAGGTATATTACCAGCTTTACGTCCAATCACTTCAGTATTGAAAGCAAATGATTGTTTATCCTCCGTGCGAAAAGTTGCTCTAAATTCAGAACCATCTATTAAAAAAGCTGTTTTCTTTGTGGCAACATTTATTGGATAATCGATATAAACAATATTTTCTTTTTGTTCTACAACTTTACAGCGGAATTTTTCAACACTCTCTGTATAAGTTGGTTCTAGTTCTAATTGTGTACCAATTTTTATTTCCATGAGCATCTCCCCGAACACAAATATACATTTATTATCGCACGAGATGCCCAATTTGGCTATATAGACTGGTAGTTTTTTCTTATATTAAGTTAAATATTCCACTTTTAAAACATTGTGATTTTCAGCGTCAATAACAATTCGGAATGTTTCTTGCGCGTTTTTATCACGGACCGCAATTACCTCATAACAAAGACGTTGTTCAAATGAGCCGTTATCTGTATAAATATTTTTCACTTCTTGTACTTTCACATCATCATCGAAGAAAGTTCTCCAATCAATTGGTTTTGGAGTTTGTGGTTTAATCGTCTCTGCCTGAATATATTCCATCGCATTTGCACCAAGTAACTCGCCTGTATCCTTAGCAAGTTTCAATTGCACCCCATCTGCATAAATCAATGCATTATCGCCAGGGTGAACACGTGCAAATGTCACATGCCACGCTTGATGGTTTTCACGAGATTCCACAAATGCAACATCATTCATCCCAAGTCGTTTTACATATTCTTCAGCTTTGTTCATGATTTCATCTTGTGATAGCCTTGCTTCATCTACTGGACGTTCCACTAAATAGGATATTAAATGTCCACCCTTTTCTGTTAGATCGACATATCCTAAACGAATATCTTGGTGGAATTGGATATGATAAAACGGATATGGTGCAGTATCGCTACTTTTCGTCACAGTAAATGTTGCATCTTTTATGATAGGGAATAATTGTTTTACTTTTTCCAATGCTTCTTTTTCAGTAATGACTGAATCTTGTAATGCTTTAAGATCTATTTTTTTCTGCCAATCTGATTCGCTTAATGTAAGCGGGAAGTCTTTTTCACTGTAACCCTTTAATGTCTTTTGTACATTATCAAAAGTCGTATTTGGGTTTTTCGTATCTACTTGTCTTAACCAAACATCCATTTTACCGTTATTTTTATAAAAATCTACTGTTGCAGCTGACCATTCATCTGAAAGTGATTGTAAATTCGTTGAGACTTGTGGCATTTTTTCTCGCCAAGCTTTATAATCACCAGTTTTAGATGTTTTCTTTGCCTCATCTCCTAGACGTCCTAAGTAACTTAGCCAGTCGTTCGACATTTCCTGCCCGATAGGAATATTCGACATGGAAGATCGAACGTCAGAGCTTAGTCGCCAAACGGAATCTAACTCATTGTGAATGGCATTGTCATCCCGAAACAATAGAGATTGTGAAACTGCTTGTTGTAGATGAGATAATTTCTCGGATGCATCCGTTAAATTATCTGTGTACTGAGCTAGCACAGTACGTTGTAAACTTGCATTTTTTCCGTGCATATTAATGCTATATGCCCCTAATCCAATAACTGCCGCAGTGAGTATAACGAGCATAGTTCTCATTTTTTTCCTCCTTTCTTATGAACAGAAAATATGTTCTCCAATTCGTTTAATTTGAGGTCGTGACCAAATCCACTTACTTGTTGCTGTTTTCGGATTAAAATAATACAGTGCATTTTCCGAAGGATCCCATCCATTCATAGCATCAAGAACTGCTTCTTTTGCACGTTCATTTGGTTCAAGCCAAATTTGCCCATCTGCCACTGCAGTAAATGCTAGTGGTTGGAAAATAATACCTGAAATAGTATTTGGGAATTCAGGACTTTCCAAACGATTTAAAATAACAGCCGCTACAGCCACTTGACCTTCATAAGGCTCTCCCCTAGCTTCACCATAAACCGCATTCGCTATTAACTGTACATCTCTGTCAGTATACTTTGGAGGTACTTGAGTTTTAGTCCCATTATTATTAGTACTGCCACTACTTTTACCTCCTCCTCCACCGCCACCAGTGTTTGTTTTCACTTGCTGTTCAAGTGGCGTTCCACCATAATAAGTAAATTGATTTCCTGCATTTAATTGCTCTTTTACCCATCCTTCATCGTAATCTGAATAACCCGATAAAGTTTTTTTAGTTTTAGCACCGGCTATTCCATCTACTGGTAAACCATATTTCTCTTGGAAAATTCGTAAAGCCCAATATGTGTTATAGCCAAATTTTCCATCAATTTTACTTTTATAAAATCCTAAGTATTGTAGCCTTGCCTGTAGCTCAATTACATCATCTCCATAAGCACCACGAGAAATCTGTTGCTCGGTAAATGCAATGGCGTCATTTTGCGGAATAGCAAATATACTAATCCCCAACATCAAAGCAAAAACTATGCTTACTAAACGCATTATCATCACTCCTTTTTTTCATAGCTTGAAACAAACGACTCATTTTATACATATCAATTTTGCCTCGGCAAAATTGCGTCTGGAATCGGCTTTGTGCTTAGGCCTGCAGATGTTTTTTGCGCGAAAGCGAAGCGGCAGCGGCACCGATGCAGGTCAGTTAGCCGTTATCGCATGGATGCGATGGTTTTAGGCTAACATCCCCTAAGAACTCCTTTCCGATTCCGTGACATCCGCCGGAGGCTTTAGGCCGACACGAAGTTGGTCACTCAGTCGTTGCCACAGGACGTGGCGTTCTTAGACTGAGTTCCTTTATTTCAGCAATTTTTTTGTAGCGAAAGCGAAGCGTCAGCTACAGGTGTTTGGACACCCGCTGAAAAATAACTTAAATCCGTATTCATCTCACCACCTATAGAGGAAGAAGATTCCTATACCTGTCGCTACGCTTTCGGTACAAAGGAACATTTGCTGAAAGAAGTTAAAAATAGAAAAGCGCAGAAATCTTTTTTAGATTTCTACGCTTTATATTTTTTTATGCATATGCAAATGTTGTACTAGGTGATAGTGAGCGAGCTTGACTTTCCGTAGCCCAAACCACCACAAAAATAGCATAAAAGGGATCATTAAATATACCCAATACCCTTTGAATGATAAAATTGTATTATATAAAATGTGTAATACTACCGGTGCACATAGCGCCATAGCAATCATTTCTTTCGTCTTTGCAAGCTTAGAAAACTTGGCACGTCCATAATAATAGCCCATTACAACACCGAACAAAGCATGACTCGATACAGGTAATAATGCACGCATAAATGCAGTATTCAAACCGAAAGAAAATAAATAAAGCACATTTTCTATCGTAGCAAAACCAAGAGATATACTTGCACCATACAGTATGCCATCATAAGGATCATCGAATTCTACATGATTGTAGATTGCGATCAAAAGAACAAACCATTTAAAAAACTCTTCAACTACACTAGAAAAAACTACATCTTGTAGATAAAGATAACGAAAGACCCCTTCCTCTGTTAGTACATATTGTAAGAACAAGATTGGGAACGTTAAAAATGCGCCATACAAAAACGTTTGAAGTAAGGTTTTTCTTGGCTCCGTTGCCATCTGATTGCGCAAATAAAAGTAACTAAAAAGCGCTAGACCGGGAGCAATGGCAGCTGATAATAAAATGATCATGATGCCGGCTCCTTTCAAAAAATCAATTTCGCCTTGACATATTTATGTTAAGATTTTAAAATTCGTGACATCCTTCTAAAGTATTAACAAATATTTTCTGCGCAAAAGCGAAGCGACAGCGCATAATGTTGGTTAACTTTGGCGTTTTCAAAGGATGTAAAATTCCATATCCTAAGTTTATCTTTATCTACCGAATATTGGACACCTGCATAAAAAATATATCCGTATAGCTCAGGTGGAAAACTTATTAGACTTAAGCTTCCGTTTTCGACAATAAATATCTATTACATGAAGATAAACTGCTATTATTATACCATGATATGACATAAAACTTTTTAAAAGGAGATAAATATTTTTTATGAAAAAAACAATTTTATTAATTCATACAGGTGGAACAATTTCTATGGCGATGAGTGATGAAGGTGCCGTTATGCCAAACAAGGAAAATCCTCTAATGAAGGAGAGCAGTAAACTTGATGCACTTGCCACAATTATTGAAATGGAGGCTTTTAACCTCCCATCACCACATATTACACAAAAAGAAATGCTTAAATTACGTAATCTTATAATCAAAAAAGTTGCAGAGGAGAAAATTGATGGCGTTGTTATCACTCATGGTACTGATACATTAGAAGAAACAGCTTATTTTTTAGAGTTAACGACTGATTTATCAATTCCTATTGTCTTAACAGGTGCAATGCGCTCCTCAAACGAACTCGGTGCAGACGGTATTTATAATTTAGTAGAAGCCGTTCGTGTGGCCGTTGATGAAGAAGCTCGAGAGAAAGGTGTGCTTGTTGTCATGAATGACGAGGTCCACCTTGCTGTTAACACTACAAAAACAAGCACTAGTTCGGTAAATACCTTTCAGTCACCTCAATATGGCCCGATTGGACTTATTACAAAATCAAGAATATTATTTCATCATGCCCCTCTCCGCCGTCAATATGTAGAAATTGATGGATTATCAAAACGAGTAGCCATGCTGAAAGTGTATGCTGGTATGGAGGATGACTTACTTAATGTAGTACTCGCATGTAAATACGATGGCGTTGTGTTAGAAGGCCTTGGACAAGGCAACGTCCCTCCAACAGTTGTTAAAGGTATTGAAAGTCTTTTAGAGCGCGGTATTCCTGTTATACTCGTATCCCGTTGTTTTAATGGTATCGCAGAAGGAGTTTATGGCTATGTTGGCGGTGGCAAAATGCTCGAAGACTTAGGAGCTATATTTGCAACTGGTATCAATGGTCAAAAGGCGCGACTAAAATTATTAATTGGGCTCAACAAAGTAGAAACTCCTCTTGATTTAAAGGAATTTTTCATGTAAGACTATTGTATTCAATTAGGCTTATGCCTCTACAATTTGCTTATAATAATTCAAGATTTTATGTAAATGATGGATTGCTATCTCAAAGTCCGGTTGAATAACAGAGAGCTGTATGAAATCTCTTTGACGTAAGTATTGACTATCTGCATGAACATAATAACCATTTAAATTTAAATCACTCTGTAGATTTGCCAAAGTCTTAGGAAGTTGTAAAGTGACCAACATCGGATACGGTCTAGTTGAAACTTGGTAGTGCATAAATGGTAGTTGCAGTAATGTTTTAAAACGTTGCTGTAACTGTCCATATCTTTCTGGATATGCTTGTAATGCTGCAGTAACATTTGCAACAAGTACTGCTGGTAATGTAAATGGAATCTCACCTTGCTGGTAAATAGCTAAATCGAGATAAGCAGGTAATGTTGAAGAAGATTTCACAATGTTTTGCGAAAAAACAAAAGCCAAACCACTGAGCGCACCAATTGCTTTTCCACTCACCGCAGTCGCTAAATAACAATCTTTTAAAGAAAATGGCATTGCTCCGAAAGAACTAATGCTATCAATGCAAAGCTTAATATTATATCGCTTTGTAAGCTGTAAAATTTCCTTAATATCATTACAAGTACCAGTCGACGTTTCTCCATGCACTGCAAGAAGCCATTGATAAGATCTTTTTTGCAAATAAGCGTCCAAAATATTTGTATCAAAGGAACTTCCCCAATCTTGCTCCATTACATCAAAATCCAATGACCATCTCTCTGCTTGCTTCCGAAGACGTTCTCCAAACTCTCCATTTGTTAAAATTAGTCCACGCCCTAATTGTTGAGCCTTCAATTGCCCGAGCATAACTTCATTTGCCAATGTCCCAGTCCCTACAATTGTAGCTACATGCTCCGCTCCTGATAATTGAAGCAACTTATTTCTCATTTGCTCAAATAATGATTGAAAGCCTAATGAACGATGAGAAAGCTCTGAATACATAAATGGTTCTCTTTGTTTCACTGGACCTGGATAAAAAGTATGGCACTCCTTCGCAAGTCTTTGCTGTAAAGATTTTTCAAACTGCTGTCTAGTTAATACCATTGGTAAAAATAAAGCACCCTCTGTCCCTGTAGCAGGTGCAAATTGGGTAAAGCCCATTTGCTTATACAGCTTCTCTTCACGAGTAGTACCTGAGATAACCGCTGCCGAATAACCTTTTTCATACGCAAAAGCAGTCAATGCCTGCGTCAATTTCAGCAGTACTCTTCCTGTTCGGTAAGCCTTCTTAACGGCAAGCAATCTAATTTCACATAGCTTAGTACTAATCTCTTTTGATAAATACTGCTCAACCTTTCCTATCTTTTCATCAATTGAGAACGGCCTCTGATCTCTAAATGCAAGCATGCCTATAAGTTCTATTCCTTTATAAACAACAATATACGTATTTTCATGATGAAAACGGTCAACTTTTTTCCTTTCAGAGTTTGGTTTATGCTGTGGAATTTCTTCGACAAAGGTTTCATAATTTAATCGTGCAATTTCCTCAAACTCCACTTCTGTATGCGCAATTTTACACCAATACATATAATCACTTCCTTCTCTCTAAAGACTCTTTAATATTCGACATATGTTTAATAAGCATAAAACTTATTGCTACTAGTATCGGTATGTATAACAGTATTTTATCTGTATAAACAATCGCTCCAACATATAAAACAAAGCCACCTAACATACTAAGTGTTAAACTTCTAGTTACACCAAGCGTAATAGCTGTCCCTACAACCATCATGAAAAATAAGCTCGGAGATAATGTCAGACCTACACCTATAAAAGTTACTACTCCTTTTCCCCCATTAAACTTAAGCCAAAACGGAAACATATGACCAAGCATGCCCAAACTAGCGCCTAACACAATTACCCATTCTTCGAAATGCAATAAACGCCCTACACCAACAATGAGCGCACCTTTTAAAGAGTCCCCTAAAAAAGTCCATAGAAAAGCACCTTTCCCAATCACACTACCAGCATTTCTAGCCCCTAAGTTTCTACTTCTTTCTTCCTGTAAATTAACACCATATGCTTTTCCAACGACATACGCCGTCATAAAGTTCCCTGTAATATAACTAAGAATCCAATATAATCCAAGCATTCTTTCACACCTTTTTTTCTCAACTTCCATTAGAGAAATTATGTATTAACACCTTAACGCGGGGGTGATTTCCTTACGACTGGGCGCTTTCCTGGAGGCATTCGATGAGCGATTCGTTCTCTTTCCGTCGCTCTGGCCCTTCTATCCGTCGCTGTGACCCTTCTATCCGTCGATTCAATCTCTTTCCGTCGTTCTTGCCCTTCTATCCGTCGATTCAGCTCTTTCATCCGTCGCTTTGGCCCTTCTATCCGCCGATTCGTTCTCTTTCCGTCGCTTCGTTCTCTTTCCGTCGCTCTGGCCCTTCTATCCGTCGCTTCGGCTCTTTCATCCGTCGCTCTGGCTCTTCTATCCGTCGCTTCGTTCTCTTTCCGTCGCTCTTGCCCTTCTATCCGTCGCTTCGACTCTTTCATCCGTCGCTTTGGCCCTTCTATCCGCCGATTCGTTCTCTTTCCGTCGTTTTGGCCCTTCTATCCGTCGCTTCGGCTCTTTCATCCGTCGCTCTGGCTCTTCTATCCGTCGCTTCGTTCTCTTTCCGTCGCTCTTGCCCTTCTATCCGT
>NZ_JBNNVB010000005.1:6719-6869 GCF_050280325.1 Lysinibacillus sp. NPDC093216 | reverse complement strand
CCGTCGCTTCGGCTCTTTCATCCGTCGCTCTGACCCTTCTATCCGTCGCCTCAATCTCTTTCCGTCGCTCTTGCCCTTCTATCCGTCGCTTCGGCTCTTTCATCCGTCGCTCTGACCCTTCTATCCGTCGCCTCAATCTCTTTCCGTCGA
>NZ_JBNNVB010000005.1:0-6621 GCF_050280325.1 Lysinibacillus sp. NPDC093216 | reverse complement strand
GCTCTTGCCCTTCTATCCGACGTTTTAAAAAAAGCTGTATAAGCTTACATGCTCATACAGCTCCTCTTGCTATTTTGCTCTTTTGTCAATTGTCTTTGCAATACAATCGCCATGGAAACGGCCATTTTCAATAAAAATTTCATTAGCATTATTTCCAGCTGCAATAACTCCCGCAATAAATAATCCTTCTACATTTGTTTCCAAAGTTTCTGGATTAAAGAAAGGACGACCCGTTTCATAATCAATAGAGACACCCATTGCTCGAATAAATGAATGATCTGGATGATAGCCTGTCATAGCAAAAACAAAATCATTTTTTAAAGTTTTCTTGCTACCATCAATTTCTACTACGACTTCATGCTCTCGGATTTCCAGTATATTTGTATTGAAATGCATTTGGACTTCTTCATTTCGTACTACACCTTCAAATTCTGGTAAAACCCATGGCTTGATGCTAGGTGAATACTCACTACCACGATAGGCAACAGTGACGCGAGCTCCTGCCTTATTCAACTCAAGCGCTGCATCTATTGCCGAATTTTTCCCACCTATTACGAGAACATCAGTATCGAAAAATTCATGTCCCTCTTTAAAGTAATGGAAGACTTTTGGCAATTTTTCACCTGGGATGTTTAAATAATTCGGATGGTCATAGTAGCCTGTTGCGATCACAACATAAGGTGTTGTATAGACCTCTTTATCTGTCGTTACTGTAAACACCGCTCCATTTTTTACAACGCTATTTACTTTCTCGAAGCGATTTACTTGAATAGCTTTCAAACGTACAACTTCTCGATAATAAACTAGTGCTTGATTTCGCTTTGGTTTACGACCTTCAATAATAAAGGGAACATCACCAATAGCTAGTCGTTCACTCGTACTAAAAAAAGTTTGATGCGTAGGGTAATTGTATACCGCATTTACGATATTGCCTTTTTCAATGACAATTGGCTTTAATCCAATATTTTGCAAGGCTATTGCTGCTGCTAAACCACATGGGCCTCCTCCAACAATAATTGCATCTACTTGCTGCATTTCTTGACACTCCTATCAACTTTGTATCAGCAATTTGCTAATACTTTACTTAATCGGGCTTTTACCGAATTAATCCTTATCGTTTCCATTATACGCCTTCTATCGAGTTTTGGTTGTTTATTTACCCGAAATTTCAATGTCAATAATATGACACTGTGGTCTCGCACCAAGCCGAAAAGGTAATAATGTCGTACCATAGCCGTTACTTACTAACGTCATCACACCCTCACGCTCCCGATAAGAGCCATTAGGATGCACACCGTATGGACCAATTCTAATTTGACCACCATGTAAATGCCCACCAATCATTAAATCTGCTCTAAATTTTGCACGGACTCTTGCAAAAACGCCAGGGTTATGTGAGATGAAAACAACTAAGTCTTTCTCTCCTACCTTTGCAAATGCTTCATCAAAGCTATATTTCATTGTAGATGTATCTTCAATTGCATTTAGCCAAAAGCGGTTTTTTTTAGGTAGTAATACAGCATCATTAGCGATGATCTGAACACCATGTTCCTGCAAAATACTTCGTAATCGTCCTTCACCTACTTCTCTGTCATTATTCCCCCATACAAAATAAGTTGGTCCTAAAGGAGTTAATAACTTTAGGTTGTCATGAATACGTTGAATAGGTGTGCGTCCATCTGCAAAATCTCCACCAATAATAACAGCATCAAATTGACCATCTAACTGTTCAATCATCTGGCGATTAATTTTGCGTAAATGTGTATCCGAAATAAAAAATAGTCGGATTTTTTCCTGTTCACCCTTTAATAACAATTGATGATGTAAAACATTATTTTCATGTGCCACCTTCAACATATAAAGCAGGAACGCGATGACTACTAAAACAAATAGTCCAAAATAAATCATTCCTTCACATCTCCTTACGAAAGCAAAAAGACGATTCGTTATAATGAAGAATCGCCTTTTCACTAAATCAGACGTACGCCTCAACCATATTTGGTGTTAACGTTTGTCCATTATTTTATACTAGAAAAACATCATTGCCAAAGAATGACACCCGCTTTTCTTATGGTAGCTTAATCACTTGCCCGATCATTACATTATTTGAAGACATACCGTTTGCTGCACGAATTTTCGCTAGTGTTGCTTCACTGCCATCACCGTAGTGATTCAATGCAATACGATATAGATTTTCATTTGCTTTTACTGTATGAGTACTTGCACTTGCGGCTTGTTTTGCTTCTTCTGCTTTGCGTGCTGCCTCAGCTTTACGCGCTTCCTCGGCCTTTCGTGCTTGTTCCGCTTTTCTAGCCTCTTCTGCTTGTGCTATTCTAGCTTGCTCAGCTTTTTTAGCTTCCTCGGCTTTTCTAGCTTCTTCTGCCTTCTTGGCTGCTTCGGCCTTTTTCGCTTCCTCAGCTGCCTTCTGCTCAGCTGCTAATTTCTCAGCGTCTTTCTTAGAAGGCTCTTTTGCTTTGTCTGTTTTATCTTTGTCTGTTTTATCTTTGTTTGCTTTATCGTCTTCTTTTGCTTTGTTTTTGTCAGTTGACACAGCTAACTTACCTTCATCCCCTGAATCGTCAAATTCTACAACTTCATCCGAAGATTTTTTTTCAGCCTCTTCAATTGTTGTTCCAGGTTCATAGAATTTTAAAAAATAGACTAATATCGATAATGGAATTAAGATAAAAATTACAAAAAGAATCGTCATTAATGGCGGTTTTCGTTTTGTATTACTTGGCTTTTTATTGTCATTTCCATTTTTCTTCATTCTTGAAACCCTAGATAAAGCTTGCTGTTCTTTTTGTTCTTCTTCAAAAGATTGACGATGTTCTTCGATTTTATCGCGATAATCTTCTTTACTCATTCGCCGTTCCTCCAACCTTACTACGCTTTCTATCATTCTATTATGACGAATATTGCGAAAAAAGTAAATGACCGTCAGTTATAGTCTAAAAAGGACATATCACCATAACGTGGGGTTGATTTCCGTTCCGACCGGGCACTTTCCTGGTGGCGTCCAGTCGGTACGGAAATCAACTTATTATATGGCATACGTTTTAACAAATGTCATCCACAACTTTTGGTGATGAACCTTTAACAACCCATTAAGAGTTGCTTTAGCCGACTTTCCCATGGAATCATTTCTATTTTCTTCTCTTCTTTTAAGCGTACCTTATTGATTTCATCATAATGGATTCCACAATTTTCACAACAGTTTTCTGGTTTTTTCAGCAATTTTTGCCCAAAATACCCGACTAGCTGTGTGCGAATACAGTCTTTTGTCTGAGTCATTTTATGCATTTTATCGACAGCACGATACTTTTCCAGTGCTAAATGATTTAAACGCACTTTAACTTGTTCCATCGTTTCTTGTTGTAGCCAGTAATCAAGCACTCGAAAAGCGGTCTCACTCAGCTCTCCATTTTTCAACATTTGTGAAGGCTGTACTTGTTGATTTAATAGTTCCTGATAACGATCAACATGACCAGCTGTTGGCAAATCGCCTGTTACAACAAATTTCGCAAGTTCCTCATCACCCTCACTATAAAGTAAAATTGCGAGCGCTGGTTGACCATCACGACCTCCACGACCAATCTCCTGCATGTAATTTTCTACATTAGCAGGCAGCGTTTCATGGATAACCTGACGAATATTTGACTTATTAATACCCATTCCAAAAGCATTCGTAGCCACAATCCAGTCGAGTTCCCCGTCAATAAACTGTTGCTGAATAAACTGACGGTCATCAGCACCATAGCCTGCATGATAAGCTGCCGCTCGTATACCAGCCTGTATAAGCGCTTCGCTATATTGTTCAGCACGCTTCCGCGAGGACATATATAATATACCCGGTCCTGCCGTTTCTTTAACATGTTGCATAATCCAGTGTGTTTTATCTGCCCTATCCTCAAATACGACACGCCCAAGATGAATATTTGGCCGATCCACATTGTACAAAAACTCAAATGGTGTATCCAGCGACAATGTATCTCGTATGTCATTGACTACTTTATTCGTCGCAGTCGCCGATAATGCTAAAATCGGTGGACGATTTACTTGTGAAAACCATTGTCCAATTCGTAAATAATCTGGCCGAAAATCAAAGCCCCACTGAGAAATACAATGTGCCTCGTCCACGACGATAAGACCTAACTGCATTTGTGAAAGCTTGTCTTGAACTTGCTGCTGTAAAAGCATCTCTGGTGACGTAAAGATAAAACGATACTGCTCTAAAAAATGTAATACATACCGTTTTTCACTTACGGTTAAAAATGAATTTAAGGCAACTACCCTCTTTTCACCAAAGCGTTTTAGCTCCTCTACCTGATCCTGCATTAGAGAAAGCAAAGGAGAAACAATTAATACTGGCTTCTGCAGGATATATCCTGATAGTTGGTAACAAAGTGACTTTCCCATTCCAGTTGGTAATAAAGCGATAACATCTTTTTCTTCTAAAATGGCTTCAATGACCTCTTTCTGGCCTGGACGAAATGCTGTATAGCCAAAATACTTTGTCAATGTTTGTTCAAGCTCCATCTATACTTCTCCTTTCGCGAGGACAAGCCTTAACTGGAAATAACTCATACCTTCAACTACTTCATGCAATGTTTTCAATTTTTTTGTTTGATAGTGTTTCGATGCCAGCCAAACTTTTTCCGCTTCTTCATATGAGACGAATGGACCAATCGAAAAGTTCGGTTCGTTCATGGCTAGTTCCACCAAATGATCCTCGATTGTACTTTGTTTTAGTCTCCTTATTTGCACAATCTGTTCAATTGAATAGCCCTGCTCATAAAAATGTGCTGTTTGCTGCGCTGAATCGGTTAGTAATGCTTTGACTCTTAATCCTTCTGCCACTTTACCAAGTAACGGATAATCATCTGTCTGATGAACTTCATTTAATAATGTATGTAGCAATTCTATAAACGCTAACTGACAATCTAAAACTGTTTCCTGACGTTCACTCGCAAGCTGCTGCCACGTCCATCCTGGTAAACTATGACCACTCAACCGATAGAGGACAAGCTGTTTGTTGGCATCTGATAAGGGTAACACGGAAAGCGCGCGTTCACATTCCTCCAATAATTGCTGCTGTAAATGCCCATCTTGAAAGTTAGACTCGACTAAAAATGTACGAACCCAAGACTGAATATTCGTATCCCTACTTATTGGAGAAAAAGAACGAACTCCAGCGCTTTGATAGGATAAACTTTGTACAATTAACGAGAACCTCGCAAAAAATATATGCTCATTTCCCCTATAGTGCCACCCGTCAAATAAATAATCAGATGTCTGCTCTGCTCGCTGTAAACCTAGCTTTTTCATGGAATAGTGACCAGATTCTTGCATAGTTAACCAACTATACTGTAAAAACGAATTTACGGCTTCATCAAATGTCTTCCTAGGTAACTTAGGTAATAGCCCAAAATAATTATGTAACTGAAATAGGCCAATGTCTTGAATAGTCTGACCTGAGCGCTTTCCTCTTAATACATGATAAGCAGCAGAAATTGTTCGTTCGTTATTTAGTTTTTGAAAGATTTGCAATAAAATTTGATGAAACATAGACGCAAATTCCTCCAATTTAATAGTATTTATGTTGAAATGTAAGATAAACATCTTTAAAATGAGTATGAAGCTTTGTAGGAACATGTAAAAGGAGAGAAAAAAAAATGGCTAAATTCACAATTGTTGATAAAGATACATGCATCGCTTGTGGCGCTTGCGGAGCCGCAGCACCAGATATTTATGATTATGATGATGAAGGGATTGCCTTCGTTATTTTAGATGATAACATGGGAACTGCTGAAGTTCCAGAAGATCTACTAGAAGACATGCAAGATGCTTTCGAAGGATGCCCAACTGACTCAATTAAAGTAGCAGATGAAACTTTTGATGGCGACTCATTAAAATTCGAATAGTCCTTCATACGTATCTTTAAAGGCATCCTTAACTGGGTGCCTTTATTTTTATCTCCTCACGTTACAAACACCAAAATTAAATTACATGTTAATTCTTTGGCTCATCACTATAACGTGTGGTTGATTTCCGTTCCGACTGGGCGCTTTGTAGCTGCCGCTTTGCTTTCGCTACAGAAACCAATTGTTGCTGTCGCTTCGCTTTCGCACAGATAAAACATTTGCCGCTGACGCTTCGCTTTCGCGCAGAGCAGAGCTTCCTGGGGGCGTCCGCTGAGCCGCTTTTGTTGCTGTCGCTTCGCTTTCGCACAGAAAACATCCGCTACGCTGCAGGGTCTCGGGCCAACAGATGTTTTTTGCGCGAAAGCGTAGTGCTAACGCAGCGTCAGCAGCACCGAGGTTGGTCACGAAGGCGTTATCACAGGACGTGATGGTTTTAGCCTTCGTTCCTCTATCGCTAATCCCCAAGGAGTCGCCCAGTCTCCACTCCAATCAACTAATACTTGGCATATGTTTTAACAAATGTCATTCACAACTTTGGTGATGAGCCAATTTTCTCATACGAATAACTTATTAACAGATTCTTATACCATTTTTATTAATTTGATGATTTGTCAAATTAAGTGCAACAATTGCTCATTAAAAGCCTCGTTTGCAGTTTTCCAACCAAGACATTTTCTTGGTCGGTTGTTGATATAGT